>DATNBQ010000315.1:0-25283 GCA_035571955.1 Urbifossiella sp. | reverse complement strand
AGCGACGACTTGCACTATTCGCACGCGGTCGTGGCGCCGCTGGAAGCAGAACAATTACTCGACGCTCTGTCGCAAGTGACGGACGTGGCCGCGCCGTTCACGGGCTATCCGCGCGGACTCCGTGCCAATCAGGTTCCGGCCCCGGCCCCCGCTTCCAACGGCGGCCGCCGAGCACCCAACAGCATGGGCGAACGCTTCCTCCGCACCTTCGGCAAACCCGATCGCCTGCTCACTTGCGAGTGCGAACGCAACGACGATCCCGGCCTGTTGCAGGCCTTCCAGATGATTACGGGCGACCTGCAAAATGCGATGATCCGCGACCCGGACAACCGCATCGGCAAAATGATGGAAGCGAACGTATCGGATTCAGAGATGCTCGATGCGTTTTACCTGGCAGCGCTGTGCCGCCCGCCGACCGGAGCGGAAGCGACGAAGCTCCTGGGCTACGTCGGCGGCAGCGCCAATCGCCGCAAAGCCTGGGAAGACGTGCTCTGGGCACTTGTGAACAGCAAGGAATTCCTGCTGCGGCGATGAGGCAAGAATCTCAGGTTGGCCGCGCCGCAGCTTTCTTGGCGCGATATTGTCAATACCCGAAGCCGCCCATGCCCCCTCCGAATCCGCCGCCGAATCCGCCCATGCCTCCGCCGAATCCTCCCATGCCGCCGCCCATGCCGCCATAGCCGCCTCCGCCTCCGTAGTTCGAGCCGCCGGTGCCGCCCGTGCGGTTGTACAGGGCATCGATATCGTGGTAGCGGAGCCCTTCCGCGCGGGTGGTGCCATAAACCACGCGGCGGCCCGCTTCGAGCGGCGGCACACCGGCCTGCACCATCTGTTCCACGATCGCCGTCATTCGCTGGGCATCGAGGGCCGGGTTCCCCGTCGGTTCCAGCTTCACCGGAGCGCCGACGATGCCGAGTCGGCGAACGATGCCATCGAGATGTCGGGCGCCATGCACGTTCAACGAGAGCGTGGCATCGAGCCAGTCTTCACGGTAAATGACGAAGTATTCGCCGAGGGCGTTGTCGCGCTGCATATCGAAGGCGCCGCGGACGCTGGCGCCGAGCGGCGGCGGCACGGTCGCCGGGGTCCACAGGCAAGTCCAGTAAGACGTGGCGCCATGCTTGCCGCCATGGCCGCAGTGCCCCGTGGGGCAATTGACGGGGGTGCCGATGGCTGGCGCGGTCGGATAGTAGCCGGGATGCGGCATCGCGCCGGGGGGAAGCGGGCCCGGCACGAGCGGGCCCGGCACGAGCGGGCCCGGCGGAAGGGCGATCGGCGCTTGGCCGACGGGAGCGGCGATCGGCGGCAACTTATCCGGCGGGGCGATGCCCGTTACCGTGTAAACTCCCGGCTTGCCGTCCTGGGAGTTCACGTACACCGCGCGCACCGGCGCCTGGGCCGACGCGGCGCCAGCCACAGCCACGCTCGCGACTGCCGCCAACCACTTCCCGCGACGCATCGAAACGAACATGTTTGGTCCTCGTTAATGGATCCCGACTGCGAGTCGCGCTCGGCTCTGCTCCGCCTCGCGGCTAAACTGCTTTCTTCGGGTGGCTCTTCAGTGCCGTCCAACCGTGAGCCGGCATACTCATCGCCAACTTCAAGGCGCCGACGGCCCCTGCATACGTGGCATCGGTTACGCGGGTCACCCTGGCGCCCCCGTATTCCTTCAGCGATTCCTCGATCACGCGGTCGAGCCCCTTCAACTGGCTTCCGCCGCCGCCCAGGATGATGTTGTGCCGCAGCCGTTGCTGGAATTCGGGATCGAAGCGGCCGATCAGCCCGCGAACGGCCTCCACGATCGGTCCGACGATCGTCATGCACGCCGCCTTGAGCGGCTCGGTTACGTCCAGTTGCGTCGGCCTCCCCGCGACCGGCAAACTGACCACGGCCGCATCGTGTAGTTCGTTGACGAAGCCGTGCCGCTCCTTCAACTCGCGGACCATGTTGCGCGTCACCTGCGCCGTCGGATACTTCAACTTCAAGCGTTTCTCAAATTCCTCGTCGACGGCGTCGCCGCCCACGGACAGCGTGATCTGCTCTTCATCCGACGGGTAAACGCCGTAGATCGGGCAGATGTCGATGGTGCCGGCGCCGATGTCGATGACCAGCGCGTCGCTCAGCCGGTTCATGCCGTAAGCGATCGTGAACGGTTCGGAGACGATGGCAACGGCGTCGAAGGCCCCGGCGGCGGCGTCCATGATGAACTTCTTGTTCTTCATACTGGCCCGCGACGGTACGCCGATCACGCCGTAAACCGGGCGATCCTTGTCCGGCTGCACGGTCGCCACGGAGTATTCGATGACGAGTTTGGTGGCGAGGGCGTGCTTCTCGACCTGCGTGGCGGTCATGCCGGCGGCGGCCGCATCGACGTATTTCAAGGCCCCTTTTTCGAACGGCCGGACGACATCGAGTGCGAGGCGATGCTCGGCGATGTCCTTGCCGAACACCACGTCGCGGCCGAGCATGGTCCGCGCGATGTGGTCCTTCGGCCACCCCACGGAGGTCGGTAAGGCATCGCGATAGCCCGTGGAACTGGCCACCGATGTCTTGAACGTGCCCAGGTCCATCCCCACGTATACCGGGTTGCCCGTCGCCATGGAAAGCCTCCCTGTAACCGCATTCTTTCCTGGTGGCACAGGCATTCCTGCCTGTGCTGTGGTTCACTCACGCCGGCGCCGGCATCGCGAACCCTTCTTTGTCCGTTTGTACAGTGATACCGGCGGCGTCCGGATTTAACGCGGCCAGCAGTTCCAGGTTCTGTTGCAGCAGGAACTCGACCGCGGCGACATCGTTGGCCGCTTGCACTTGCTTCTTCTGCTGCTGAGCATCCTGAAACGTCGGCCCGATTTCGAACCTCTCGGCGGATTCCGGCAGCGGCCCGGCGTTGTACTTGCCCATCAGGTGCACGGCATTCGGATCGAGCGGCGCTTCGGCGTGGACCGTGGGAGTCACCGTTGCCAACGCCGGGACAAGGGACTTGCGCGAACCGCGGGCCCAGAACATTGCGGCCACGATCAGCCCGAAGAGGCCGACGCAGTAGGCCGCCAGCGTTTCGAAGCTCAGGGTCAAGCCGCGCGCCGTTTCGGTTGCGGTCTTCGCTGCCGGTTCATGCACCACGACGATCTGCGGTTGCTGCGCCGCAGGACTTGAAACGGTAATCGGCGGAATCGCGGGAGATGGCGGCGCCGGCATGGCGTAGCTGGCCAGCACGATCTGCCGCGAAGGAAGCGCCTGCTTCATCCGTTCGCCGACGCTGCCGAGCACGCCGACCGCGGCAGCGGAAACCTCGCGCGTGCCATCGCGGATGCTGTGCATCGCTTCGGTGAATGCCACAGCGGAATGCTGTTCCTTGGCCGGCTCGATCGCGGACGCTTGAATCACGGGCGCGGCGGGCGCGGGCATATGAACCGGCGCCCGCTTCGCCGTGCCGTAGTAAATCTCGATGGCTTCTTCGTTAGCTGCGGCGTCGGCCAGGGGAAACGCAGCCGGAGCGGGCTGAGCCCAAGCGGGGCCGGCCGCGGCGAACAGCGCCGACGCCGCCAAACCCGCCAGCAGTGGCCGCGAGCGAAGACCCTGCCGTCGCGCTTCCATAACTGGTCCCATCCTCACGATTGTTGCGATCGGTACAGCCGGTATCGGCAGATGAGTTCGCCCAAAATGACAGAAACCGGAATGCGGGGCGACAGAGCGGGGGATGGCAAACTCGGCAATTTGGAGTACTGACGGTCATCAATGTAATGACATCGAGCCAACCAGCCATTCTGACCCTCTCCCCGCTGGGGAGACAGTGGTTTGCGAGCGAAGCGAACAAACCGGGTGAGGGGCAGAATTGGTGTAACAAGACCCCTCACCCGCAATCTCGCTGGCGCGAGATTGCGGCCACTCCCCAGCGGGGAGAGGCGTGGGGCTGGTTGGCTCGATCTCTTTAGTTTGAATACTGTCAATAGCCGCGACGCGGATTCAGCGAAGCGCTCTCCAGTCGGCGAATGCGCCATCTCGCCTGCATTGCCGCCGCGACTATTATGAAACCAACCGCCGGGGCCGGCGGTATGTTACTAGCGCCCAACTCCACCTCGCTGCGAGAACACCCATGGCCGGCCGATTCCGATCCCTGTTCCTGGTCGCCGCGTTCGGTTTGGCCGTGGCCGGCCAAACCCTCGCCGCCCCCGCCGGCGTCAACATCGCCCTGCCCTACCCGGCCAAGGCGCCGCTCGTCGTTCAGGTCAACGGCGTCGAACGCGTCAAGGATCGGCTCGGCAAGATGCTCGAAGCTCTGCCGGCCGCCGAAGCCAAGCAGGTCAAAAAGGCCGCCGACGACGGGTTCGCGAAACTGCTGCAGGGCCGCAAGCTCGACGCCGTGCCGAAAGACGGCCGGCTCTTCCTCGTGGTGCACGACTTCGCCACGCTCACCGAGGATACGCCGGCCCTCGCCGTACTCGTCCCTGCCACCAGCTACAAGGAGCTCAAGACCACGCTTTTGAGCAAGGATGAGCAAAAGAGCCTGGAGCAAGCCGGCAAGGGAATCGAATCGTTCAAAGCGAGCGCGGGCGGCAACGATGCCACGCTTTACCTCATAGAACTAAAGGGGTACGCCGCGGTCACGCCGAACAAGGAGACGGCGGAACTGTATGCCGGCAAGTTCAACCCGGCGCAATCTGGCGCCATGGGCACGGAGCTTTCCGCTTCGTTCCTCGCCGGCGACGTTTCCCTTTACGTCAACATGGACGCCATCAACGATCTTTACGGCGCCCAGATTCGCCAGTTCAAGATGCTCATCGATCTCGGAATCGGTCAGGCCCAAGGCGCCATTCCCGGCCTCGGCAAGCAGCAACTCGAAGCCGGCAAAATCATGGTCGGCGGCATCTTCCAGATCATCGAGGATTCCAAGGGGCTCGTGATCGCCGCCGAGTTCCGGCCGCAGGGGCTCAATCTTCGCGGGCAGATCCGCTTCGCGGACGAGACGCAGAGCGCCGATTTGCTCAAAGCCGAGAAGCCTTCCGACCTCGCCGAGCTGGGAAAGCTGCCGCGCGGGCAAGGAAGTTACAGCGGCTCGCACCTTGGTAAGAAGTTCGCCGACCTGTTCAAGAAGTTCTCCCAGGAATTCGCGGCGGCCGACGACGACGAAAAGGGGGCCGAACGGATCGCGAAATTGCAGACCGAGCTGGCGGCGGCCGGCCGGCAAGGCGAATTCTCCGCATCCACCCCGCCGCAACAATCGATCACGCTGTCGATGTACAAGGAGCCAGGCCGGGCCGCGACCGCGCTCGTCGACCTTTACTCAGCCATGTCGGCCGGCGGCAAGATTTCCAGCATCGCGCTCAAGAAGAAGCCGGACATCACGGACAAGGCCGCGACCTACCGCGAATTCACCTTCTCCGAGATCAAGCTGAACTTCGACTTCGCCGCCGCTGTGGAAGCGCTTCCCGAAGCGGCCCGCGAGGCCGCCCTGAACCAGTTCAAGCGGCTCATGAAAGAGAAGACGACGCTCTGGGTCGGCACGAACGGTAAGGTGGTGGTTCAACTGATGGCGGCCGACTGGGCCGCGGCCAAGAAGTTGCTCACCGAAGCGCTCGATCCGAAGGAAGCCGTCGGCCTGGATAAGGGGTTCGAACTGGCCCGCAAGAACCTGCCCAAGGAGCTTTCCGCGGTGATGATGCTCGAAACGGCGACGATCGTGACCATGATGGTCAACCAGGTGAAGACGATGTCGCAGTTCATTCCGGGCGGCGCCTTCCCGCAGATCGGCAGCGTCAAACCGGTGAAGGGCGAACCGACCTATCTGGCGATGTCGCTATCGTTGAAGCCACAGCTCGCGACGGCGGATATGTTCGTTGCAGGCACGGCAATGAATGTGATGACCCGCATGATCGCGCCGCTCTTCCGCAATGTCGAGTGAGTTCCTCGCGGAGCGCGAGATATCCGTCCAACACTGCTGCTGGCGTGCATCGCCCCGCCAGCGGACCGGTAGGATTTACGCCGAATGGGTGCCCGCGAACGGGCCGGCACTCCAGTCGTCGCGTTGCACCAGCCCGGATTCGCTCGATTTGAAACTTCAAGTGCGGAATTGGAAGTAACCCGGTTTATACGGCGCCCGGCTTCTTGAACAACTCGGCAACCGGACACGAAAACCCCGGCAGCACATCCTCGGCGGTTAACGTGTCCCCCATGCGAAGAAAGGCATACCCGCCATCCTTGCGAATGACTCGAATCGTATGCTGCTCCGGATTCACCACCCAGACGATCTTGACGCCCGCGCCCAGCCAATCTTCGATCTTCTCTTCAACTTCCTGGGCCAAATCGTTGGGCGAAATCACTTCCGCCACCAAATCCGGGGCCAGCGTGATATGCCCTTCGTCTTCGTAAGTTTCGACGGGCATACGGCTGGTGGAAATGAAGGAGGCATCCGCGCGCCGTGTGCCCTGGGGATCATTGGGGAAGCAGCGGTATGACGTTCCCTCGGGGAATACCCAGCCGGCCTGCATCTGGCGACAGAAGAGCCGCAAATGAAAAAAGACTTCACCCCCAATTCGACTCGATTCCTTGCTCATATGCAGCTCCCGGAGCTTCCCTTGAACCAGTTCGTAGCCCTGGCCCTCGTCCGGCATGAGCAGCAAATCTTCCGGGGTGAGCGCGGGCGGAGTGGCAATCGCATTCATAAGAACCTCGGCAAGGGGATCGGCAAGCTCATCTTACTTCACGCCAGGATCGGCTTCACCACCTTCCCGTGCACGTCCGTCAAGCGATAGTCGCGGCCCTGGAAGCGGAACGTCAGCCGCTCGTGATCGACGCCGAGCAGGTGCAGCATGGTGGCGTGGAGGTCGAAGACCTCGACGACGTTCTCGGCGGCGTGGTAGCCGAAATCGTCCGTGGAACCGTGGGTGACGCCGCCCTTGATGCCGCCGCCGGCCAGCCACAGCGAGAAGCCCTTCATGTGGTGGTCGCGGCCGCTGCCACCCTGCGACATGGGCGTCCGGCCGAACTCGCCCGTGCAAACGATCAGCGTATCCTCGAACATGCCGAGCCGCTTCAAGTCTTTAATCAAGGCGGCACAGGGCTTGTCGATCTCCTCGATCTTCTGGCGAATGCCTTCCTTCACGCCGCCGTGGTGGTCCCAGTCGCGGTTGTACAGTTGAATGAAGCGGACGCCTTTCTGGGCGAGCCGGCGAGCGAGCAGGCAGTTGGCGGCAAACGAGCCATCGGCCCCTTTCACCCCGTAGCTTTCGAGGACAGTCTTCGGTTCCTGGGCCAGGTCCATGAGGGCTGGCACGCTGGCCTGCATCTTGAACGCCAGTTCGTACTGCGAGATCCGCGTCGCGATCTCGGGATCGTGGACGGCGGCATTCTCGAGTTGGTTGAGTTGGCTCACCGCGTCGATCACGTCCTTCTGCTTGGCGCGGTCGACGCCGGGCGGGCTGGTGAGGTAGAGCACGGGGTCGCCCTGGCCGCGGAGATGCACGCCCTGGAACTTGCCGGGCAGGAACCCGGCGGACCACTGCCGCGACGCGATCGGCTGCATCTGCCCGCCGCGGCTCGACGTCAGCACCACGAACCCGGGCAAGTCCTCCGTTTCCGAACCGAGGCCATAAGTGATCCAGCTGCCCATGCTCGGCCGGCCCGATACCGACGAACCGCTGTTCATGAAGGTGTGGGCCGGGTCGTGGTTGATCGCTTCGGTCTTCATCGACCGGACGACGCAAAGATCGTCCGCGACTTCGGGAAGGTGCTTGAACAGTTCGTTGAGTTCGATGCCGCCCTTGCCGTGCTTTTTGAAGCCCCATTGCGGCCCGAGGCAGTTCAGCTTCGCCCCTTGAAGCTGGGCGATCGGCTGCCCCTTGGTGATCGATTCGGGCATCGGCTTGCCGTTCATTTTGGCGAGCACGGGGCGGTTGTCGTACAGTTCGAGGTGGCTCGGGCCGCCGGCCATGACCAGGAAGATGACGCGCCTGGCCTTGGCCGCATGGTGCGGCTTGGCGAGAATCCCCGGCGTTCCGGCGGCGTCGAGCCGCTGGAACAGCGACGTGAGCGCCAGCGCCCCGAGCCCGCGGCACGATTGTCCGAGGAACGTCCGGCGCTGCAACAGAGTGATCGGGTTCATGAGTGTACTGTGGGTTAAAATGCCCACCCACGGCCGTGGGTGGGCTTGGGTTCCTATTGTCTCGTGATGGTTTCGTGCAAGTTCAGAATCACGCGGCACACGTTGGTCCAGGCGGCCAGTTCGGCCGGGTTCATCCCCGCGGGCACTTTCGCTTCACCGATGGCCAGCAGTTTCTTGGCGTCATCCGGCCTGGCGGCATATTCCGCGCGGTGCTTGGCCAGGACGCCGAGCAGAATCTTCGCCTCGGACCCCTTCGGACTGCGGCCAGTGGCTTTCCCGAACGCCCAGGCGATTCGGGCGGCATCGTCCGGGCCGCTGGCCAACGACTTCGCCGCGAATGCCTTGGCCGCTTCCACGAATTCCGGATCGTTGAGAAGCACCAGTGCCTGCTGCGGGATGTTGGAATGCGGCCGTTCGCAGGTGCATTCCTCGCGGCTCGGGGCGTCGAAGGCGATCATCGCCGGGTGCGGGAAGCTCCGCTGCCAGTGCGTGTAGAGGCCGCGGCGATAGGTCTTTTCGCCGGCGTCCTTTTGCCACTCGCGGGTGGGGAAGTTCAAGGCGGACCAGTACCCAGCGGGCTGGTACGGCTTGACGCTGTCGCCGCCGATGGTCGGGCTCAGCAGGCCGCCGATTGACAGTGCGTTGTCGCGGACGAACTCGGCGTCGAGCCGCCACCGCGATTGCCGGGCGAACAGTTTGTTGAACGGATCGCGCTCGCGCAAGGCCGGCGTCTCCACGGACGATTGCCGATAGGCGCTGGAGAGCACCATCAAGCGGACGAGGTGTTTGATATTCCAGGGCGAGCGGGGGGCGTTAGCCCTCTGATTCTGTGGACCTTGTGGAGAATCAGGGGCCTTAAGGCCCCCGCTCGCCATGAACTCGGTGGCCAGCCAGTCGAGCAGTTCCGGGTGCGTCGGCAGTTGTCCCTGCGTGCCGGATTCCTCCAGCGAACGGGCGATGCCGTAGCCGAAGAAGAGCTTCCACAGGCGGTTGACGGCGACGCGGGCCGTCAGCGGGTTATCCGGCGATACGGTCCACCTGGCGAGGTCCAGGCGCGAGTAGCGCTTCTGGCCTTTGGGAAGCGGCGGCAGCGGCGGCAAGAAGCCCGGCGTGGCCGGCAGCATCACATCGCCGCTCTTGTCTTGCCAGTTGCCGCGGGCGAGGATGCGCACCGTTCGCGGCGAAGCGGACGTGGTGACCAGAGTTCGCGGGATGCCTTTTTCAAAATCGGCGACGGCCTTGTTCGCCGCGGCCACGGCGTCGCGCTCTTTCTTCAAAGTCGGTGCGTAATCGCGGGCGATGGCCTGCAAGCGGTCGTTTTGTGCCGCCGTGCGCTTGGCCGCTGGCGTTTCCAGGAGTTTCTTCACCTCGGCGATCGGATCGGCCTTCTTCTTCGGCAACTTGGGCACTGGCCACTTCCCAACGTCCGCGAACGCGTCGTCCTTGCCGGCGAACTTCTTGACGGCCGCGTCCAGGGCCGCCTGGGCCGTTTTCGCGGCTGCTTCCAACGACTTCAACTTCGCGGCCTGTTCCGCGCTCGGCACTGGCATCCCCGGCTCGCGGCGGCCCAAAGCCGCTTCCTGCACGTCCGCGAAGAATGCCGCGATCGAATAGAAATCCTTCTGCGTGTACGGGTCGAACTTGTGGTTGTGGCATTCGGAGCACATGATGGTGCCGCCGAGCCATACCTGCCCGAAATTGCGAACGCGATCGGAAGAATACTTGGCGACGTATTCCGCGGCCTGGGCGCCGCCCTCCTCCGTGGTTTGCAGCAAGCGGTTGTAAGCCGTCGCCACGCGCTGATCGATCGTCGGCTTCGGCAGCAGATCGCCGGCCAGTTGCTCGATGGTGAAGCGGTCGAACGGCTGATTCGCATTGAACGAGCGAATGACCCATTCGCGGTACGGCGTGACGTGGATTTCGTTGTCGCTGTGGTAGCCGGCGGAGTCGGCGAAGCGGACGAGATCGAGCCACCACATGGCCATGCGTTCGCCGTAGTGCGGCGAAGACAGCAATCGTTCCACCAGCTTCTCGTAGGCGTCCGGCGACTTGTCGTTGACGAACGCATCCACCTCGGCCGGGTTCGGCGGCAAGCCGGTGAGGTCGAACGACAGCCGGCGAATCAACACGCGGCGATCCGCTTCCGGGCTCGGCGCCAAGCCCTCTTTCTTCAAGCGATCGAGGACGAAGTGATCGATGGGGTTTCGCGCGCCGCGAACCTCGGGTACCGGCGGCCGCGTCAATTTCGCGAACGACCAGTGTTCCGAATACTTCGCCCCCTCGGCAATCCACCGCTTGAACAGTTCCACCTGGGCCGGCGTCAGGGCCGGCTTCTTGGCCTTCGGCGGCGGCATCACCTCATCCGCATCCCTGGAAGTGATCCGTTCCAGGATCGTGCTTTCGGCGGGTTTGCCGGGCACGATCGCGCCGGATTTCACGGCGTCATCGCGGAGATCGATGCGAAAGTCCGCCTTGCGGGCCTTCTCGTCCGGGCCGTGGCAGGCATAGCAGGAAGTCGCCAGGATCGGGCGAATCTCGCGATCGTAATCGACCGGCGCTGCCATGACCCGATTGGAACAGACGGAAAGAAGGAGCACTGCTGGTAGTATGCGGAGCGGAGAAAATGCGAATCGCATGGATGGATACCGGCTATGTGTTCGCGGACCTTGGAGTGATTATAGTCTTGCCCTAACTCAAGTGCGACCGAGACTCGTCGTCCGTTTCTGAAGCCTTACCCCATCGCACACGAAAACCCCAGAAATCGAGGCTGAATGAGTTCTTTGACCTCGAAAAATGTACCACTGCAAGGATCGTGCACGCACAGATGAATGCGATTGCTACCAACGCGAACAATACATTCGGGCTCAGTACAGCCAGTATCGCAAGAGCGACGTTCTTTCCAAGTGGAATGATCATTGCGGACCTTTTTGATCTTGTGCGTCCGGCCTCCTGATATACGATGTCCAATGTTAACAACACTGGTCTACCGTGTCCAACACTTTAAATGGTGATTCAGCAGTGTCGAAGCCAAAATATCGTTCTCGGCCAGGGACTTTGCAACTTCCCGATAGCAAACCCGCACGTCCCGAGGTCGATGTGTTTCATTTCCGTTGGTGGGTTCCTTCGTCGGGATTCAGGTGGGAACAGGCGCACAAGTACGAAGCCAATCCGTCAGGCGCGAGACCCAGGAAAGAATGGGCACTCACTGACGGCAACCCGCTAGGATTGACGTTCATGCAGCGGACGTACTCTCCTTTGCGGATGTTTCCTGCACTATTCCGGACATTTTCGGACGTGCCTGTCAACGATAGGGAGGCCATATTAGCGTTTGCAAACAATTACGGGCGGCTAGGCCTTTCGGACGCCTTTTTCAACGTGCCTCATCCTACTGAACCGGGGCGACAAGTTTCAGCTGCTGCGGAGACGCATCGTGACTGGGCTGGTGCAATTGACGCGCTTAAGGACGCTGTGCGCCTTTGGGATCGTCTCAATCAAGATGACGGGCGAGGGCTAGAGAAGTACATTCGGTGGAACCCTGGAGAGGTAGAACCAGACGGCAGACCAAAAGTGATTCCAAACTGGGGTTTTGACAGCCACCCTGAACTGCCAAGAGATCAGGTTCCGTTCCCATCACGGCGCTTCGTCGCACTGCCCCGCGAGGACTTGGAACGGATGGAACTCCCGAACGACATTCGTGCAGCCGCACAGCTCATCATTCAGAAATGGATAAACGCACAATTAGATGGTAACGCAGCACCACGACTCCTCTACCACACAGATAGGGGAAAGATGGTGCTACAGATCGTGCCCTCGAGCCTACTCGCTGGGATGTGGCTCCAATTTGCCCAAGCCGTTGCGGCAAACAAGGTCTACCGTTCCTGCCGCGAGTGCGGTAACTGGTTCGAGGTACCTCTTACCGATGGCCGTTCGGAGCGCCGCGTGTTTTGTTCGGATCCATGCAAAAGTAAGGACTATAGGCGTCGGTTGCCGAAGCATGACACGAATACGCCATCGCGGTCGTCACGCACGAGGAGGAAGAGGTCGAAAGGAGAATCCCGGTAGCGATTCTCTCACCTCACGGGTTGGCGGTACTGGCCGCGCATGTAGCCGCTATCCGCCGGTGCGGCATACTGGATCGCCAGGTCCGGAGTTTCCAATCGCTTCGAGCCGCTGGCCCGCGATTCCAGGGCATAGCTCAGGATGCCGCCGGTGAGTTGCGTCCGCTCCACGGGGTAAGGCGGCTTGCCCGTGCTGATGAACTTCTCGATGTGCGAGGCCAGTGCTTCGAGAAAGGCGGCGCCGGGGGGCGGCGGCAGGAAGAACAGCGTCGAGACCGGTTTCTTCTCGCCGGCCAGCTTCGCCGCGAACGTTTCATCGGCAACGTGGCCATCCAGTTGAAGTACCGTTGCCTTCAGGCCGTCCGCATATTCGATGTGAAACGCAATGGGGCCGGGCACGAAGTTCCCCCAGGCGGTCGGCCGCTGGAATCGGCGGCAATTGGAACGCACGTCGCCGGCATTGCGCGACGGGCTCCGGCCGATCGCGTGTTCCAGCAACTCCCACGACCACAGGCCGTCGTCGCCCGCCTTCCATACCGCGTCGCCCTGCAAGCCAGTCACCGCTTTCACGCCCTGGTTGGGAACAGCGATCTTACGATCGCCGCTCGCCGGGAAGCGGCGTTCCGCCATGCACTGCAGCGTTTCGAGTGCGTGAATGCCCATGATTTCCAGTTCGCCGCGCGACGCGACGACGGCTTCTTGAATCGGCGAACCGAGCGGCAATTCCAGTTCCGGCTGCCGCCACGTCACCGGCAAACTGGAACCGGCCATCAGCGGGAAGCCCAGCTTCTTCGCGGTCGCCACCATGTCCGCGGCCTTGGTTCGGTCGTAGCTGAGGTGCTTGTCGCAGAACACTGGCACGCTTCTGCCGGACTTCTCGAAGACCTTGACGATCTCTCGAAAGTATTCGTGGCGCGGGTAGAGTTTTTGGCCGCGCGCGTTGTACGGATAGTCGCCGTGCTCGCAGATCAAGAGCACGCCATCGACGGCGAGTTTGCCGGTGCCGAGCGTGAGGGCGTCTTCGATGGTGGGCGACAGGCGGAAGCCGTGTTCCTTGGCGAGGCCGCGGCTCAGGTCATTGCGGAGTTGCTGCACGTACATGCTGGCAACGCCCTGTTCGGGGAAGTGGTGTTCGCCGCCGACCATGTAGCCATCGAGGAAGCGGCCAGCGATATGGTAAGCGTGCGACAGATACCAGTAAACGGAGCAGACGACGGCGATTTTTTTCTCGGCGGGCTTGGCGCGCTTCGGCGGCCGGGTGCGGAGGGAATCCGCGGCCAGCGATGTGAGTCCCGCGCCGACCAGTGCCGAAGTCGCCAAAAACGAACGACGCGTCGCAAGCATGATGTTGTCTCCGCGGAGGGTTCCGTTGTTGCTTTGTAGCGATTTTCGGCGGGCGGTTCTCACGCGCGTTCGATCAGCGATTGCGTCTTCACCACCGCGAATTCCTCGGGAAATGTATGGAAAGCGGCAATCGCAAGGCACTGCGGCAACGCCTCGACGATCACGACGCCGATGGGCGAGAGCCGCAGGCGGTTCTCGGGGCGGAACTGAAACAGGAGCCCTTTGCGCTCGCCGTCGCGGCGCAGTTCGTGATGAACCTGTTCGAACAGTTCGGGGGTCAGGATTTCGACCTGGGTGCCAATTTGGTAGCGCAATCCGGGGCGAACTTCGCAGCGGCCGCCGCGCGAGCCGCCGAAGCGGTGGCTGAGCCGCTGGCCCCGTCCGGGAACGAGTTGGTCCGCCGTGACGGTGGCCTCGGTGATGCGTTCGTCGCCGTGGGACCAATCGAGGATGTGGCCGCTGGGCGTGATGTGGACGGCGAGCCGGTAGCCGCCGCGCTCGAGTTTCCGCGAGGCGAACGAATCGAACAGTTCGGGATGGAACGACCGATCGTAAAGGCGGAACACTAGCTCCGCCACGCGCGGCCTCGCAAACATCGCAGCCATGCCGACAGTATAGCGCGCAGCGACGCGCGAGGTGGGGAATGGTGAAGCCAATGGCTTCACTTGCCCGTCAGTTCGGCGAGGAGGCGGTCGGCGCCGTAAAGCTTCCGCAGGGCTTCGAGCACCGAACGACAATGCACCGCGACGTGCCGGGCTTGTACGTCCGTATAAACGAAGTTCCGCACCAGGCCGTGGCGGTTGCGGTCGAAGTTGATGCCGATGAGTTCGCCGGCGCGGTTGAGCACGGGGCTTCCCGAATTGCCGCCGATGGTATCCGCGGTGGAAACGAAGTTGAACGGCGTGGCCAGGTCGAGCTTGGCCTTGCCGTCGCGCCAGCGGGCCGGCAACTCGAACGGCTCCTTTCCGCCGAGCAGCGCCGAGCGTTCGAAGGCGCCGCCGAACGTCGTGTGAAAGTGCAGCTTCTCACCGGCCACTTCGTAACCCGTCGCGACGCCGAACGCCAGCCGCAGCGTGAAGGTAGCGTCCGGGGCGAGGTTCTTGCCGAATACCTGGAAGCGGAGCTTCGCGATCGCGGCATAAGCTTGTCGCTCCGGTTCCTCGATTTCCGTTTCATAGCGGGTGCGGAGCTTGCGAGCCTCGGCATCCACGAGCTTGGCGAGAACGATCATCGGATCGGTGCTGGCGTCGATCGCTTTCTTGCCCCGTTCGACCAATCGTTTGCGTTCGGCGGGGCCCAGGAGCTGAGTGCCGGCGACCAGATCCTCGGCGCGGGCCGCCGGGTTCTTTCCGGCCATCGCCGCTATCACGATGGGATGTTCGCCGCCAAGGTTTTCGGCCAGGAACGTCAAGGATGCCGTCAGCTTGGTCCGTTCCAGATCGCGGTAAATCGGCGCTGGGCTGAACAGGCCGAATTTCAGCGATTCCAGGTTCGAATCGCGGCATTCGCGCAATCGCTCGGACGACTTCTTCGGCAACTCGTCGGCCATCCGCACGCAGTGCCGGGCGATGTGGAAGAGTTCCGAATAAAAGGCGTGGCCGGTTTCCAAAAGCGAGTATGGCTTCTCGAATTCGGCGAACTTCCGCTGCGATTCCGCGATGGTCGTCCACGCCGCCGGCGAATCGCTCTTCGCCATCAGGCCCGCTTCCTCCTGCTGCTTCCGCTCCATGATTTTCGGATCGAGCAACCCTTGGTATTGGCCGCTGAAGGCCTTGCGGGCATTGGCGACGCGGTGCAGGTCGGTGGCGGCGCGGCGGCGGTTCTCCGGGCTCTGTTCGCCGAACTGGGTCACGGCTGCTTCCAAAGTTCGCAATCGGTACAGGGTGTACGGCAAGGTGATGTCGCGACGATGCTGCAACTTGGCGTGCGTCTCGAGCCGCTGCGTCGAGCCCGGGTGGCCGGTGACGAAGACGAGATCGTTTTCCTTCGGCCCAGTGTCGCTCCACTTAAAGAAGTGCGGCGTCTTGGCCGGCTCGCCATTCTCGTAAGCGCGGAAGAAGGCGACATCCAGGCCGAAGCGCGGGTACTCGAAGTTGTCGACGTCGCCGCCGAACGCCGCGATGCCGCTCTCCGGCGCGAACACCAGCCGCACGTCCGTGTATTTCTTGAAGCGATACAGATGGTACTGCCCGCCGTTGTACAGCGTGATCACATCCGATCGCAGGCCGGTGGCGTCGAGCGATTTCTTCTCGATGTCGGCCATGACAGCCCGGCGCGCGGCGAACGCCTCGCCCGCCTTCATCTCCGGCTTCACGGCCGCGTTCACTTCCGCCGTCGCGTCGAGCATTTCTTGGAGCACGTTGATTTCCAGGTCCGGGCACTTCAGTTCCTTGTCGCGGGTCGGTGCATAGAAACCGTTCGCAAGCATATCGGAACCGGCCTTGCTGAGCTTCTGGACGGCATCGGCGGCGACATGGTGGTTGGTGACGAGCAGGCCGTCCTGGGAAACGAAGCCGCCGGAGCCGCCGCTATTGAGCCGCACGGAAGCGAGTTGAGCGTTCCTGAGCCAGGCGTCGGTGAGATCGAAGCCGTACTTCTTCTTGAGCAGTTCGCGGGGCGGATCGTTGAGCAGCCACATCCCTTCATCGGAAATCGCCGTCATCGCCGTGCCCCCGAGGATCAGAATCGCGATCGCGAGTTGATGGAATCGCATGGTAAGAAGCTCCGAATGACGAATACACCACCTGGCGAGCCGGGAGCGTGAGCGACCGGAGTCCTGATACACTCCGGTCGCTCACGCTCCCGGCTCGCCAGCTGTTTGAAATCGTCGATTTCTGCAACAATCATCTTATGCGGCTTTCCTTGCGTTACCGGTTGCTGTTGCCGTTGACGCTGCTGTTGGCGGGCGATGCGGCGGCGACGGCGTGGGCGGCCAGCGCCGCGGCGGCCACCGCCGAGCGCCGGCTCGCCACGCAGCAGTGGGCCGTCGCGCGCACCCTCACCGTGCCGCCGACGTTCCCGCTGACCCAGCCCGTGCTCAACTCGATGAAGGGCTTCTCGGGCGCCGAGTTCTTGCTCGTCCATCCGAATCGGCCGCAGCTTTCCACGCTGCCCGAACCGCTGCCGACGCTCCCGCCCGATGTGCCGATCGCGTCGCTTGCGGAAAGCGAGGAGCGCCGCCTGGGGCCGCCGGTAGTGGTGGCCGGTGCGGAGTATCGCTGCCTGCGGCTTCCCCTGCGCGGCCCGCACCCCGATCGCGGCGGCGACCTATACATCTTTTATCCCGAATCGCTGCGCCGCACGGCGGTTCGCGATGCCGTCCGCCCCACGCTGGCACTCGGCCTCGTCGGGGGGCTCGTCGCCCTCGGGCTCGCGCTCGTCATTGGCACGCGACTGGTACGCCGCATCCGCGACCTCGATCAGCGGACGCGGCTCATCGCCGGCGGGGACTTTCAACCGATGCCGCTGCCGCGAACCGACGATGAACTCACGGACCTGTGCAAATCGGTCAACGACATGGCCCATCGGCTCGCCGAGTTTCAGGAAGCCCTCCAACGCGACGAACGCCTCCGCGTGCTCGGGCAGTTCTCCGGCGGCCTGGCGCACCAACTGCGCAATGCCGCTTCGGGGGCCAAGCTCGCTCTGGAAGTGTACTTAACCGAGAACCCGAATGCCGATCCCGAACCCCTGCATGTCGCCCTGCGGCAACTGGCCCGCATCGAGGCCAACCTCCGGCAATTCCTCGACCTGGGCAAGCCGCCGCCAACCGCGATGGTGCGCTGCGATCCGGCGAAATTGATCGACCAGGCCGTAAACCTGCTGCGGCCGCAATGCCAACACGTGGGTACCACATTGTTCTGGGAAGCGCCACAAGTTCCCGTGACTGTCACCGGCGATCCGGCTCAATTGAGCCACCTATTCAGCAATGTGATCGGCAACGCGGTGGAAGCGGCTGGCCCCGGCGGCTCGGCAAGCGTATCCCTGGAACGAACCGCGACCGGCATAATCGTCGAAGTTGCCGATACCGGTCCGGGGCCACCGGAAGGGATTGCCGCGAAGTTGTTCGAACCGTTCGTGACGGGCAAGGAAGAGGGAATCGGCCTGGGGCTGGCCGTGGCGCGACAGGCCGCCGCGGCGCACGGAGGAACCGTGACTTGGCAACGCGAGGGCGGCAAGACGCTGTTTAGAATCACCCTGACTCTCTGGGCAGATAAACCACCGTCCAGCTTCGGCCATTCCCGCCGCAACTTTCTTTCTGCCGGCACCCTCGCGCTCGGCGGCTTGACCCTCGCCGACATACTCCGACAGGAGGCGCGGGCCGGCGCGGGCGGCTCCTAGCAAAAGGCGGTCATCTTCGTCTACCTGCCGGGCGGACCAAGCCACATCGACCTGTACGACATGAAGCCCGAGGCCCCGGTCGAAATTCGCGGCGAGTTCAAGCCGATCAAGACCAACGTCCCTGGAATCGACATCTGCGAACTGTTGCCGCTCCAGGCGAAGATCGCCGATCGGTTCTCGATCATCCGTGGGGTTCGAAACGAACGGCTCCCACGACAGCCGAATGTTGACGACAGGGTTCAAGCCGGGGCTGTATCGGCCCGCGTTCGGCTCGGTCGTCAGCCGGTTGCTCCCGGGCGAGAGCGGCGGGTTGCCGCCCTACGTAACACTCGTGCAGGAATCGAATCTCCCATTTGGCCAGTATCCGGCTTACCTCGGACCGGCGCACGCCCCGTTCGGCCTCCGCGGGAAGTGAGTCGCCGACCTCACGCCGCCCCGCCATGCGGACCGAGCCAAGAGCAAGCCGTTCACCCCGCGGAACCTGCTCGCCACCTTGTACCACTGCTCGGCATTGATGCGGCAACCACCCTCCCGGACCATACTGGCCGACCCCAATTCTTGCTCGACGATCGGGACCGGATCGACGAGTTGCTGTAAGTGCCGAACACACATGCAGAAGACCACTTCGCGCCACCTCAGTGGCGCCGAAATCTCGTAGGATGATGTGTCGGCTTCGCTCCACTCTCGGAAGCTTGCATGAGTCTCCTGCTCAGCGGGATCGGCCTCGCCAAATCGTTCAGTCACCGTTCCCTGTTCGCCGATCTTTCCATCGAACTGCGCGCCGGCGAGCGCATTGGCCTCATTGGCCCGAACGGCGCGGGAAAAACGACGCTCCTCAAGATCCTCGCGGGGCGCGAAATCGCCGATGAAGGGGAGGTCGTCGCCCGCCGCGGCGTTCGCATCGGCTTCGTCGCGCAGGACGATACCTTCGCCGCGGGCCAAACGGTGCGCGAGGCCGCCCTCGCCGGATCGATCGACGATGACCTGGAAGAGCACGAACGCGAAACCCAGGTCGCCATCGCTCTCACCCAGGTCGGGTTCACCGATTTCGAGCAGCCGGCGAACGCACTCTCCGGCGGCTGGCGGAAGCGGCTGGCGCTCGCCCGCGAACTCGCCCGCCAACCCGATCTGGTGCTCATGGACGAACCGACGAACCACCTCGATCTGTCCGGCATCGTCTGGCTCGAGAAACTCCTGCGTTCGGCGCCGTTCGGCTATCTCGTCGCCACGCACGACCGGTCGTTCCTCCGCGCCGTCGCCGAGGACGTGATCGAGATCAATCGCGTTTATCCGCGCGGCGCCTTTCGCACTGAAGGCGGTTACGACTCGTTCGCGGACAAGCGCGATGCCTTCCTCGACGCCCAGGCCAGGCAGCAGGAATCGGTCGCCAACCAGGTCCGCCGCGAGACGGACTGGCTGGCTCACAAGGCGCGGGCCCGCACCCGCAAGGCCAGTTCGCGGATCGAAGCGGCGGCCGTGCGGCGCGAGGAACTTGCCGAACTCCAATATCGCACGGCATCCACGAACCCCGCGGGAATCGACTTCGTCGGCACCGGCCGGCGAACGAAGAAACTGCTCGCGATGCAGGGCGTTTCGAAATCTCTCGGCGGGCGATTGCTATTCGACAACCTCGATGTCATTCTCACGCCCGGAATGCGGCTCGGCTTGCTTGGCCCCAATGGCAGCGGCAAAAGCACGCTGTTGCGGGTAATCGCCGGACAGATCGAGCCGGATGCCGGCACAGTCAAGCGAGCCGACGGTTTGCGAACCGTGATGTTCGAACAGGGCCGCACCGCGCTCGATACCTCGCTCACGCTGCGGCGATCGCTGAGCCCCAATTCGGATACGGTCGTCTTCCGCGATCGCACCTTGCACGTCGGCGGCTGGGCCCGGCAGTTCCTCTTTCACCCCGAGCAACTCGACCTCGAACTGAGTGCGCTTTCCGGCGGCGAACAGGCGCGCGTCCGCATCGCGCAACTCATGCTCCAACCGGCCGACTTGCTGCTGCTCGACGAGCCGACCAACGACCTCGACATTCCGACGCTCGAAGTGCTGGAGGAAAGCCTCGAGGATTTCCCCGGCGCGATGGTTATCGTGAGCCACGACCGCGACCTGATGGATCGCCTATGCACGGAGGTGATTGGCATCGACGGCGGCGGCGGCCACGTCGCTTGCGGCAGCGTGGCGCAGTGGCTCGATGCATTTGCAAGCGCGAACCGGCCCACGCCCGAAGTGCCAAGAGCGAGACCCGTCGCGACGGCTCCGGCCAACAAACCGCGGAAACTCAGCTACAAAGAACAGCGGGAGTGGGACGGCATGGAGTCGGCGATCCATGCGGCCGAAGAAATCGTCGCGGACAAGCAATCCGCAGTGGAGGCTGCCGGGGCAGCGGGACATGCAGCCCTCGACGCGGCTTGCCGCGACCTGGCGACGGCTCAGCATGCCGTGGAAACGCTGTACGCCCGCTGGCAGGAACTGGAATCTCGACGCGGTTAAACACCTAAAATCTTTTTGGGAGCAGTGGCCCCATGCACCGATTCCTTTCGCTGATTGTCGTCCTGTGTCTCGGCTCGTGCGCGCCAGCGGACGACGCGAAGACGCCGTCATTTCCCAGGACGGATTGGCCGTGGTGGCGCGGGCCCAACCGCGACGGCATCGCTTCCGCCGACCAGCAACCGCCGCTTCGGTGGAGCGAAACCGAAAACGTGCTCTGGAAGGCGGCGGTGCCCGGCCGCGGCCACGGCGCCCCGATCGTCGTCGGCGACCGCGTCTATCTCTGTGCCGCCGACGATTCCCAGTGGCTGCTCTGCTTCGACCGCAAGACGGGTAAGGAACTGTGGCGGCACGAGGCCCATCGCGGCGGCGTGGTGCCCGCGGGGCGGCCCAACGCCAAAGCCTCGTATGCGTCGTGCACGCCGGCCTGCGACGGCGAGCGCATCTTCGTTAACTTCCTGAATGCGGGCGCGGTTTACGCTACCGCCGTCGATCTCGACGGAAAGCGACTCTGGCAGACCAAGATCGCCGATTATACCTTGCACCAAGGGTTCGGAGCGTCGCCGGCAATCTACAAATCGCTCGTCATAGTTTCCGCGGACAACAAGGGAAGCGGAGCGGTCGCCGGCCTCGATCGCGCGAGCGGCAGCATCGTATGGGCCCGGAAGCGGCCGCAACTGCCGAACTACACCTCGCCGATCATCCACACCATCAACGGCAAGGATCAGTTGCTGTTCACCGGCTGCGACCTCGTCACGAGTTTGGATCCCGGTAGCGGTAAGGAGATTTGGGAAGCGAAGGGCGCGACCACAGAATGCGTGACCTCGACCGTGACCGACGGCCAGCGCATCTTCACGAGCGGCGGCTACCCGAAGAATCACGTTTCCGCCATCGCCGCGGACGGGTCGGGAAAGATCGCCTGGGAAACCAAAACCCGCGTCTACGTGCCGTCGATGTGGGTGCGCGATGGCCACCTCTTCGCCGTGACGGACGACGGCATTGCCATGTGCTGGAAAAGCGACACGGGCCAGAGCACGTGGAGCGAGCGTCTCGGCGGCGGCTTCACGGCATCGCCGGTGCCCGTCGGCGACCTCGTCTTCGCGACCAGCGAATCGGGAACGACGTTCGTGTTCAAGGCCACGCCCGCGGCTTTCGACCTCGTGGGGAAGAACAAGCTGGGCGACGAGATACTGGCCACCGCCACGATTTGCGGGAACCGTCTCTACATGCGGGTGGCCGTGAAAAAGAACGGCAAGCGCCAGGAGATGCTCTATTGCATTGGAAATTGAGCCGGGACGGCGGGGTGTGCCAACGATTCTCGGAGGCGCAGTAGGTGCGTGTCGGGCACAGCCCGACCTGCGCGGCGGTTTTGTAGGCCGGGCTGTGCCCGACGATCTTCGACTCCAAGAATCGTTGGCGCATCCACAGCGAAGAGTTGGTCTTGGATCAAGGTCGGATCGCGGTATGCCGTGCACATTTGGGATTGTTCCGGAGTGCTCGCATGCCTGTTCTCCTCCGCGGGCGCCTGGCTCTCCTTGCTCTGATGTTGGCTGCTCCGCGGCCTTCACGGCAGATAGCGCGGGCTCCTGGAAAGGCGAACGCGTCGTCAATCGCGTGCTGCCGGAAAAGATCACTCTCGTCAAGAAACCCGGCGATGAGATGCGTTTGCCGCTTCGCGGCGCCGTGTCGTTTCTAGTTCTTGACCAAGGGCACGTGGCTGCACATTTCTGGCAACGGTCAGAATGGCTGGGCGAAAAGAGAGCACTTCGTCTTAAGCCAGGACGCCGTCGCCTACTTCACCAAGCGCATCGAAGATAATTCGACCGATAAGTTCGCGCTCCTCATGCGCCGGATTGCGAACGGAAGCAGCCATGCCGCGAGTAATGCCCTTGCATCTCACGCCGCGTGGCGGATGCGTTCCGTCAGGCCGCACTTCTCCACGGCATCGGCCAGGTTCGCGGCCACCAGTTCCAAATTAACACTCGCTCGATCCAAGGCAGCCGCGTTGATGCCCGCGCCATACCCCGTGCGAACGAGCACAGTCCTGGCGCCCGCGGCAGCACCCGCTTGCAAATCGCTTTCGCGGTCGCCGATCATCCACGATCGCGCCAAATCGAGATCGAGCTCCGCGGCGGCTTGACGCAACAGCCCCGGTTGCGGCTTGCGGCACGAACAGACCGCTCGATAGTGAGCGTGAACGGATTCGGCGAAGTGCGGGCAATAGTAAAAGGCATCGACCTTCGCCCCGAAGCCGGCCAATAGGGCGGACAAGTGCCGGTGAACGGCCTGCACGTCGGCTTCGGTGAAGAGCCCGCGGCCGACGCCGGCCTGATTGGTCGCGACCACGACCGGCCACCCGGCCTGATTGAGTGCCGCGATCGCTTCCGCCGACCCAGGAATAAGCCGCACCTGATCCGGCATCGCCAGGTAATGCACGTCGTCGATGATGACGCCATCGCGGTCGAGGAACACGGCAGGTCGCGGTTTCATCGCTCCATGATGCCATTATTGCCCATGCGAATGCAACTGGAGCCGCGAACTCGGTCGGCCTACCGCGTGTCCGGGTAAGTGATAAGATAGGGGAGCGGCGGTAAGCCGCACCGACGGGGCGTAGCTCAGCCCGGTAGAGCGCGTGGTTTGGGACCACGAAGCCGCAGGTTCAAATCCTGTCGCCCCGACTTGACTGACAAATGAGCCCTTCGGCGAGGACGTCGAAGGGCATAAGAAAGGGGAAAAACATGAGAATACATAATATCTTATTAATCATCCTGGCAGAATTCGCACTGGTATCGTCATTGTCGGAAGCAGCGAGAGCAAAGTGCTGTGGGGCATTGCCATCGCATGTGTCGTTGAATAGTCGATTCGCGTTTAAAGGCGAGTTGCACGGCCATCAGGCGTGTAAGACTGCCGGCGGAGTGCAGTGTTCTGCCATGGAGGCAGAATGCAATCGAGCGTCCGGCATCTGGGTCGGCAAACCCGAACTGCCCCTGTGGAATTGGTACATTTCTCCGCAAAGTATGTTTAACATCGCTTGCAAGAGCAATCGCGGAATTCCTCCTAGCGGTTCAATTCCACTTCGGGACTCTAAGCCCAAGTCTGTAGAGGCCCTCATCGATGACCTGGTCGGCGATTCAGATGATCAGAGGGAAGTAGGTAACAAGGCAACACTAGTGGAATTGAGCAAGCGAGGGTTTGATGCGATTCCCTCCCTGATCGAACATATGAACGACAGACGCTTCACAAAATGCACAAGAGGTCCTCTCGGCAAGGATCCATTCCGAGTGGGTGATTATTGCATTGTACTGCTCAATGAATTGCTGGGTGATACTCAGGTATTTACAACGAGCCCCGAAGAGGCCCTTTTTGTCTACGGCCGCGCGCAACTCATTGGTGAAGAGCGTTGGTTTCTGGATTATGCGATGAAAATGGTAAAAAATGAAGACGCAACTATTTCGTATTGGCCGCCTAACATGACAATTATTCGTGCGATTGGTGCAAAATACCCCGACCGACTCGTCCCGCTTTATCAAACCGCACTTTACAAATTGCCCAGTTTTTCCTCGGGAGCCTTCGTACGAGGTGGATTTGAAGAGATTATCCTCGACAGTCACCTATCTCGCGACAGGAAAACCGCATTGCTTTCCGAAGGAGCGATTCATCCACTGTTTGAGCATCGCATTCCTGCACTTGAGGCCCTCGCCTACATTGACAAACCGACTTTTTGTCGCCTTTTGATCAAAACCTTGAAATCATACCCGCTCGTTGGCGATCTAGATCGAGAGAGAAGTATGGTGAGACTTGTGGGAATGACGCGAAACAAGGATGTTTGGGAGGCTTTGTCATCCTTGACTATGCGATTGAGTCCAATCCAGCAATGGCGCATTATAAGTTCCGTGGATGACTGGACCGACCCGAATCTGAGCTCAATTCGATCCCAATCCATACGTTTTCTGTTGTTGTACTTAAGTCACGATGAAATCGGGCGTTTGGCGACGGAAAAGTTGTCCCAGTACTTCGAGATGCACGATGCCTATATGGGAATATCAGGTGAAATCGCCTTGCGGAAGTTCCAGATGCAGCTAAAGGAAAAGGCATACGAAGATTTGCAGAAGAATAAGGAATAAAGTTTGATCTCTTAGCTTTCGTTAGTAGGTCCGGCAGGTCGTTGCGGATTCGCCACAGAAGTTCGGCGTGAGCCGTGTTCAACCCTTCAGTCGAGAGCGGATTTCCGCGGCAAGGGATTCTACTCCGGCAATAAAAAGTTCTATCGGTGTCCTGTCGCCCCGATTATATTGAGGTGGCAGTCCATTCACCTTTTGGTCGCGTTGACGGGCAGTGCATTCACCTTTTGGTCGCGTTGACGGGCGCCGGCGGGAAATGCTCCACGTGAAGATCGCCGTTGCGTCCGAAGTACATGGCGCGGCGGCCGGCGATCTGGACGAAGTACCCCACGCAACCGGCGGCCATCGTCTTGCGGATGAAGTCGAGGTAGGTGTGCTCATTCCGCTGACTTTGGCGAACGGCGGCTTCAACCGATAGTGCTGAAAACTCGACTGCTGTGTCATGAAAAGGATGGGCAGCGGCGACGACCAGCGAATCGCCGTCGGCGAGATAGTAAGTGATTTCTTGACGGCTGTAGTCGGCATGGTAACGCTCGACGCCAACTTCAGTAAGCCTGGCGACGATTTCAGGAAAGTTAACTTCCCCACTCAGCGCTCCACGGGCGCAGTCTTGAATCACCCGAGTTTGTCCTGCGTTCACGGCATCTCCTTGGCAACCTGGGGAACTTTTTCAAGCTTCCAGCCGTCGCCTTCGGGCATCTTGTGTTCGAATGCATCCTTCTTGAACGTGACGCCGAGACGCTGCTCGGTGAACTTCCATTCTTCGATATCGCCGTCGACGTGCTTCACTCGCACTTCAGCAGGCAGGTACGGCGAGTAGGGTTTCGGGAC
>DATNBQ010000314.1:0-2769 GCA_035571955.1 Urbifossiella sp. | reverse complement strand
AGCGGCCTCGATCGGTTCAAGTCGGAAGTCGATGAGAGATAGCCAGTTGCGTCAAAATGGGAAGGTGAATGATGGCCGCGCGGCCGCGCTGCGGCGAAGCGAAGAAAGTCGCGAAAGGCACAGGCATCATGGCACTTACGGCAAATGCGCGACTGCCTCGAAACAAAAAAAGCGGCCTCCAATTTTTAATTGCCCCGAAAGATCGAGGATTTCCGCAGAGAGGGGGGTGTTAGCGGCCATTTACGGCCGAGAATCGGCTTGACTGGCGGTTCCAAGAACGATGAATTCGGCTCGATCTGCTGGGCGGATAAAACCCACCCACTTTCCAGCTGCTTACCCCCGTCGGAGCCGCGACCGTCAGGGAGCGGCACTCTGATAATCGCTCCTTGACGGCCGCGGCTCGGACAACTCTCTACCGTTCCCTGACGGTCGCGGCTCCGACAGCACCAAAGAAAACCGAACGAGAATTGATGCATCGGCCGCCGATTCGGGGTTTAATGGTCTGACGGCCCTCTAAGGGAGCTCGCGATGCTTCGCTTACTTACCTCTGCCGCGTTCTTTCTCGGCGCCGTGGCCTTTGCCCAGTTGGCCAGTGCTCAGCCCGACACCGCCCGCCTCTTCAAGAAAGGCGACACGAACAGGGATGGCAAACTGAGCCGCGACGAGTTCCTCAAACTCGTCGATAAGGGCGGTAAACTCAAGGACCGCCCGTTCGTCGCCCGCAAGGTCTTCGAAAAGCTCGATACCAATAACAAGGGCTTCCTCACTCCGGAACAGTTCCAGAAGCTCTCCGAACTCGGTCAGAACAAGGGCAACCCGAAGGCAAAGCAGGTGGTTCCCAAGGACAGCCGCTTCAACGACACGCCCACCGCGGCTCAACTCGCCTTTTTCGAGAAGAAGATTCGCCCGGTGCTCGTCGACAAGTGCGCCAAGTGCCACTCCGCGGAATCGGACAAGGTGAAGGGCGAACTTTACCTGGATACGCGGGCCGGCATCCGCAAGGGAGGCGAAAGCGGCGCCGTCATCGTTCCCGGCCACCCGGAACTCAGCCCGCTCATCAAGGCCATCCGCTTCAAGGACGAATCATTGAAGATGCCGCCGAAAGAGAAACTTCCGGATAGCGTCATCGAGGACTTCGAGGCGTGGGTGAAGATGGGCGCTCCCGACCCGCGCGACGGCAATCGCGCCGCCAAGCACGAGATCGACATCGCCAAGGGACGGCAATTCTGGGCTTTCCAACCGGCGAAACGCCACCCTGTGCCGCAAGTTCCCAATGCCAAGAGCCCAATCGATGCCTTCCTGCTCGACGCCTTGGCCAAGAAAGGCATCGCGCCGCTCGGCCCCGCAGATAAGCGCACTTTGATTCGCCGGGTCAGCTTCGATCTCATGGGGTTGCCGCCAAGCCCGGATGAGGTGGAAGCGTTTCTCGCGGATGGTTCCACCGCGGCGTTCGAGAAGGTCGTCGATCGGTTGCTGGCGTCGCCGCGATTCGGGGAACGCTGGGGCCGCCACTGGCTCGATCTCGCTCGCTATGCCGAGACCACCGGCAAAACGGTCAACTTCAACTTCCCGCAGGCCTGGCGCTACCGTGACTACGTCATCCATGCATTCAACGTGGACAAGCCGTTCGACCAGTTCGTCAAGGAGCAACTGGCCGGCGACCTGATGCCGAGTTTGGATTCCAAGAAGAAAGCCGAACGGATCATTGCCACGGGGTTCCTGGCGATCGGTCCGAAAGCCTTGAACGAACGCAACGGTTTGCAATTCGAACTCGACCTCGCCGACGAGCAAATCGACGTGACGACGCAGGCGTTCCTCGGCATTACCGCGGCCTGTGCCCGCTGCCACGACCACAAATTCGACCCGATCCCACAGAAGGATTACTACGCCCTGGCCGGCATCTTTCGGAGCACCGAAACCTGTTACGGCACGGCGCGGTTCATCAATGCGCAGCGGCCGACGCCGCTGATTCCCTTGCCGCCCGGCGGTGCGATTGCCGCCGTGGAGAAACTGAGCGACGCGGCCCGCAAACGGATCGAGAATCAGATCGCCACCCTGCAAGAGCGCGTGAAGAATGTGAAGCCGGACCAGCCGGTGCAGCGGGTCGTCATCAACGGCCAGATTTCGCTGCTGCGATCGCGACTGGACGGTTGCGACTCCTCCGGCAATCCGAAGCTCATGGCGATGGGTGCCCGCGACAAGCCGGCCGGGCGGTTCGGGCCGCCCAAGGCGCCGTTCGGTAAGGGGCCGTTCGGCTTTAGTGGCGGCACCCGCGGCATCGCCGACAGCCCCATTTACACGCGCGGCGAAGTCGATAAGCCCGGCGAAATCGCGCCGCGCGGCTTCCTCCAAGTGATGGCCTCGTCCACCAAGATTCGCGCGAATGAAAGTGGCCGCCTCGAACTCGCTAACTGGATCGCCTCCAGGAACAACCCGCTGACGGCGCGCGTGATGGCCAACCGCGTCTGGCAGCATCTGTTCGGCCGCGGCATCGTGCCCACGCCGGACAACTTCGGCGCCGCCGGCCAACCGCCGACGAATGCGGCATTACTGGACTGGCTGGCGTTGACTTTCATCGACGACGGCTGGTCGGTGAAGAAACTGATCCGTCGGGTGGTCCTCAGCGAAGCATACCGGCGCGATTCGCGGAGCGAGCCCAGGTGCTTCGAAGCCGATCCGGAAAATGCCTTGCTGTGGCGAATGACGCCGCGGCGGCTGGATGCCGAGGCGCTCCGCGACGCGACGTTGGCAACGAGCGGCCTCTTGGAG
>DATNBQ010000313.1:0-13838 GCA_035571955.1 Urbifossiella sp. | reverse complement strand
TTCCAGCCGGTGCAAGTAAAGACGTAGACGGTTCTTGGGTGGCACCGGCTTCCAGCCGGTGCAAGTAAAGACGTAGACGGTTCTTGGGTGGCACCGGCTTCCAGCCGGTGCAAGTAAAGACACACCGGCTGGAAGCCGGTGCCACCCAGGAGCACCTATGTCCCCGAGAAACTGATTGCACCCCGTGCTTTCCTTCGTTAGTCCTTTCGTGATGAGTTTTGTCGCTTCGTGAAATCCATCTTGCCACTTTTTGCCAGATGCTTGTCGATTCCCTCCGAGTCAGCGTGTAAGCTGGCGAGAATGCGGTCGCGTCACCTCACCCTTGGCCGATTCCTGGCCGTCGTGCTGATCCTGTTCGCTCCCCGAACGGGCTCGGCGCAATTGCCGCAAGCCCCGCCGCCGCATCCGTCGCTGGAAGAAGCGACAAAGGAATACGTTCGCCTCGGGTTGCCGCAGTTGCCGGAAGGAACGGAACTCGTCCGCATTCGCCACAAGCACTTGTTGCTCCTTTGCGTGAAAGAACCACCCACATCGGCAGGAAGTGCTCTGCGTTACCTTCTGCCTGGCGGACTCCCTCTCACGGAAATCCTCGGCGAGGGCGGCGGACCGGGAGGCATCGACCCGCGCGACGTTGAGCCTCTCCAACCCACTCCCGAGGCGTTGCGGCACGTTGATCCGCTTGTCCATGCGGATTGCATCCCATTCGCATTCCAATGCCGGCTAGGTGGCTGGGACGAACTGGCCAAGGCACTTTATGCGCGCGGCTGGGCACTCCGATTCAAGGAAGGACGTGACTCCGACCTGCTCGAGGAATTGCGTGCACAAGCTTTCTCGATGTGGGAGGAAAGACTTGCCGACCGAAAGTCGGATCGAAAAGCCATCCTCCGCCACCTTACGCAATTGATCGAGGAGGAGAAAGCTCTCCAGTACCCGGAGAACCTCAAGTTACTGAAGCAACTCGAATTCACTATCAATTACAAGCCCAAGGCGAAGCCCACTCGCGTCGAGGCCCTCATCGACAAGTTGACCGATCATTGGGAGAATCCCGACGATCCTTACGTAGTCGACCGCGCGGCCTACTGGCAACTGGTGGAACTGGGCTTCAAGGCGGTCCCCGATCTTCTAAAGCATTTGAACGACCAGCGCTTGACTCGCTCGCCGCCGATCAGTCTAGCTGAGTGGGTGACGGTCGGTTATCTGTGCCGGAAGATCGTCATGGAACTTTCCGGCCTGCGATTCAAGCGCGATGACGAAGCGAGCCCCGAAGATGTAGCCAAGGCCAAGGCGTGGTTCCAGTCCGCGAAAGCTATCGGCGAAGAAAAATGGGTGGCGAGTCACGTTCTCTCATCTGTCACGCAGTTCCAAGCACAGAATGTTCGCTTGTTGGGAATGAAGTACCCCGCGCGATTGGCAGCTATCTATCGGGAAACCCTCAAGCTGCCGGCAAGTGTAGAAGCCGATTGTTTCGTGGATGGAATTGTCGAGAGCAAGCTGCCCCGCGAAGAAAAAATCCGACTGATGCTCGAAGGGGTCAAGAACGCAAGCGTCTCCCGTCAAATTAGCGCATTGGCGAGTCTTTACACACTCGATAAGCCACTCTATCGAAAACAGTTGGCCATCGTCCTCGCGCAAATCGGTGATTGCCTGAAGGCAGTCCAAAAGAATCGCTCGAATTTACCCTTCTATGTCTGGAGCCTGTCCAGTCTCGTCGGCGGTGAGGACGATCCCAAACTCTGGGACGCCCTGGCGACGATTGCACAGCGCCTACCCTTCGGCCTGCGAATGGAATTGCTCTCCGATGTTGGAGCGGTTTCGCCTAAGAGTCCCGAGCCGCAATCGGCGCGGCGCGAGCGAATTCGATTCTTGGTGAAATTCTTGGACGACCGGACCGCCGAGTCCGACGACTATAACAATGGAGAATTCGACAGGGTCGAAGTCCGCGACTTTGCGACGACTCAACTGGCAGGATTGCTGGGGTTCCACGTTTATCGCACCGGCTGGCATCTCACGCATAGCAAAGAGACTGGCCCGCTTTCGCGATTGATCTGGCGCGCGGCGGTCGCCAAAAAGGCCCATGAGGTTCTCAATCGACCGAAGCCGCCTGGTTAGCTGCGTCGCTATCCACGGGCTGCGTGTCGCGATTACTGACAGTCAAGTAGGTGAATACTAAGCGCCGGTTGACGCTATCTCAGGGGATGTTACGCTTCTTGCGGCTGGATTCCCTTCAAGGAGCATCATCATGAAACCGACGCAAGCAAACCCGCAGTTTGGCCGCTGTTTGGCCGCTCCCCGGCCACGACTGGTGCAACCCGGAACCGCCGCTGTGATGCCTGGTTGCGTCAAAAAATGGCACCGGTGCGCGGCCGTGCGGCCAGGCAACGGCTCGCCCGAAACAGTTGCGAAAAGCCCACGATTCGTGGCACTCTGGGGGAGTGCCGAGACGCAGCAAGAAAAAAAAAGCGGCCTCCATTTTTTAATTGCTACGCCGGATAGGGAATTTCACAGGCGTGTGGCCGCACCGGCTAACTACACGAAGGAATTCGCTCCGCGGACTCCTTGTCGCGGCTAACCTTAAAATCACCTTTCCCAACTCGGAGAATCAGCCATGGCCGTCAAGCACCTGGTGGAGAACGTCCGGGACATTGCACTCGTCGGGCACCGCGCCGCCGGGAAGACTTCCCTCGCCGATGCCCTCCTCTTCGAAGCGCGGGCCGTCGATCGGCTCGGCAGCGTGGACGACGGCACCTCCATCGGCGACTTCGACGAAGAGGAACACAAACACCACTTCTCCATCGACACCCACGTCCTCCACGCCGACCACGACGGCAAGCACCTGAACATCCTGGACGCCCCCGGTTCCCCCGATTTCATCGGCGCCGCCCTCGAAGCGCTCTCCGCCGTCGAGACGGCCGTGGTCGTCGTCTCCGCCGTCACCGGCATCGAGATGAACACGCGGCGAATGTTCAACGAGGCCACCAAGAAAGGTCTTTCCCGAGCCATTGTCATCAACAAGATCGACGGCGAAAAGACCGTCGATTTCAACGAACTCATCGGTTCCATCCAGGCGACGTTCGGCAAGAACTGCGTGCTCTTCAACGTGCCGGACGCGGTTGGTCCGAACTTCGGCAACGTGATTTGCTTGCTCGATCCGCCGGAGAAGATGCCGGCCGGCTGCCCGGTGGATGCCGCCGCGGCCCGGCAGAAACTCATCGACGCCGTGGTCGAATCGGACGACGCCCTCATGGAGAAATACCTCACCGATGGCTCGGTGACAGTCGCGGAACTGGAGGCGGACATCACGCGGGCGCTCGATGCCGGCACGCTGGTGCCGATCTTCTGCACCTCCGCCAAGAAGGACAAGGGGGTGAAGGAACTGCTGGAGGCTTTGGAGAAATACGGCCTGTCGCCGAGCTTCGCCAGCAAGCGGATTGAAGGCCTGCAGATCGGCGCCAACGGCACGCTGCATCAGTTGCAACCGACCGAGCAGGAAGAGTTCGTGGCCCAGGTGTTCAAGGTGGTCAACGACAAGTTCGTCGGGCATCTGAGCTTCATCCGCGTGATTGCCGGGAAGATTCAGCACAACCACAACGTGGTGAATCTGCGGAGCGGCTCGACGCTGCGGGTCGGCCACTTACTCGAGGTGCAGGGGAAGAACACGGAGCAGGTGCATGAAGCCGGGCCGGGCGATATCGTGGCCATCGCCAAGGTTGAAGGGCTCGAGATCGGCGACACCATCGCTTACACGAACCAGGCGCCGAAACTCCCGCAGACGACGTTCCCCACGCCGATGTTCGGGCTGGCCGTGGAACCGAAGCACCGCGGCGACGAACAGAAGATTTCCACCGGCCTGCACAAGATCGCCGAGGAAGACCCGACCGTCCGCGTCAATCACGACGCCCAGACGCACGAACTGGTCATCTCCGGCGTCAGCCAACTTCACCTGGACATCATTCGCGAACGGCTCAAGGCCCGCTTCGGCGTCGAGGTCGTGACCAAGGAACCGAAGATTCCGTACCGCGAGACGATCAACGGCGACGGGGCCGGCGACCACCGCCACAAGAAGCAGACGGGCGGCCGCGGCCAGTTCGCCGAGGTGCATCTGCGCATGTACCCGCTGTCGCGCGACATCAAGACGCAGGCCGATTGCGAGGAGCAGTTCGCCAACCGGAGCAAGTTCGAGAAGATGCGCTCGGTGCATTACGATCCGGCCTTGAACTTCGCGTTCATCGACCACGTGGTCGGCGGCACGATCCCGAACAACTTTCTGCCGGCCATCGAGAAGGGGTGCAAGGAAGTGATGGAGCGCGGGGCGCTGGCCGGTTACCGGATGCAGGACATCGCGGTGGAAGTTTACTTCGGCAAGTACCACGACGTCGATTCGAGCGAAGCGGCGTTCAAGACGGCCGGCCGGCATGCATTCCGCAAGGCATTCCAAACGTGCCGCCCCAGCTTGCTCGAACCGATCGTGAAGCTCGAGATCACGGTGCCATCGAAGTACACGGGCGGCGTGCTCGGCGACTTGCCGACCAAGCGGGCCCACGTCGAGAACCAGGATAGCTTGCCCGGCGACATGACCGTGATTTACGCCCGCGCCCCGCTGGCCGAGGTGGCCCGCTACGCGGCGCAACTCGGCGGCATCACCCAGGGGCAAGGCAGCTATGCGATGGAACTGAGCCATTACGAGATGGTGCCGCCCAACGTTCAGCAACAGATCGTCAGCAAGGCGAAGGTCGCGGCGGAAGAAGATGACGAGTGATCTGGGATTAGCCGCGAGGCGGAGCCGAGCGCGAAGCGCTCGGTTCCTTGTAAGAGTTACAAGTTGCCGGAACCACCCGGTTGAACTAGTTACACCGGGCGTTCCGGCCGCCGTGGCAATCGTCACGGCTCACACGATCCCGAAGCACCTTGTACGCTGCACTTTAAGACGGCACTTTCCCTTCCCATCGCTCGCCTTTCGATTCCCGGCACAGCGGTTGCCATCTACACTTCAGACGCCCTGACCAATCTGGCGTCCAACGTGATGACTGCTCCCACGGAGGTCAAGGGAATGACGCTTCGGAGGCTGTTCGCGGCACTCGCCCTCGCGCTCATCGCGCCCGGTGCGTCGTTCGCCGCCAACTACACGACTGCTAACTTCGTGGTGACGGCGCCGGACGAGGCGCTCGCCAAGCGGTTCGGCGACATGGCCGAATACTACCGCAAGGAAAAGGCGGAGCAGTGGCTGGGGCAAGAGATGCCGCGGTGGCCGCAGCGCTGCCCGCTTCGCGTGCGCATCGCCGAAAGCGGCGCCGGCGGCGAAACGAGCTTCACCTTCAGCGGCGACGCCAATCGCGGCGTGGTCGCCTCGCAGCAGATGTACATCTTCGGGCCGGTGCGGCAGCTTCTCAACAGCGTGCTCCCCCACGAAGTGACGCACACGGTGTTCGCCTATCACTTCGGCCGACCGGTGCCGCGCTGGGCCGACGAGGGCGGCAGCGTTCTTAGCGAAAACGACGAAGAACGCACGAATCACGACATCAAGTGCCGCGAGATTCTCAACCAGGGGAAGGCCTTCCGCCTCAGCGCCCTGTTCCGCATGGTGAACTACCCGCGCGACATGCTGATTCTTTACGCCGAGGGCTTCTCGGTCAGCGATTACCTAGTGCGGCGCGGCGGCGACGGACGCGAGGGCCGCCGCAAGTTCCTGCAATTCCTCGCTCACGGAATGCAGAACAGCAACGAGAATTCGCACGGCACGGTGGAGACGTGGAACGCTGCGGCGCAGCGGGTGTACGGAGTGGAAACGTCCGAAGCGCTCGAGGCGCAGTGGATCGAGTTCTTGAAGAACCCCGGAGCGCGGGTGGCGGCTCGCAACACCGGCAATGGGAACCGGCCGGTGAACATGACGGCGGTCGCCACGCCGACGAGCGGCTCGGGCGTTGGCTTCACCTCGGCGGGGCGGACCGAGTTGCGGAGTTCGGCAGCCCCGGCGTTACCGATCCTGGAACCGCCGGTGAAGGCAGCCCGCGGCACGATGCCCGACGCGGATGTTCGCCCGGCAACCCGGACTGCGGTGCGGCCGAACATTCCCGATCGCCCGCCGCCGATCCTGTTGCCGCCCGAAATCCCGAGACCCGTCAAGTGATCATGCACTCGCTCCGGCGACTAACGTCGCCGGCTCGCCAAGTAATTCTTCTCGCACGACGGCCAGCTTCGCTTCCCAGTTAAATTCGCGAGCCACGCGCTTCTCACCGTTCGCACCAAGACACTCGCGCAACTTGGCATCGCCGATCAGACGGCCCAGTTGAACCGCGAGTTCCTTGATGTTGCCGCAGGCCGCCTGTAGGCCATCATTCTCGTGGCGAATGAGCTCCCCCGGGCCACCGGCTCGATACACGAGATTCGGTTTGCCATTGGCCCACGCTTCCAGGAGCACCAGACCGAATGAATCGGAACGCGACGGCAAGGCGAAGGCATCGATCGCCGCGAAGAAGTCGCGTTTCCCTTCATCGCTGATGATACCGAGGCGAATGATGCGGCTCGGATCGACGCGGCGACTGAAGTGCTTCCAGAACTCCTGGAACGCCGGCATCTCGGGGCCGGCCAGCACTATTCGGAAGTGATGCCCGGCGGCCCAGGCTCGTTCCGCGGCCAAGAGCAAGTCGATAGTGCCCTTCTCGGCACTGGCATTCGCCATGTGCCCGATCACCGGTTCGCCACTCGTGCCCCACGATACTCGCGTCCCTTCGCGGTCGCCCCCCGTGCATTCCTCCGGGTCGACGCCCAGCCCTTGGAGGATAACGCGCGCGCTCGGCACCACCTCGCGGCTAACCACGTCGCGCTCCAACTCCGTTTGCACGAAGATGCAGTCGGCCTGGCGCAGGAGCCACCGCAATTGTGGCGACATGTATTGCCGACGTGTACGGTCGCGGGGATTGGCCCGGTCGCCGAGGTGCAGAAACGGCGTGAGGAAGAACGGCACGCCGCGGCGGCGGGCCAGTCGCAGGCCACACAAAATCGGGAACGCATAAGGGAACGCCGAGGCATGGACCGCGTCGAGGGGTCCGTCGTAACGGCCGGCATCGCGCCACATCGCGGGGCAGATCGGATTGCACGGCATCGTCAGGCATTGCCACGGCCGAATGGGAACCATCGAAAGCGCTTTGAGCAGATACCGCCGCGCGGGAAAATGCAGGGGCGTGTAGCGTCGGATCGCAAGTTCATGGGCTGCTGTCCGTGGGCTTTCTGGTTTTTTCCACAACTCTTCCAGTTCAATTGCCGTGGTAGTCCAGACTGTCACGCGGTCGCCGTGCTCTTCCAGGTAGCGGCCGAGCCGCGTTAAATAAGCTTCCGAACCACCCAGGGCCGGCGGGTATCGCTGGATGAAGTGCGCGATGTGCATAAGATGAACGGCAGCCCTTTCCCGAGGTCGAACGCGACATGATCCGCATATCGAAACTGGCCGCGTCCATTCAACCGTCCGCCACGATAGCCGCGGGGACGAAGGCCCGTCAACTCCGGGCGGCCGGGGTGAAGGTCTTCGACTTCAGCCTGGGCGAACCGGATTTCACGACGCCGAAGCATATCTGCGAAGCCGCGGAGAAAGCCGCCCTCGGCGGGCAGACGCACTACACGCCGACCGCCGGCACCGCCGAAGTGAAGGCCGCCGTCGTGCGCTGGTACAAGAAGGTGCACGGCTACGAATTCGGCCCCGAGAACGTCATCGTTTCCAACGGCGCCAAGCACTCCATTCACAACGCCCTCGCCGCCACCTGCGGCCCAGGCGATGAAGTCCTCATCCCGGCGCCATATTGGGTCAGCTACTCGGACCTGGTGAGCATGACCGGAGCGGCGCCGGTGATCGTGCCGACGACCGCCGAGAGCGGCTTCAAGATGAGCGCGGCGCAACTGAAAGCCGCCCTCACGCCGCGAACGCGCCTCTTGATGCTCAATTCGCCCTGCAACCCCACCGGCACCGTCTATTCCCGGAGCGAACTCGAAGCCCTCGTCGATGCGATGTCCGACACCGACGCCTCGATTCTGAGCGACGAAATCTACGAGCAATTGACGTACGGTTCGGCGAAGCCGACCTGCGTGGCGACGCTGCGTCCGTGGCTGAAAGAACGCACCATCACGATCAGCGGCGCGAGCAAGAGCTACGCGATGACCGGCTGGCGGATGGGCTGGGCGATCGCGCCGGCCGCGGCCATCAAGGCCATGGATACCATCCAGAGCCAGGAAACCAGTTGCCCGTCGAGCGTGTCGCAGGCGGCCTTGATCGCGGCGCTCGACGGCCCCCAGGAATGCGTCGCCGAGATGCGGAAGGAGTTCGCTGCCCGCCGCGAATTGACGCTCAAGCTGCTCCATGGAATCCCTGGCCTTCAGGTTCCCAATCCGGAAGGCGCCTTCTACGCCTTCTTCGACGTTTCGAGTTACTTCGGCAAAACGCTCGGCAGCACGCGCATCGCCGATTCCCTCAGCTTCTGCTCCGCGCTGCTCGAGCAGGCACACGTGAACCTGGTGCCGGGCTCGGCCTTCGGCGCCGAGGGGTTTGCCCGGATGTCGTTCGCCACCAACCGGGAAACCATCGAGGCCGGCCTCGGCAAGTTGAAGGAATGGCTGGCCGGCGCGAAGTAGATTGGGCGTCGGGTGAGTAGCTTTTCTGGTGGCACAGGCATTCTTACCTGTGCGGGCGACAAGGGCACAGGCACGAATGCCTGTGCCACCAAGATTCAGGTTCTTGGATGGCCATTCTTCATCTCACTGAAGACGATGTCGGCCGGCTGGCCACGATGGACCTGGCGCTGGAGGCCGTCGCAGCCGCGTTTCGCAAGCTCGGCTGCGACGAAGCCGAGAACGTGCCCCGCCGCCGTTGCCAGACCGACCAGGTCATGCTGCATGTGCTCCCCGCTGCCATCAAGACGCTCGGGACCATCGGGTTCAAGGCCTACACCACCTCGAAGCACGGCGCCCGCTTCCACGTGACCCTGTTCGACCCAAAAACGGGCGAGATGACGGCCATCCTGGAAGCGGACCTGTTGGGGCAACTGCGGACCGGGGCGGCCAGCGGCGTGGCGACGAAGAAGCTGGCCCGACCGGACGCCCGCACCGTCGGCTGTCTCGGCGCCGGCAAACAAGCCCGCACCCAGCTGCTCGCGATCTGCAAGGTGCGGCAAATCAATTCCATCAAGCTGTTTAGCCGCGATGCGGAGCGCCGCCAGGCGTTCGCGACGGCGCTCTCCGCCGAGACCGGCATAGCGATCGAACCGGTTGCCACTGCTGAAGAGGCCGTTCGCGATCGGGATATCGTCATCGCGGCGACCTCGGCTCGCGAGCCAATCCTGTTCGGTGAATGGCTTGCCGAGGGAACTCACGTGAACCTGATCGGTTCCAACTTCTTGACGAAGGCGGAAGCGGATGTCGAGGTCTTTCGGCGAGCGGCCGTGGTGGTTGTGGATAGCAAGGAGCAGGCGCGACTAGAGGCGGGCGATTTCGTGGCGGCCCTGAACGCCGGCGTCTTGCAGTGGTCGGACGTTCTCGATCTCGCGCCGGTGCTCGTGGGCAAGTATCCCGGCCGGGAGTCGCACCAGCAGATCACCGTTTTCAAGTCGCTCGGCCTCGGCATCGAGGACGTGGCCCTGGCCGTGAAGCTCGTCGAACTGGCCCGTCAGCAAGGCCTTACTTCGGGTCCAGCACCGATCCCAGTTTGATCTTCTTGTCGGCGACGGCCTGGAGCACGCCGGGCAGCGGAGCGCCTGATGCGTCGCAGAGCCGCGCCTGGAACTGCCAGCTTTGCGCCCACGCGTCGCGCTGATTGTTCTGGCAAATTTTCACCAGCAGCACGTTCGGGCCGGCTTTCAATTCCCCTTTGCCGATGTGGTAATCCATCGTGGCGCCGTGGTGGTACTCCTCGCGTTCGAACAGCTTCTTGCCGTTGAGGAATACTTGCAGGGCGTTCGGGCTGCCGAGGCGAACCTCCACCTGCGTCGCTTTATCCGCGATCAGCACTGTCGCGGCGTAGCCGGCCGCATCGTGGTTCTTGCCGAGTGCCTTGTTGAAATCGACCCAGGCGTATTTCTCGCGGCTGGCGAACGCCGTCCACGCCAGTTCCTTGTCGCCCTTTCCCTTGAGCTTCTCTTCGAACGCCACCTTGTCTTCCGGGCGATGCCGAATCTTGAGCGCCTTCCCTTCCTTGCTCTCGAACGGGCCAATGACCTTCCAATGGGCGATGAGTGCGAAGTGTTCGTTGAGATTTACCTTCCTCTGGTAATCGCTGTCGAGCTTTTTGGCAATGGCCTCGACTTGATCCTGATCGCGGGCGAACGGCAGCAGCTTTTCGAATCCCGCCTTGCTCGGGCGCTTCTTGAGCTTATCCAGTTCGGCGGCGACGGCGGTGCGGCGCAGTTCGTTGCTGGGGTCGTTGAGGAAGCCGGGCAGAAGCCGCTCCGGCGCCCTGGCGTCTTGGGCCACGAGCATTTCATAAGCGATGGCGCGGGCCGAACCGGCGAACTTGGCGTCCTTGGCGAATCCTTCAAGGTTCGCCGCGGGCAGCGGCCGCTTCGCCTTCACTTCGCTTTCGGCGATCGCCCTGGCCGCCAACCGCAGCCAGTTCGCGGCAATCGGCTGGCCGTCGTCGATGGCTGCAAGCGTCGGGAACAAGGCCGCCGACCCTTCGGCGACCAATGCCTTCCACGCGGTTCCGGCGTCCTCGTTGTTCTTCCCTTCGCGATCGACGCTCTTGAGAACGGCCAGCGATCGGGTCACGGCATCGTCGGCGGCCAGACCGGTGCCCGTGAAAATGAGAATGAAAGCGACGGATGATTGGAAACGCACGACGGCTCCCTGTTCAAACCAGCGGATGGCGGGCCATCCCTTCCATTTTTTGTCGTAGATCGGCGAAGTAAGCGGTCAGTTCCCCGGCCGATTTCACTTTGCCGCTGGAACAGGAGCCGGTGGAGCAACCGCCGGTGGAGCAAGACGAACAGCCGCCCCCGGACTCGGAACCGCAGCCGGGCTTGCCGCAACCGCCCGTTTCCACGGCGTCCTTCGCGGTCGGTGCGGTCGACAGATCGAGCAGGCGAACGGCCAGGCCGAACTGCTCGGAAAGGCTCGCGAACAAGGGCGACGCATCGCAATCGCCCCACGGCAATCCGTGCAGCACCGCGGCCGTGCCATCCAGTGACACCTCGCTGTCAATAAACGTAATCGGCAAGTCGGCTACTTCGGCGGCGGCGAGCAGCCTTTGCCCGAGCGCCTCGCTTCGTTCGGCGGCCGCGAAGTCGTCGAACGACGCCGAGCGAAGCAGTTCGCCCTCGGCGGGATCGCAATAGAAACGCTCGATGGCTTCGCCCATGACGGTAGCGAGTTCGAGACCGCGCGGGCCGCGAACCACGACGCGATCGCCGCGCGCGAACGAACCCACGGCGTCCGCGGCCGCCTCGAAGCGGCCGACGAACGCCAGGCGGCCGAACTGTGCCAAGTACGCGTTCGCCATGTCTAGGACTCGAAGCCGAAGAACTCGCGCATGTGCCGATCGTATTCGGCCTGCCCGAATTCGGAACTGAGGTCGAGCCGAAGCTCGTTGATCACCTTGATGCTGAGGTCGCGGAACCAGAGCGTCCAGCAGGCGGCGCAGATGGTCTTGTGGATGCGTTCGCCGATCTCGTCCGGCACGGGAGCAGCGGGAAGTTCGCGGGCGCGTTTGCCTTCCATACAGCCGGGCCGTTGGCAGCGGAAGCCGGTGCCGGGCGTGCCGTCGTCCGCCGGCGCCTGGGGCTTTGGCACCGGCGCCCCGAGGCTCTTTAACAACTTCTCCATCGCGTCCTTGGGCAGCCGATCGCCCTTTTCGTCCGCGTTCTGCCATCCCTTGGTCAGCACCTCGATGGCCTTATCGTTCTGGCCGAGCTTGATGTGGCATTCGCCGAGCAACTGGAACACCTTCGAGAACTGCGGGCTCAATTCGAGAGTGCGTTCGAACGACTTGATGGCCTCGGCGGGCTGGTCGTCTTCCATGAGCAACTGGCCGAGGCGGAAGTGCCCGAGTTCGTTGTCCGGGTCGTCGGTGGCCATTTTTCGGAACTGGGCAATCCGCTCGGCTAGCTGGCTCATGGTGTCCTTTCGCGTTTGTCGATTAGCCGCGACCCAACGGGGAGCGCGCTTCAGTTCGCGGCCAGCACCGTCACGGGGAGTTCGTAGCTGGCCTTCTTGTTGGCGACCTTGTCCGTCGCCGAGATGCGCACCGAGAACTTCCCGGGCCGGCTCAAATAGAGCGGGAAGTACAGATGAAACATCTTCAAATCCTGGGCGACGCCCGTCTCCTGCACGAACTTCACCGGCTTGCCCAGCGTCGGCTTCCCCTTGTCGTCCAGAACGTCGAACAGCAGTTCCACATTCGGTTGCTTCGTCTTGGCGTCGCGCTGGAACGTCGCCACCTGGAAGTGGATGAACAGGTTCTGCCCGACCACGCCGGTCGTCGGAGCGCTGAGTGCTCCGTTCTGATCGAACGTCGGGTTCACGGCGACGATGCCGAACTCCGGTTTCACCACCTCGAACTTCATGCTCAGCGAATTGCTGCTCTTCGTCTTGCTGTCGGTGACAGTGGTCTTGCAGGTGTAGGTTCCGGCGGGTTGATCGATGCCGATGGTGATGAACGTCCGGCCGGGCACCTTGCCGCCGCGAAGCAGCACCAGCAGTTCCTGCGGGGTCGGCTCTTGCCGGAACATCAGTTTGCCGGCGGCGTCCGTGACTTCCATCGACTGTTCGTACTTGGTGGCGCCGTCGGCGTCGATGGTGATGCCGTCGATTTCATAGGCGATGTAGAGGAGGTCGCCGGGAAGGAACTTGGTTTCCTTGCGAGTGGGCCCGAGTTCGCCTGCGGTCATGCGGACGTTGGTGAGTTGCACGCCGGCCGGCTGGGCGGGGGCGAGGGAAAGTGCCGCGGCCGCCGCGAGAGCGATGAACATGGCGTTGATCCTGTGCGGGTGCGGGAAGCGGTTCCCGGTGCCGGTATCAACTCCCTATTGTGGTCCCCGACCGCGATTGCGACCAGGGGAAACGGGAACGCTGGATGGGGTTGCGGAATGCGGCTCGCGGGCCACGCTGACCACCGATTCGCTACAATTTGCGGGCAATTTAAAATGGAGGCCGCTTTATTTTTTTCCGCCGCCGGGCGCATCGTCACCAAGTGCCTTGATTCACGGGCTTTTGTCGGTGTTCTCGTTCGACGGCTCATGTGGCCGCGCGGCCACGCAGCCTTTCGATCCGCGACGCAAGATAAGAAAGCAGCGGCTCTTGCGATTTCACCCCGGTTGGCCGTCGGCGGCCATATAACGGCCTCGATCATCGTAATTGGCGTCATGACGATTCTCCATTTTCGGGATGCAACTCGGCCCGAAGGAAGCCTAACATCCGGTGAACGGGCGTCAACTGTCATGAAAGGGACGAAACCAGGCCCCGCGAGGGATTTGCGGGCGCGAATGGATCGGATTGTCGTTTGCGTTGTCGGTATCGGAGGCGTTACACTTGCTGGGAGTGACCGTCGAAGCGATTGAATCCCCATAGGGATTCCGCTCCGCGGTTTCGTTCAGCCGAAGCTATGCATCGTGCTCCGCCGACCGGACGCGCCGGCTCGGCGCCACACGTCACCGAGCGGCCGCGGCGACAAGACGCTGCTGTACAACGGCCGCCGCGTTCGCCACGTAGACGCGAATCATCTCATGGTCTCCGGGGTGGCGGGCCGACCTGATCCCGCTTCGTGGTTGCCGGCGTCCTGTACGCTGGCTGAAAGATCCACGTTGAGGCCGGCTTCGGCCGCGACCTCGTTTTACTTGGCGACAGGCACCGGCCCGTCACCTCCGAGG
>DATNBQ010000312.1:0-25594 GCA_035571955.1 Urbifossiella sp. | reverse complement strand
AGATTCTTGGTCGGCAGCGGTTTGCCCGCGTACTTATCGAGCATCGGCTTCGGGTCGAAAGTATCGACCTGGCTCGGGCCGCCGTTGGCGAAAATGTGGATGACGTGCTTGGCCTTGGCGGGGAAGTGCGGCTTCCGCGGCGCCAGCGGGTTCACGGGATCAATGGCCGCCTCGCCGAGGAGCGGCGTCAGGCCGACGAGGCCCATTCCCATCCCGGCGCGGGCCAGCATGTCGCGGCGCGTCAACTGTGGCAGCATGAAGGAATCCCAATCGAGGCGGGAAGGCAGTTAAGACGACTTCTATCTTACAACAAGGCCGGATTAGCCGCGACCCAACGGGGAGCGCGAAACTTTCGCGCTGGGTGCTCAATTCGACGCCTTGGCGCGTCGCTCCAGGTAATCGACGAGCCGAGCGAATGGATCGATGCCGACCACATTCCGCGCGTCGGCCACGAAGTTCGACAGGGCATTCACATCGTAATACGCCAGACTGCCGTCGCGGTCGTCGATCATGTATTCGATGCCGCCCACGTCGATTCCCGCGGTTTGCATGATCTTCTCGCAGGCCCCCACGACACTGGCTGGCGGCGTGTAGCCTTCCACCTTTAAGCCGGTTTTGGGAGCATCCACGGGGCAGGCGGAGCGGACCAGTTCCACGCCGTCGGAGCGCTGGCAAATGTCCGCCGGGCAGAGGTTGAACGATTCTCCGGTGGTGTGGACCTTGATGGCGTAGAGGAATTTGCCGCCGAGCGTCTCGACGCGGGTGATGTGTCCGCCGCGGGCCGGGACGTATTCCTGCACTAAAGCCGTGTGATCGATGCCGAAATCGAGGGCGTGCTCGGCGACGGCATTCTTCAATGCCGCGAGCGAATCGTAGCGAACGATGCCGGCGCCGCTGCCGCCGACGTTTGCCTTCACCACGACGGGGAAGCGCAGCCCCTCGGCCGCTTCCACGGCCCTGCTCGCATGGTTAATCACACGGGCCTTCGGATAGGGCAAGCCGAGCGATTGCAAGAGCGTCAGTTGGCGAGCCTTGCTCGTTTCGATGGTGAATGCGGCCAGCCCGTTGACGACCGGCAAGCCGACGCGTTCCAAATGGGCGAGGTAGCCGAGCGTGAAGAACATTCCTTGCACCCCGCCGCGAAGATACGCCGACGGGCTCATGCGGTTGAAGAGCAGCGAGAACGGCGGCCACCCGTCGGACGGATCGTAACAGTGGGCCCGCGGGTCTTGGCGAACGTAGGGAATGCCCCGGCGATCCAGTTCCGCGAACAGCGGCCGGAACCAGTCGGGGTGCTCGTGATAGATGGCGAAGGGCTTCATTCTTAAGTTCCAAATTCCCAAGTCGCTGCAACACCACCTCGGCGCAGCAAGATTCGCTGGGGTGTTGGGCCTTCCTGGGGTGGCACCGGCTTCTAGCCGGTGTCTTTACTTGCACCGGCTGGAAGCCGGTGCCACCCAAGAAGCGCTTGAGGTTATCGCGTCCCCCGAAACATTCTTTCACCCCCACACCTGGGACTTTGAAGTTAAGACTTGAAACTCATCTTACATACATTGAAGCGGATGAGTGGCGCGTCGCAGAGAGCTGGCCGGGTCGTCGTGATTGGGGCGGGCGTGATCGGCCTGACGACGGCGCTGTGCCTGCGGCGGCGCGGCCGGGACGTGACCCTGATTGCCGACCGCTTCGCGCCAAACGTGACCTCGGTGGTCGCGGGGGCGCTGTGGGAAATGCCGCCGGCGGTGTGCGGCCACCAGCCGGACCTGGCCCGCGCTCGCGCCTGGGCCACGGCTTGCTATCGCGTCTTCGAAGACCTCGCGGCCAACCCCGCCACCGGCGCGTTCGTCCGCCCCGTCACGTTTTACTTTCGCAAGCTCGTCGCCAGCGACCCGGCACTTCGCGACAAGATAACCGCTGTCGCCGCCGTGGCCCGCGGCTTCCGCCACGATCCCCATCTAATTACCGAGAACGGCATCAACCCGAACCTCGGCCTGGTCGATGCCTACACGCACCTCGCGCCGATGATCGACACCGATCGCTATCTCGCCTGGTTAATAGAGGGCGTGAAGCGGAGCGGTTGTCGGCTCGTGGAGCGGAAAGTGGCCGCGCCGCTGCGCGACCAGCAAAGCGCATTGCTCGGGGAGTTCGGCGCCACGGCCATTGTGAATTGCACGGGACTGGGGGCGTGCGAGCTCGGCGACCCGACCGTCTTTCCGCTCCGCGGCGCAGTGCTCCGGGTCATAAACGATGGCCGCTTGATGCCGCGAATCGAGCAGGCCCACTGCGTTTCGCACGACGGTTCGAGCCGCGATCCCGGGTTCATCTTTATCGTGCCGCGCGGCCGCGATCACCTGCTGCTCGGTGGCTTCGCGGAACCGCGCCAATCGAGCCTCGCGATCGATTGGGACAATTGCGAACCGATCCGGGCGATCCACCGCCGCTGCGTGGAGTTCCTGCCGGTGCTCGCCGCTGCGGAGATCGACGCAGCAGAACCGGTTCGCGTGGGATTGCGGCCCATGCGGGAGAACAGCGTCCGCCTGGAATGGGAAGAGGGGACGCGGATCGTGCACAACTATGGACACGGCGGCTCGGGCGTGACGTTCTCCTGGGGCTGCGCCGCCGAAGTGGTGGAGTTGCTGGAAAAGCTTCCGGCTCTGGCGAGCCGGGAGCCTCAGCGACCGGAGTAAACCAAGACTCCGGTCGCTGACGCTCCCGGCTCGCCGGGTGGTCACTTCTTCTTTTTCGGTGGGCTGCCGGCAGTGCCGTTGGCGATGTCCTTCGGCGGGTTCGGGTCGTGGCGAAGGATGATCGCGTACTTCACACGCATGTCCGAGTCGGTGACCTTGTTGGCCGCGATCGAGCGATCGCGGATGAGGTGCAAGTCGATGATGGTACCGGGCGTGATGTCGGCCTTGGCGGCCTGGTAGCCGGGAACGCCGAGAGGCGCCTTGAGTTGGGTCTGCTCTTTCTCGGAATAGAAGCCGCGCTTGCCGGTGTCGTCGAGCTTGTGCGGCAGGGTCTTCACGCGGACGAGGCTCTCGGGCAAGTACGGCACCTTGTGATCGGTATGTTCCCACGTGACCTTGACGTTCGGTTGGCGGGTCATGAATGGGCTCATGCTGCTGCGGCCGCCGCGCATCGACCGCCCGCCGCGGCTGCGCGACGCCGTGATCTTCGGCCAGAACACCCGCACCGTGATGCTCTCGTCATCCGCTTTCACCACTTCCGTCTCGCGGCGCCCCACCCACACATAGCCCGTGAAATCGGGCATCTTTTCCGTGGAAGCGGACGGTTTCGTCGTGCTCAGCGAGCCACTCTTCTCCGGCGCCTTGGCGTCGTCGCTGTAAACGGCCGAAACCGTTGCGAGGAAACCGAACGCGAATAGCACGGCCAAGCGAAGCATCGACATGGGCTCTTCCCCCACAAGTTGGCGAGCCGGGAGCATCAGCGACCGGAGACGAAAGCGATCCCGCTACAATTATTGAACATTGTAAAGTAAGAAGAGTTCCGAAATCGCGATGCACTGGGGTAAAAAACCCCGCACAATGTTGAAGACTAGCCGCGACGCGGAGTCTGCGGGGCGGAGCGTTCTTCGGAACATTCGGGGTTTCAGCTACCTTCTTCCGAACGTCGCTGAAATCCCCCCAGCCCGGAGTCGTTATCTTGGCGATGGGACCGGAGCAAGTGGCCGACCTGGTCGATCGCTATGCGGCAGCCCTGACGCTGTACGCCCGCCAGTGGTGTGCCTGCCCCGAAGATGTTGTCCAGACGGCGTTTCTGAAAATGGTCCGCCTCACCACGCCGCCGGATAACCTGTTGCCCTGGCTCTACCGGGTGGTCCGAAACGGGGCGATCGACGCCTCGCGGGCGGCCCGCCGCCGGCAGAAATACGAGGCCGCCGCCGCCGACCAGGCCGACCAGTGGTTCACACCCTCGGACGATCCCAGCGGGCTCGATGCCCGGACCGCCGCCGAGGCCCTCGCCAAACTCCCGGCCGAGACGCGGGAGATCATCGTCGCCCATTTGTGGGGCGGCCTGACTTTTGAACAGATCGCCCAGACGGTTGCTTCTTCCGCGGCGACATGCTATCGCCGTTACGCGGCCGGGTTGGAAGTGCTCCGCCAGCAGTTAGGTGCCGTATGTCCGACGACCGCGACAAGGTGAATGTGCCGCCACTCGAGGCGATTCCCGATCCGCTGGCGGAGGCGCTGGCGCGGCTGGAACCGGCCGCGGCGCGCCTCGACCGCGACCGGTTGATGTTCGCGGCCGGGGCGGCGTCGCGCCGTTCGACGATCCGCCTGTGGCAGGCCGCCGCCGGGTTCATGGCGGCCGTTGGGTTCGCCGCGGGCATCGCCTCGAAGTCGCCGTGGCTTTCCGTGGAATCCGACCCGCCCCCGGCGAAAGTGGCGCCCGCCAATGAGAAAGCGCCGCGATAGAGCGCGAGAACGGAGTTGATGAGATAGCGGCGATGTAAGTCGAACCACCGGTGATCCGTCGCGAAGTTGAGTACTCACCTCACAAGCTCTATGATTGACGGCTCGCATCTTACATACGTCTTTTGTGCTTTATTGCGGCCGGCCTCTCTTGCGTCTTGTCGCGGCCCTCGGAGGATGCCCGTGCCCACTTCTCGCAACTTCTTGCTCATCGCCTTGATCGCGGCCTTTTCCCAATCCGCCCGCGGGGACGATGGCCAGCCCGTCAAGGTGACGGCCCCGCCGGAAGCGTTCTTTGCGAAATACCCCGAGCGCGATCGCGCCGCCGCACGCAAGTTCTACGCGAAGCATCTGGACATCGGCGGCCTCTCCATCGCCGCGGCCTCGGTAGTGGCCGACGACGCTCTCATCCGAACCCGCGAGATCGTTTCTCACCTGCTTGCCGGCCGAGCGGATGTCCTCGCCGTCATGCAAAAAGCCGGCACGCGGCTCATCATCATCGGCAAGGATCAGGTTTACACGGACATGCCGGAGTATCGCAATAGCCGCAATCCGGCCTATTTGAACGAACGCGTCCGCGGCACCGGCGGCCTCGGCGTCACCAGCTTCGGCGAAGAGAATCTGCTCAACCTCGCGATGGACCGCTACGACGACGAAAGCATCGCCGTCCACGAATTCTTCCACACCATCGATTCGGCCCTGTCGCGCCTCGATCCGGCCTGGCGCGGCCGCCTGGCCCAGACTTACCGCTCCGCGATCGGCAAAAGCCTTTGGAAGAATACTTATGCCGCCTCGAACCCTGCCGAATATTGGGCCGAGATCGCCCAGAGTTACTTCGACTGCAACCGCGTGAACAACTGGAACCACGGCCCGGTCGGCACCCGCGAACAACTGCAATCGTACGACCCGGACGGGTACGACCTGGTGCGGACGACGTGCAACCTGAAGCCCGCCAACGACTGGCGCTATACCCCCGTCCGCCGCCAACCGAGCGTCATGGCGCCGCCGGCAAAGTTCAAGTTCGACCCGTATTACACCAAGTTCACGTTGGCCCGCGAGTTCCCCGTGCTCGGCTCCAAGCGCGTCAGCGATGAAGCGTTGCTCAAGGCCAACGACATCGTGCGGAAGATGTTCGCCTATCGCCACGACGTGTTGAAGGCGATCCTCGCCGATGGCGGCCGGCTCGTCGTGTTGGGCAAGGGCGAGCAATTAAGCGATTTGCCCGAGTTCCGCGACGCGGCCACGAAGCCGGGATTCGGCAACGCCCGCTATTGGAACTACACCGCGGAGAGCAAGCTGATGGTCGCCCCTGAGGAGAACGTGCTTGGCCTGCCGGGCGACCCGCTGCCGGGGCGGTGCGCGGTCGTCGCCGCATTCGCCCGCGGGCTGTACACCGTGGCGGCGCTGCGGCCGGTCGACCCCGATTTCGACATGCGGCGAAACAAGCAGCAGTACGAACTACGCGTCAAGCGGCTCGATTCCGAATTCGATCGCCGCATGAAGGGACTGTACGAGGCCGCGATCGAGAAGGGATTGTGGAAGGGAACAGCGGCCGCGCGCGATCGGACGGAATACTGGGCCGCCGGGGTGGAAGCGTACTTCGATGCCGGCGCTCTGACGGCCCCCGACGGCGCGGACCACCCGATCGGCACGCGCGAGGCGCTCAGGGGATACGACAAGGAGTTGTACCAGGTGGTCGAGGAAACGATGGCATATAAGGGCCGCGTCGACTGGCGTGCGAAGCGCTGACGTCGCAAGTTTACGGTCGCGGCTTGGTTGCCACTTCGGCCGCGAAGTCCCACAGACCGAGGCGGGTGCCGCCCCTGCCGTTCGCTTCGATCACCGCCAGCACGGGGGCCGCCGGGCTCCAGGCGACCTGCGGCGAGTGCGGCCAACCCTTGAGCAACTTGCCCGTCTTTAGCTCCCAGACCTTGAGGAAAGATCGCTCATGTCCTCCGGCGACCACCACCATCCCGGTGAGAGCCAGCAATTGATTCCTTGCTGAAAAAGAGCCCGAGGGCATCACGTGCCTGGAGACGTTCCCGACATTGCCCTCCAGTTCCGGCAGGAATCGGCCATTTTCGTTGTCGAAAATCGAGATGCCGAAGAAGTCGACCATTAGCAGGTAGCGGGAATCCGGGGAGAAGAACATCGAAACTTCGCCGCGTGGCTGGTCGGGGCCCGGAACGAGTTCCTTGGGGCCGGGGCCGTCTCCCGGCCGGAACCTGAACGGTTGTGGTTGCCGCTTGGTTGGCTCGGCAGGCTTCCGCGGCAACGATTCCTTCCTCCCCTTACCCACGTTCCAAACGGTGATCCCTCCGCGAGAATCTTGCACCACAAGCCGGTTACCGTTCGGCGACAGGATGTAACGATCAAAGCTTCCCTCAACCTTTAAAAGAGTGCGGACGCTCTTTCCCGTCTCGGTGCTGATTTCACGCACCTCAATGGGACCGTTGCCATCGGGGGACAATCCGCCCTCGAAAAAGATGGTGCGATACGTTTTGCCGTCGGCGGCGAAGGCGTATTCATAAGTCGGCTCGACACCCAGGTCGACGGTGCGATCGGGATCCCAGTAGATGCCGTTGAATATGGGCCGCTTGGGCTTTCCCTCCATCGGCGAATAGAGCAACTCGTGGCGGCCGCTCACGAGCGAATACTCCCGGAGCGCGGTAATAACATTCTTGGAATCCGGTGTGATGCCGATGAGCGCGGCAGGAAGCTGGCAAGCGATCCGCCTGGGCGCTTGAGTACGCGGGTCACTGTCGATCTCGTGAATGAGTATGACTCGCAGGCCCTCGCTGCCGTATGCGACAGTTCCCACAATGGCCAGGCGCTTGCCGTCCGGGCTCCAGACCAACTTGCTGGCAGATCTGATCGGCAGGTCGATCGTGTGCTGCAGGCGGGGTTTCGTGGTGAAGCGATCTTCCTTGGCATTGGGCGCGGCGACCGCCGGTCCTTGCACGACGGGCGCAATGGGCTTCGGCGGATCGCTTGGCTTCGGCTCGTCCGGCCGCGTCGCCATCACGACGCCAGCGGTCGCCAGCACCGCGCCCATCATTCCCATCAAGAACGTCATTCGCATCGGAAGCCCTCCCTGCGTGAGGCGGAGCACGGCGGCCGGGACCGCTGCCCCGGCTTGCCACCCCGCGACCAGGCCACAAGTTTTCGTCACCAGTGAATCGGGAATCACACCTGCCGCCGCGCCATCGGTCAAGGCCGCGGGAATCGCCGCGGCCGCCAGCGCGATGCCGCGGCGTTTCAACTGCCGGGCCAGTTTCTCGCGCCCGGCGGACAACCGGCTGTGGAGCGTTCCCACCGCGATGCCGAGGATTTGTGCCGCCTCCGTTCGCGTGATGCCGCGAAGGTCGCACAGCACGATCGGCTCGCGGAACTTCGCGGGGAGTTTGGCCAGTTCCTCGTGGAGCGCCGCGCCGACGTCGTCATCCGCGGCCACCGGGGGCGCGAGCGGTTCCGGAGCGTTCACGGTCTGAACCTCCCGGGCGCGGCGGCGAACCGACCCGCGGCGCGCTTTCTGTGCCACCCGCGCCGCGACGCCGTACAGCCAGTTGCCGAGCAAGCGCGGCTCGCGCACGGAACTGGCCTTCTTCGCCAGAATCAAGAAGACCGCCTGAAATGCATCCTCGGCATCCTCGGTGTGGCGCGTGATCCGCCGGCAGACGGAGAGGATCATGGGGCCGTGGCGGCGCACCAACTTGGCGAATGCGGCCTCGTCGCGCTGGAATTGCGCCAGCAACTCGGCATCGCTGACCGCATCCGGTTCGAGATGCCGGAGAATGTCCGCCGGCCGCGTCGCAAGCATCGTGCGGTCCCCTGCTTACCCGTATACTCCCCGCAATGGGGGCGATGCATCGAAAAAAGTGTGAGCGTGAGTCAGCTCCAGCTATCGAGCTCGGGCCAGCAGTGACATCGAGCCAGCCAGCCTTTCTGACCCTCTCCCCGTTGGGGAGAGGGTGGTTTGCGAGCGCAGCGAGCAATCCGGGTGAGGGGTTGAAACCCCGTAACAAGACCCCTCACCCCGCCATCTCGCTTGCGCGAGATGGGCGGCCTCTCCCCAACGGGGAGAGGCGTGGGGCTGGTTGGCTCGATGTCCATCCTTTGATTGCCATCTACACATTGCACACACTCACACTCGAATTCACACTTTCCTCAAGAGACCGGCCGGCCCATCAAGCCGAGCAGCAGCTTCATGTCCTCCCAGCACGCTTTGCGCAGCACGGTGTCCGGCTCCTCGCGAAGAATGGCCGACGGATGATAAGTGCAAATGACGGGGATCTCCTTGTAGCGGTGCACCAGGCCGCGGAGGCGGCCGATGGAGAGCGTGCTGCCGAGGACGTTCTGGGCCGCCGTCGCCCCGAGGCAGACGATGAATTTCGGGCGCACCAGGGCAATCTGCTCCTCGAAGTACTCCCGGCAATTGGAGCGCTCCGTCGGCGACGGCACGCGGTTGCTCGGCGGCCGGCACTTGATCGTGTTGCAAATGTAAACCTCGCTGCGCTTCATTTTCAAAGCGCCAGCGATGATCTTGTCGAGTAGCTGGCCGGCGCGGCCAACGAACGGTTCCCCCGTGCGATCCTCGTCCGCCCCCGGCGCCTCGCCCACGAAGCAAATCTGCGGATCGATGGGACCGACCCCGAACACGGTCTGCGTGCGGGTGGCGAACAGCTCGGGGCAGCGGTTGCACGGAGCGATCTCCTTGGCCAGCACGGCGAGCGCCGTTCGCCGCGATTCGGCGTCGTCGATCGGCGCCGCGATTGATGGTTGCTCGGGAACCGCCGCGCGGGTCTCCTGTTTAGCCGCGACCCGAAGGGGAGCGTCCTGGATAACGAGCGGTTCGCCGCGCGGAATGAAGTCGATCCCCGCCGCGCGCAGCGATTCCAGATGCGTTGCGATTTGCCGGGAGAGATTCATGCCAGATTTCCTTGACACCGCGATTTTAGTGCTATCGACATTCAACCAAGCCACAGAATGCCAAATCGGTGTGTTGGCAATGTGGCATTCTTGGCATTCTGTGACTGATTAGAGTTTAACCCATTAGCCCATACAGAAGGATAGCGAGAACGAGCAGCGTGAAGGCGACGTACGCCCAGTCGCGCTGGCGGGCGAAGGCGAACGCCGAAAACAGCACGCGGGCGACCGGAGTGGCAATCAAAATCAAAAGGCCGAAGAGGATGGTGCCGCGCGCCCCAAATGCCAGCGTTTCGCGGACGATTCCGACGGGCGATGTGAACGCCGCCGGTTCACCCTTGAAGACGCGCCCATCGGCCGGTTCGCCGCCGTGTCGGATCAAATAGAGAATGCCGCCGGCCAACACGACGGTCGCCGCCGCGATCACGCCGACCTGCAGCAGTCGCCCCATCACCCGTTCCACGCGTTCATCCGTCCATGCCACAATTACAGCCTCCCGGTGAATCCCTTGTAGATCATCTCGACGGCCAGAACGACAATGATGATGGTGAAGACGACGCGGAGCACCGGCACGCGAGCTGCGGTAAGAACCCGCGCCCCGAGCGCCGCCCCGGCGAGCACTCCCAGCATCACCGGCATCGACACGCCAGGATCGATGAACCCCCGCGTCAGGTAAATTCCGGCACTGGCCGCCGCGGTCACGCCAATCATGAAATTGCTGGTCGTGGTGGCAACCTTGAAAGGCAGCCGCATCGCGCGATCGAGGGCGAGCACCTTGAACGCTCCGGAGCCGATGCCTAACAGTCCCGAAAGGATGCCGGCCATCGCCATCAGGAGGAAGCCGAGGGGCACGCGGCGAACCCGATACGGCTCGGGGCCATTCGGCGCCGGTTGAACGCCGTCGAGACGGAGCCGGGTGGCGAGTGGGTCGGGGGCTCCGGTGTCCGACGGGTCGGGGCGCGGGCGGCCGGAGAATGCCGCCGAGATCAACAGTACGATTCCAAAGACGATGGAAATCGCCGACGGAGCGACGATGGCCGCGAGGAAGGCCCCGCCGATCGCTCCGAGCGTAGTAGCGATCTCGAGCAGCATGCCGACGCGGATGTTCGGCAATCCCTGCCTCACGTACGCAGCCGCGGCTCCGGACGACGTCGCGATCACCGACACCAGCGACGCACCCACCGCGTAATGGAGATCGATGCCGAAGGCGAGCACGAGGAGCGGCACGATGACCACCCCGCCGCCGAGCCCGGTTAACGAGCCGAGGAACCCGGCCGCGACCGACCCCAGGAAAACCAACAGCGTGAACTCGGCGACGGTCACGGTCGAGCCTCGCAATCAATGGGCTTCCTTATTGTTCGCTTCACCCCGTAAATTGGCACTATGACTTCGCACGATGCATTCACGGATGGGCGCTTGGCGGATGCCATCGCTTTGCAGGAAACGGTGCTTCGGGAGCGGCCGCCGGATGCCGCGGCGCGGTTCACATTGGTGGAACTGTTGGCGTTCGCCGGCCGGTTCATCGAGGCGCGGTCGCACTTCGGCCTCATGGAAGTCGATGATCCGGCGTGGCCGGAATCGATGCGGACCCTCCGGCGACTGTTCCGAGCGGAGCGGCAGCGTTCGCACCGCATCCGCCGGCCAGTCTTTCTCGTCGAGCCGATTCCGCGGCACGCCAAGGCCCGCTGGCTGGCCATCAAGGCCCTGCGCGAAGGGCGAATCGCCGACGCCGTTCGCTGGGTTGACGTGGCCGATGCCCTGTCGCCGTCGCTTCTCGGTTTCATCGACGGTCAGGAAGTCGAATTGCTCCGCGACGCCGACGACCGCTTCGGCTCCGTGCTCGAGGCGTTCCGGGATGGCGTTTACACCTGGCTGCCGTGGGAAGCGATGCGCCGCATTCGCCTCGATCCGCCCAAATACCTTCTCGACCGGTTGTTCCGCCCCGCCGAGATTCTCATGCGCGATGGCCAGGTATTCGGCGTTCACCTGCCGCTCGTTTATCCCGGCTCGCACGCGGCGGACGGCGCCTTTGCCGTGGGGCTGGATACCGATTGCGTCTGCCCGGACGAAGGCCCGATCCGCTGCATCGGCGGCAAACTGCTCGAAGCCGCGAACGGCGAAGTGCCGCTTTCCGAGTGCCGCATGATCGAGATTCGCGGTACGTATCTGTGATCGGTGCTGGGAACGCCCCCCGATTCGCCGTACAATCATCTCGGACTTCCCGCCGCTTTCGCATCTTTCGTCGAGTCTCTCGGAGTTCGCATGAGCCGCCTCACGGTCGTCTTATCGCAGGCGCCGGGCAAGCACCCCGCCAAGCGATCGCTGGAAGAAAGCGTCGTCGCCGCCCTCATCATGGAAAGCGGCCTCGAAGTTTCCGTGGTGCCCAACCTCTACGATCTCAGCCCAGAACACACGGGGCGGCTCTTCCTGGATTCCGTCAAAGGCGATCTCGTTATCCTCAGCTGGCTCTACCCGCGGGCGGCATTCTGGCTGCTCGATCGCGACGGCATCAAGGGGCACCTCGGCGAAGTGCAATTGAAGCCGCCGATGGATGACGAGGAGGAGGAGAAACCGGCAGAAGAACGGCCGCCGGCCATCGGCGCTTCGGGAACCATCCCGGACCGGCATATCTACTGCCTCGACTTGCGCGATTTCAACAAGCCCGACCCATACATCGATGAAGTGCGGCGGATCGCGGCGGAGTGCCGGGAACGCCGCGATGCCAGGGCGCGCGAGCAATCCGCGAACAACCCGGCGATCCTGCAACTCGGCCTCGCCGGCAATGGAGCAATTACCGCATTCGAGCCGGAGTCGCTGCTCGCCGCTGCCGGCCGCCGCTGGTATCCCGTCATCGATTACAGCCGTTGCACGAATTGCCTCGAATGCCTCGATTTCTGCCTGTTCGGCGTTTACGGCGTCGATTCGCTGGAACGGATCGTCACCGAGAACCAGGACCAGTGCAAGAAGGGCTGCCCGGCCTGTAGCCGCGTTTGCCCGCAGCAGGCGATCATCTTTCCGGAGTACAAATCGGCGGCTATTGCCGGCGCCGACACCGGGGTGGTTGGCGGCTTGAAGATCGACCTGAGCAAGCTGTTCGGAGGCGACGTCGCGGATGCCTTGTCGATGGCGGTCCAGGAGCGCGATCGCGAACTGGTCAACGATGGCCGCACCGCGGTCGGCATGGCCATCGGCATTCCGAAGCGCCAGGATGGCAAGACGCATGGCCCCAGGGACGACCTCGACCAGCTCGTGGACGACCTCGATAATCTCGGGTTATGATGCCTACTGTAACCAGGGATGGCGAGAGCCGCTATAGAGTGCCCGTGGGAGGTAACGGCTATGGAAAATGTGAAGGTCCGGATGCGAGAGTTGGTGGATAAGCTTCCCGAGGGTTGTACCTGGCAACAGGTCATGTATCGGGTTTATCTCAGCGCGAGTATTGCCAAAAGCGAGGTCGAGATTGCCGCCGGAGAAGGCATTCCTCACGAGCAGGTCATGCAGGAGATGGAGGAATGGCTCGGATTATCTGGAGCGCGGCTGCCCGCCTCGACCTGGAGACGCATCTGAAGTGGATTGCGGATAAGGCAACCGTCTCGATTGCACTGAACTGGGCAGCAAAGATCCGGGCATCCGTCGAGTCTCTCGAACAATTCCCCGAGATTGGAGCACCGCTCGAGGAACTTCCCTTTCCCGGTTTGCGCGAACGTCTCGTCGGACACTATCGAATCATCTATCGCTATGATGGCGCCGATTGCCACATTTACAGGATAGTTCGGGCCGAACGAGATCTGCCTCGCATGCTTTCATTGGACGATTTTCCCGCGTGATCGATTCCCATCGCCTCCGGGCTGCATACGTTGCAGCACGCGACGCGCTCCTGGCCGAGCGCGTGCCGGCCGGCCACTGGGTCGGCGAACTCTCCACTTCAGCGCTCTCCACGGCCACCGCCGTGATGGCGCTGCATCTGGTGAACTCCGGCGCGCTCCGCTCCGCGGACTCCGCGTCGCGGCTAAACCAATTGATCCAGCGCGGCATCGACTGGCTCGCCGAGCACCAGAACGCCGACGGCGGCTGGGGCGACACCGTCAAGAGCTTCTCGAACATCTCGACCACAATGCTGTGCCGGGCGGCACTGGCCTCGGCGAGCGGGGGGCGTCAGCCCCCTGATTCTGCTATCGCGAAAGTGGAAGCGTATCTGACGGCCAAAGCCGGCACGACGCCCGCGGAACGGGCCGAGGCGATTCGCCGCCGTTACGGCAAGGACCGCACGTTTTCCGTGCCGATCCTGATGGCATGTGCCCTTGCGGGCCTGGTGCCGTGGAAAGAAGTACCGCGGTTGCCGTTCGAACTGGCGTGCCTGCCGCAAGCGTGGTACCGCTTTGCCCGGCTGCCGGTCGTCAGTTACGCGCTGCCGGCGCTGATTGCCATTGGCCAGTGCGTGCATGGGCATCGCCGGTCGTGGAACCCGGTCCGCAACCTCGTTCGGCGACTGGCCCGCGGCCTGAGCCTGAAGGTACTGCGGCGAATCCAGCCCACGAGCGGCGGCTACCTCGAAGCGACGCCGTTGACGAGCTTCGTCGTCATGGCGTTGGCATCAAACCCTGCGAGCGGCCGGCGTAAGCCGGCTGTTGATATAATCGAACACGGCGTTCGCTTTCTTGCGAACTCCGTGCGGCCGGACGGCAGTTGGCCGATCGACACCAACCTCGCCACGTGGGTCACCACGCTGTCCGTGAATGCGCTGGCATCGGCTGGCGATCTGGAATCGCTGGATACCAAGGACGCAATCCGCATTTGGCTCTTGAAGCAACAGTACACGGAACGGCATCCCTATACTGGCGCCAACCCCGGCGGCTGGGCCTGGACCGACCTTCCCGGCGGCGTCCCCGATTGCGACGACACGCCGGGGGCGTTGTTGGCATTGATCACCCTTGGATCGTTTCAAGACGACAGATCCGCCGTCAACGCGGGATGGACATTCACGAGTCGCTTACAGAATCGCGATGGCGGGTTCCCTACATTTTGCCGGGGTTGGGGGGTGCTTCCCTTCGACCGAAGCGGCACCGATCTCACCGCACATGCCATTCGGGCTATCAGTCAGTTCTGGCGTGCTCTTTTCGGCTCGCTTCCGCGGAAATGGGGTCAACGATTCGAAATCACCTGGCCGGATGTTCCGAAAGACCGACTGTATCCCACGCGATTTTGGGCAGGAATCGTTTATCGCGGATTCCAGTTCCTCTATCGCCAGCAACGTCCCGACGGTTCCTGGTTGCCGCTCTGGTTCGGCAACCAGCACGCCCCGGACGACATCAACCCGGTATATGGCACGAGCCGCGCGCTTGCCGCTTACCGCGACCTGAGCCTGGAGGACTCTCCCGAGTGTCAACGCGGTGTCAATTACCTTTTATCGGTTCAAAACGACGATGGCGGCTGGGGCGGCGCCAAGGGTTGCCCCTCCAGCGTCGAAGAGACCGCGCTAGCAGTCGAAGTGTTGATCGACCTGGCGCTCACTAACGCTCCGGCTGCTGACGCAGCCGGCTCGCCAACTTCCGCCGTCGAACGCGGGCTCGCCTGGCTCGTCGAAGCTGTGGAGTCCGGCCGATTCCGCGAACCGAGCCCGATCGGTTTTTACTTCGCCAAACTCTGGTACTATGAGAAACTCTACCCGCTGATCTTCACGGTGGCGGCCCTTGGCCGTGCCGTCCGCAGTTTGCCCCGCGAGTAGCTTATGGCTCCGCAGTACTTCCGCGTTCACGGCGGCCGACTCACACTCGCCGAATGCTGGCGGCTCGCCCGCACCTGGAGCGCACTGGCCAAGTTCATTGCCTGGAAGTGCGTCGGCGGCTATCCGTTCAACTTCCCAATCCCGCGGCCGGAAGCGCTTCACTTCGTAAAGCCGGAGGAAATGCCGGCCGGGCCCTATCTGAATGCGGCCCTGAAGCTCATTGCCGAGTTCGAAGGCGCCGGCCTTAAGTTGCTGTTCACGCACCGCACCGACAAACTTATGGGCGCTCCGTCGCTGATCGCGTGCTTGCTCGACCCCGCGGGAACCACGATCGGCACATTCGTATCCTCATCCAAGGGCCGAGGATATGAAGCGGAATGCCTGGCGACATCGCACTTCCTGGATGGCACGGCGGGGGTCACCACGACCTGCCGGAAGCTGTTCAAGCCGCAGCCGCACCACTTATACGAGTGTCGAGTTCGCGCGTCGCCGGCCGGCCTCATCGGCCGCCATCGGCAGAATCTCGAACGCTGGGAGCGCGACGGCAAGTTTCCAAAGGCATTCGCGCCGGCCGAGCTGCCGAAAGTGATTCTGGAAGCGCAGCAGCGCTACGTGGACTTCCATGTGGCCCGCGGCGTCTTCGTCCCTTTGTCGGAAGAAGAAATTGCGTTGGCGGCGGCGATGGCGAAGGGACGAGCGTGAGGTTATTCGAGGCCGGCGCCGAAGTCGTCATCGTCGGTGACGAGGCGCGGGGCCGGCGGCGGAGGTTGCCGCGGCGGCGGCTGATCCGGCGACTTGCGCCGCGATGCCGGTGCGGGCGCCGGCGTATTCCGGCCGCGGCCGCGCTTCGGTTCCTCGGGCTTGGCGGCAGGCTTCGGCGCCGGCTTGGCGGGGGCCGGCCGACGAGCTGGCGGCACCCCTTTCTTCGGACCGTACGACGGAATCACGTCCAGGTCGTCGCCCGCTTCATCCACCAGCTCGCGGCCGAGCGGTCGCCGTTCGTCGGCGGCGGGTTCGCTCGGTTCGGGCATCGGCTTCATCGGCAACACCGCGGGAGACGCCGGCGCCCGACCGCGGCCGCGTTCCGGCGGTTGCTGCGTCCGTCCTGAATCGCGAGCCGCCGGCCGCTGTTCCTTCCGCTCCGGCGTCGCGGGCTTTGCCGGCCCCGTTGCCACGCCGCCTTGCATCTCCAACCCGAACCGGCTCACCACGTACATGCCGCTCGTCCGATGCTTCTCGATCTCCAAAAGCCCTTCCTTCTGGGCGTCCTCCAGCAACTCGCTGAAGGTGCGATAGCCGTAATAATCCTCGTTAAACGACGGCTTCTTCCGCTTCATGGTGTCCTTGACCATGGAGGAAAAAAGCACGTCTTTGTTCTCGCGGCGGAGGGCCAAAAGCGAATCCAGCAAGAGCGCGAACACCTTGCGCTTCTTCTCGGGGATCTGCTCGTTCCCGGCGACGGGAATGATCGGGGCCCGGTCGAGATCCTCGTAATAGATGAACTCGTCGCAGTTGTCGCGGAGCAGGTCTGAGGTGGCGTCGGCCAGGCCGAGGCCGATGACGTGCTTTCCGAGTTCCTTGAGCTTCGACACCAGCGGCGAGAAGTCGCTGTCGCCGGAGACGATCACGAAGGTGTCGATGTGGTCCTTGGAGTACGCGAGGTCGATGGCATCGACGACGAGGCGGATGTCGGCGGAGTTCTTGCCGGACATGCCGCGGCGCGGAATCTCCACGAGTTCGATCGCGGCCTCGTGCAAGGCCCCGGTGTACATGCCAAACCGCGACCAGTCCGCGTAGGCCTTCTTCGCGACGATCTTCCCTTTTTCGACGAGCCGTTCGAGCACCTTGGCGATCTCGAAGCGGTCGCGGCGATTGTTGAAGCCGAGGCCCATGTTTTCGAAGTCGATGAACACGGCCAGGGATCGTTCGCCGTCGGAGGGAGTGGCTTTCATCCGCTTGCGATCCTTGAAGTGGCGCCGGCAGCCACCCTGCTGCCGGTTCTGTTACATGTTATAGTAAAATGCCTTGCGGCAAATCGGCTACTTCTTCTTCTTCTTGGGCGGTTCCTTCTTGGGCTCCACCTTCTTGGCAGCGATCACCTCGATGGCGGTCGGCGGCGGAGTAACGGCGTAATCCTTGCCGCCCACCTTGGTGGTCGCGCGCACGACCACGCTCGTCGCTCCCACGGCAGCGGCCGCGGCCGGCGTTACCGTTGCTTCGCCCGCGGTCTTCCCTTTCGGTATTGGCTTGGCGGCCACGGCGATGTTCGGCGGCGTAAACAATGGCGCCAGCACGATGTCGCCATCGACCCCCTTGTCGCGCTTCGCGGTCGCGATCAGCTTGGCAGCTTTACCCTTTTCGAACGCCTTCGGCTCCGGGGTGAATGCAATGCTGAACGGCGGCTTTTCGATCACGGCGGCCATGCAGCCGTTCAACAAATCCAGCGGCGGGTTCGGCATTCCGCCCAGGTTCGTCTTCACGTAGTCGAGCAGAGTCGCATAACGGACCACCGGTTTGCCGTTGATGGTGGCGGTCGCCTTGACGCGGAACGGATAGGCACCCAGCTTGGTCCCGGCCTTGACGAGCACGGGCAAGGCGGTTTGCGTTTGCCCGGCGGGAACAACGACAGTTCCGGAGAGCGCGGGATTGCCGGCAACGCTCAGTTCCACGGCGCCGGCATAGCCGCCGAGACGGGCGACGTTCGCGACAATCAGCGAAGTGCCGCCGCCGGCCGGCGCCTCGCAGCGATCGAGCGGCAGCGACACGTCGAAGTCCGGGGCTGTTGCATGAACAGCCACGTGATAGATCTCGTTCGGCCCAAACAGGTAATTCAGGTGCTCGCAGGCGATGGTGTAGGGCCCATCCGCGGCCGGCGTGAATTCAACGCGAGTCGGCACGGCGGTCGGGCTCGAACGGGCGATCTCCTTTTCCTTGCCGTCGAGAATCCGGACCAACACCTCGGCCGGCGAATTCACTTCGTACGTCCAGATGGAGACGACCAGCTTTTCTCCCTTTTTGCCGGCGATTGCGAAGTGGTCGAGATCGCCCTTTTCGAGGAATCGGGCCGAGACGCCGCCCGGCACGGGAAGCTTGGTCGCCTTGGCCGGCGTGTTGTTCGGTTCCTGCTCGACGCTTTGCGGATCGTCTGAGAGACGAACGGGAAGCGGCCAGCCGCTCGCGCCGGCGGCTCGCATGGGAGACACAGTGAGCGCGGCAATTGCCGGGTCCGCCGGCGCCCTCACGGCCACGGGAAGAATGCCCGCCGCGCCTTGCCCGGCAAATGCGACGGTCGTGGTCGTGCCGCGACGCACCGCCAGCGGATACGCCGTCATGGCGCCGGGGAAATCGCCGATGCGGAGCCGATAATCGTAGCCGGCGCCGCCGCGATAGGTGGTGTCGCGCACCTCGACCAGCACTTCGCCCGCTTCCTTGAATCCATGAGTCAGGCGGCAATCCGACTCCAACCCCGGCGTGTCGTCCGCGTATTGATCGAGCAGTTCGCGGCGCGTCTTGGCATCGTGCAGCACCACGATGGGGTCCAGGGGCGAACCGATTCGCCGGGCCAGAACTTCGAAGGTGAGCGTTTGCCCGGCCGCGACCTTCACTTTGAAGAAGTCCGAGGCCTCGGTGTCGGTGTGGCCGTTGACAACGCACGAGGATGGCACGGCCTGGGCCGTTTCCTTCGATCGGTTGGTCGCGACTTCGTCGACGCTGGGAAGATCATCGACGAGGAACGGGCGAAAGTTGGAGACGCCGTGGGTCGTGGCGACGCGGATGGTGTGGAAACCGATGGGAGCGTCGGCGGGAACTTCCACCTTCACTTTCACTTTAGTGGAGTCGGCCTTGGCGCCCTTGGAATCAGGGACGATCGCGGCCTTGCCGGGGCAACTGAGGAGCACGGCAACGGGATCGCTGAGGTTCGTGCCGGTGAGGACGAGCTCGGCGCTGCCGCCGCGCTTCATTCCGAGCGTGACGGGACTGGCGAGCGTCGGGGCTTGCGGCGCGGGATTGACGACCAGCGGCTTGGGTTGCCCCTGTGCCGTGCGGATGCCGCCCGTGGACAGGATCGACAGGATGCCGAGGCCAAAGGCGAACAGCGACAGCAACCCGGCGGAACGACGCGACATGATGCAGGCCTCGGCAATGGGGTGGGAGTCTTTTTGGCGCGGTGGGAGCAACCGCTATGATATGCCGAACGCCGCGCCGTCGCTAGCGTTCGGCGGGTCGCCGATTTCGCGATTCCCCGGAACTATTCCGCCCTTGGCGGGTTCCAACAGGTATAGTCGATTGCAGGGGTCGTTGCCCGCGGAGGGCGTGGAGGCACCATGATCGCGCGATTGCTGGCGGTGGGGCTGTTCGTGGCGGCGCTGTCGGGAACGCTGCTGGTCAGCGACAATGTGTCCGGGGCGGATGCCAAGCCGGCGGCCAAGAAGAAGGCCAAGAAAGCCAAAAAGAAGAAGATGGCCCTCGATACCGCGGCGATCTTCAAGAAACTCGACGCCAACTCGGACGGCAAGCTCGATGCCCCCGAGTTCAAGAAACTGTTCAGCATGCAGCCGGAACCGAAGGGAAAGAAGGGCAAAGAGGTGGGGCCGTTCGATCTGGATTTCACTTTCAAAAGCCTGGATGCCAACAGCGATTCCTTCCTGTCGCCGGATGAATTCAAGGGAATCGTGCCGGCCATCTTCCCGGCGCCGAAGAAATAACGAGTGAATGGATTTGTCGGCACAGGCATTCTTGCCTGTGCGGAACAGGCAGGAATGCCTGTGCCACCGGATTCAAGTACAATAGCGGCCATGAAACCCACGACAGATTTGGGGTGGGAACTGACGGCCGCCCTGGAAGCCGCCGAGCGAGCCGGTGCGTTCATTCGCGGCGAATACCACTCGTTCGCCGCCATCGCGGACGCCCCGGCTAGCATCACCACGCACGTCGATAAGGCTTCCCAGGAACTTATACTCAACCACCTGCACACGCGTTTCCCCAAGGACGCTCTCTGTGCCGAGGAGAAAACCGCCGCACTGGAAAATGTGCCGCATAGCGGCCCGCGCGTCTGGGTCGTCGACCCCATCGACGGCACCCGCGGCTTCGCCCGCAAGACCGGCCAGTTCTCCACAATGATCGGCCTCTTGATCGACAACCAGCCGGTGCTCGGCGTCGTCATGGAGCCGGCCCTGGACCGCTATACATATGCCTGGCTGGGCGGCGGTTGCTGGACGCGCGTCGGCGACGGCACATCCGTCCGCTGCACCGTGTCCACGCGGGCCACGCTCGCCGGATGCGTGCTTACCCAAAGCTGGTCGAAGCCCGGCCAGCCAACCAAGCCGGTGCAGGCCCTTTCCCCCAAGGGCGTCATCGAGACTTATTCCGGCGGCGTGAAGCTTGCCATCGTCGCCCGCGGCGAGGCCGACATCTACGCGAACACTTACGAGAAGTTCTTCGATTGGGACATCTGTGCCGGCCACGTGCTGGTGACGGAAGCCGGCGGTCAGGTCACGGACCTCGCGGGCAACCCGATCGCCTATCAAGCGGCCGACTTCGGCCAGACGCGGGGACTCCTGGCCACCAATGGCCGCATCCATGCGGAAACTAAGGCCGCCCTGGAACGCGCGGTGTAAACTGAGATCGGGGTGCGGTCATGGAGCCGAATTCGATGGGTAAGGTTGTCGTTCGGGCCAAGATCGAAAACCTCGAGGACTTGTTCAAGGTTCATCAAGGCGCGCTGAACGCGGATCAAGTGCGGACCGTGGAAGTGAACGACGCCCTGGTCGATACCGGCGCGACTGGCTTGATGATGCCGAAGCGATTGGTTTCTCAGCTCGGCTTGATGCCGGTTCGAACGCGAGCCGCGCGAACGGTCAACGGCCTGGCCACTCTCAACATCTATGCTGCGGCGCAACTGACGATCCAGGGTCGCGATTGCCGCGTGGATGTTTACGAGATTCCCGACGAACTCCCCGTACTCATCGGGCAAATCCCGCTGGAGGCGCTCGACTGGATTATTGACCCGGTGAATCAGCGGTTGATCGGCAACCCGGAGCACGGCGGCCAACATATGGTCGACGCGTTCTGACTTCGCTTTTCGCTATACCAATCTCCATGACGCTGGCCGAACTGCAGCAGCAAATCCGCGACTTGTACGGTTCCAAGGACGGGGCTCGTGGGGCCGAGGGCACCTTCATGTGGTTCATGGAGGAAGTGGGCGAACTGGCGGCAGCCCTTCGCGGCGGCGCGCACGCCGAACGCGTTCTCGAATTCGCCGACGTTCTTGCCTGGCTGGCGACCCTGGCCAACATCGCCAACGTAGACCTGGAAGAGGCAATGGCGCTCAAATACGGCGCCGGCTGCCCCGGCTGCGGAGCAGTACCCTGCCGCTGCGGCGCCGCCAACAAGCCTTAACGCAGAGAAAAGCAGAGATCTCGCAAGGCCGCGAAGACGCCAAGAGAGATTGCGATTTTTGTGGTTTTTGCGGCTTGGCGGCTTGGCGCGAGATTGAAATGGAACTCGCGCGGAGCCTTGCAGACAATATGAGAGACTGCACAACTTCTTCGGCCAGCCGCGTCGCGATGCTCTTCGTTTGCGTCTCCTGCTTCGCTGTCCCCGCATTTGCCGAGCCGCCCATCGCCATCCGTTCCGCCAAGGTCGGCTACCCCGATGCGCGCGGCAACTCCGACGCTCCCCCGATTTGCAAGTTCGCTGCCTGGGCCCCACTCGAAATCGTCCTGGAAACGACAGCTGCGGTTCCCGGCGCGGCGCGGCTGGTGATCGAGACGCCGGATGCCGACGGCGTGATGACCGTTCTAAGCCTGCCGCTCGATCTCGCTGCTCGCCAACCGGGCGCGCCATTCATCGCTCGCGGTTACATCCGACCGGCCGCCGGGGGCGAAACGACCGTCACGGTTCGCGGCGACAAGGATGCGCTCTCGGATCCATATCGCATTCGCCCGCTGCGGCCGCGCGGCGCCTTGACCTACTTCGTGCTATCGCTCGGCAGCAAGCTGCCGCGCTTCGACTTACCCAAGCCCACCGCCGGGGGAGCTGAAGAAACCGAGGCGACCGTGGGCCCCCTCCGCGGCGGCCGCGTTGAACTTGCCGCCATCACCGATGTTGAGCAACTTCCCAACCACTGGTTCGGTTACGACGCCGCCGACCTCGTCGTGCTTTCCACGAGCGACTCGGCCTTCGTGAAGCATCTGTTCGGAAATGAGAAGAAACGCACGGCCTTACGGGAATGGATCGCGCGCGGCGGCCGCATCGCGATCGCCCTCGGCGCCAATGCCGCCCTCGCGACGCAGTTGCCGGGCCTCGGCGAACTGCTTCCCGTTGCCGTGAATGCCGCGGCGCCGACCCGGCAGATCGAACCGAGCAAGGATGAAAAGGCCAGGCCGGCCACCTTGCCGCTTTACTGGGCCGCTCGCGAATCGAGCCAGATCAGTTCCATCACGGCCAGCCTCATTTCCAGCAAGGCGTTCACCGTTGCGAACTTCACGGCGAAGCCGGGCGGCGGCGCGCGGGCCATGATCCCGCCGGCAAGCCGCACCGCTGTCGGCGAGGCCGTCGTTGCCTGGCAAGCGGCACTCGGCATCGGCCGCGTCACGGTCATCGGCTTCGACCTCGACCGCCCGCCGTTCACGGACTTCTCCCGGCAAGCGGAATTCTGGGACTGGGTGCTCCGCGAGTGCGGCTGGAGCCGGGCTTCGGTGGGATCCGAAGGGAAGCCCCGGCAACCGAACGCCGCCCCCCGCGACGACGAGGACGAAGTCGCCGTCGCCCTGCGCACGCACCTCGACACCTTCGACGGCCTCCCGGTCGTGTCGTTCGGTTCGGTGGCGTTCCTGATCGCGCTCTACATTCTGCTGATCGGGCCGCTCGAATACTACTTTCTCAAGCGCGTGTTCGGCCGGCTCGAATTGACGTGGCTGACATTCCCGCTCATTGCCGCGACGGTGTGCATCGCGGCGTTCCTCTCGGCGTCGGCCATGAAAGGCCGCGACATCCGCATTAACAAGGTCGACGTGGTCGATGTCGTGGCCGAGCCGGGGAATGGCCGAATTTATGGCTCGACGTGGTTCACGCTCTTCAGCCCAAAGATTGCCGAGTACTCGATTCAACTCGCGCCGGACAAACAGTGGACGAAGGAGAACGGCGAGCCGCTCGTGGGCTGGACCGGCAGCTCGCGGGCCGGGCGGGCCGGCTTGCTCCGCCGCAGTTACCGCTATGGAAACGATGCTCAGGAACTGGACGATGTGCCGGTGCAGGTGTGGTCGACGAAATCGTTCTCGGCGAACTGGGCGGGGAAGCTCGATTCCGCTTTGCCCGTAGTGGAATCGCGGCTCGTGCATCCCCCGGGCGACCCGACCAAGGCCGTCGGCACTTTTATCAATCGCTTGCCGTTCGAAGCGCTGTTCGAATGCGTGGCATTCTATGCGGGGCAGGCCTATTCGATCGGCACGATCGTGAAGGGGCAGGAAGTGCGTTTGGTGCTGGATCACGGTCAGCCGGCGCCGCAGTGGTTTCAGGAAAACGGGCAGTTGGCCGACCTGCTCAGCCGAGCGCAGGTGTTTGGCGGGGCGACCGGGGCCGTGAACCGACCTGGCGGCACGCTGCCCGCGGCCACCGCACAGCCCGCTGGCTTGCCGCTCTGGGCCATGCTCTACCACGAAGCGTCCCTTCGCAATGACGAGGGGGTGATTCCGCGGAACGCATCGCTGCGGCGGCTCGATCAATCGTGGCGACTGACGCCGGACAATCGCCAGGAAGTGATCGTGATGGGTCGTGCGCCGGCAACCGCCGCTGGGCCGGCAACGGTACTGCTCAATGATGGCCAATCGCGGCCGGCATCGACGCGGCAGGAAACCTACGTGCGACTCTACTTATCAGTCCAGGCGAGCGGGAGCCGTTAGTTTCCTGGTGAGCGGGGGACGTTAGCCCCCTGATTCTGAGGAATGAACATGCCAGACATGCGATTCATGACGCCCGAGGAAGTGCTGCACGCGTTGCGTCTCTTCGGTCAGATGGACTCCGACCAACCCTTTTCTGTGGGCGGAATGGAACAAATCCGGATGGAAGCGCCGATTCAGGAACTTCAACTCGTTTCAGGCGGAAATCTCTCCTCAGAACTCGCCGGGTTCTTTTTCTCTCCCGGAGTGAAATGGTTCAACATCGGTCAAGTGAGAGATGAACTTGCAGAACGGACGGCTGAACTCGAAACAGTGATGGCCAATGTGTCGACGGTGGACGAGCTCTGTCGAGAATTGGCATGCCGGGTTCAGTTGACACCGCTCGATGAATTCCAACTCCTGGATCGCCCCTGCTCCGCCGGTTCGATCTTTCTCACCTTGAAGCGCCGGTTGGCCGAAAACGGGATGAAAGTGCACAACCTGGCGCCATCCAGTCGGCTGCCGTTCCGGGGTCTTTCTTATCCCAATTATTGCATGGTGATCCGGGAAGCCGCATTGATCGCGCCTAACCGGGTTCCGTTGTCCGAATCTGCACCTTCGTTCTGGTTGTACGGCTGCGCAAAAATCATCGGTTGCTTGAGCATACTCTTGGTGTGCCTACTTGGCATCTTGGATATCCAAGTTGCCGGAGCGATTGGGATCATTGGAACGCTTACGATTGTGCTTACGACTGCCGGCTGGATCCTGGCATTCCTGCATCGAAGCAACGCTCTTCCTGGCGTTCAAACCTATCGCGACCTTTGTAAGATTCTCGCCGGCGAGCCGATTGCTGGTCAACATTTGCAGAATCAGGGGGCTAACGCCCCCCGCTCGCCCATGAGAGTCCCATGATCGAAACCAACGACCTGACCAAGAAGTATGGCGAACTGTTCGCCCTCGAGCGGCTCACCATCAAGCTCGAACAGGGCGATGTTTATGGCTTCATCGGCCCGAATGGTTCCGGCAAAACCACCACCATGCGCATCCTCGCCACGCTGCTCAACCCGTCGTGGGGGGAAGCCAGCGTGTGTGGCTATTCCATTTACACGGGGTCGAAAGAAATCCGCCGGGCCATCGGCTACATGCCCGATTTCTTCGGCGTCTACGACGACATGAAGGTGACGGAATACCTCGAGTTCTTCGCCGCGGCCTATCGCATCCAGAGCCCGAATCGCCGCAAGAAAGTCGACGAAGTGCTCGAACTCGTCGACCTCACGTACAAGCGCGACGCCCTGGTCACGAGCCTCTCGCGCGGCATGACGCAGCGACTGGGACTCGCCCGCGTGCTCCTCCACGAACCGCAAGTTCTGCTCCTGGACGAACCGGCTAGCGGCCTCGATCCCCGCGCCCGCATCGAGATGCGCAAACTCATCAAACGCCTGCGGACCATGAACAAGACCATCATGCTTTCCAGCCACATTCTTCCGGAACTCGCGGACATCTGCAACAAGATCGGCATCATCGAGCGCGGCAAACTGATCTTCAACGGCACGGTGGACGAGGCGAAGAAGGCCGTTCGCCAGGGCTATGTGTTTCTGGTCTCCGTCGGCGACCGCAACGAGGAGGCCGCGAAA
>DATNBQ010000311.1:0-4697 GCA_035571955.1 Urbifossiella sp. | reverse complement strand
TTGAGCGCCCCGATCCCCGCCTCCAGCTGGGCGATCTTCGCTTCCATGTCCAGCACTTGCACGCGAAGGGCGTCGACGTTGGATCGGTCGGCGAGACCGCGCTTGAGAGCTTCCTCGGCGTCGGCGAGCCGTGCCCGAAGTTCGCCGAGCGATTTCGCGAGCAGGTCGAATTGGCCTTCGGACTGGGCGAGTTGGTAGAAGTCGTCGAGGGCATCGCCGGCGGCCTTATTGCGGAAGTCGTCGGCGAGGTAACCGCGGGCGCGGCGGCCAAGCTCCGCCTCGTTGGGTTTCGGCTTGAGCGGATGGAAGCGCGGGTGATTCGGCGCCTGGTTTTCGGAATGCTCGTCGAGATCCTTGGCGAACGGGGCATTCTCGATCGCGAGAGTCCGGCATTCGGCCGTCGGCAGTTTGCGATACTCGCCGGGCCGCGTCGGCGGCTTGCCTCCGGTTTCGACAGGCAAGGCGGAGAGGTCGGGGGCGACGGTGCCGCGCGGCATGGTCGGCAGAACGGCCGACGCCGGGGCGGGCCGCGACGAAGACGAACGCCGGGAGAAGTGGCCGCAGCCCGCCGCGGTCAATCCGGCGAAAAGACAAAGAGCGATTCTGACATTCGAGCGGCGCATCCCGGCATCCACGGAGACTTCGGGCTCTTCGGTAAAATCGGCAAAGGCGGGGCGTTGAGTTGAATCGAACTGGGGAGGAGTATGCCGGGAAATGCGATATATCATCCCCGGGTGAACCGTGGATAACCGAAAGCTGATACAACGGCTCATGCGAAGGGCGTCAAGCTTCAATTCGGCCACGGTGGTGAACCGTGGAAAACGGCGGAAACGTCGTCAGCTTCGGCGAGCCCTTGAAGGCGTCGCGATCTTCCGCTACCCGATCGAGTTCTCCTCGCGGCTTTCCTGGTTGGCTGGTCGAGGGGATCGCCGATTTCGTGCGCTTCTGGAAGTACGAGCCAGGCAAGGCCGGGCGCTTGCAACCGGAGCGGGCGCGATACAACGGCAGCTACCGGGTCACCGCCGCGTTCCTGGCCTTCGCCTCGGAAAAGTACGACCGCAAGCTCGTGAACAAGCTGAACGCCCTTCTGCGGGAGGGCAAGTACGACGCCGGAGCGTGGAAGACGCTCACCGGCAAATCGGTCGAAGAACTGAACCAGGAATGGCGGCAGTAATTGACAAGGTAATAATTCCCCGAGGAACCTAGCGTGGAATTGCCCAGCATCCAACTCGTTCGCCAGATCGCTTCTCAGCCGACGCTCGGCGACGTGGCGGGCGAAGTTCGCCGCCAGTGGCTTACTTCCAAGACCGCCAAGCGGATCAAGCCGGGCATGCGCGTGGCCGTCGGCTGCGGCAGTCGGGGCATCAAGAATTACCTCACCATCGTCCGGGCCACCATCGACGCCTTGAAAGAACTGGGCGCCAAGCCATTCGTGGTCGCGGCGATGGGCTCGCACGGCGGAGCGGTCGCTGCCGGCCAGCGCGAGCTCCTCGCCAGCTACGACCTCGATGAATCGCATCTCGGCGTCCCCGTCGTCACCGACATGGACGCTGTCGTTATCGGCACGAATTCGTGGGGCGAGCCGGTGTGGTGGGACAAGAACGCCCTGGCCGCGGACGCCGTGGTGACCGTGTCGCGAGTGAAGCCGCACACCGATTTCCGCGGGCCGTTCGAAAGCGGCATCGTCAAGATGTTGGCCATCGGCCTCGGCAAACGCGACGGCGCCGACCAACACCATAGTTTCGGCACCCGCGGCCTCCGCGACATGATTCCCGAATCCGCGAAAGTGATCGTCGCCAAGACGCCCTTCATCGCCGGTCTGGCCATTCTCGAAAATGCCAACGAGGAAACCGCCCACGTGGAAGTCGTCGATCGCGATGATCTCTTCGAACGAGAACCGGTGCTCCTGAAGCAGGCCAGCGAGATCATGGGGCGACTGCCGTTCCCCGGCATGGACGTGCTCATCATCGGCGAATGCGGCAAGAACTACAGCGGCGCCGGCATGGACCCGAACGTCATTGGCCGCATGTTGATCGAGGCGACGCCCGAAGCCGAGACCAACAACCCGCGAATCGTCCGCATCGCGGTGCTCGACGTTTCGCCGGAGAGCCACGGCAACGGCACCGGCATCGGCCTCGCGGACCTGACCACCAACCGGGCCTTGCAAGCGATCGATCCCGTGCCGTTCCGCATGAACAACTTCACGGCCCGTTCGCTGTGGCGGAGCAAGCTGCCGTTTGCCTTCGACACGGACAGGGAAGTGCTCGCGATGGCGGTGGAGACGTGCTGGCAACCGGTGCTGAGCAAGGTGAACTTCGCGGTGATCCCGAACACGCTCGAAGTGGCGGAACTATGGGTCTCTGCTCCGCTGGCCGTCGAAGCGAAGGGAAACCCGAACCTGGAACTGGTTGGGGGACCGATGCCGCTGCCATTCGATTCGGCGGGTCGGTTGATGCAGGAGAAGCTGTTCCCGCATAGCGTCCGCGGCCGCCGCGGGAAATAGCTCGGCGAGCCGGGAGCGTGAGCGACCGGAGTTCTTGTCAATACACTCCGGTCGCTCACGCTCCCGGCTCGCCAATCAAACCAGCCGCTTCTTCCATTCGTCCAGTTGCCGTTGCACTTCGGCCGGCGCCGTCGAGCCGTAGCTTGTGAAGGCCGCCAGGGCGTTCGCAACACCGAGCACCGAACGCAGGTCCGCGGCGCCGAGCACGTCATCCGGCAAGTCGGCGAGCCGGCACTTCCGCTGTTCGCACTCGCGGACTAACTTGCCCACCGTTTCGTGGGCCGATCGCATCGGCACGCCGCGGGCAATCAGCGCTTCCATCAGCGTCGTTGCGTCCAGGAAGCCGGCTTCCAATCGAGATGCGATTACATCGCGGCGAAGCTTCGTTTGCCGCACCAGGGGCGCCGCCACCCCCAGGCAACTTGCCACCGTGTCGAACGCGCCAAAAAGCACTTCCTTGTCTTCCTGCAAGTCGCGGTTGTAGGCCAGCGGCAACCCCTTCACCAGCACGAAGAGTTGCTGCAGTGCCGCGATGGCCCGCGCCGATTTCCCGCGCGTCAGTTCCAGCACGTCCGGGTTCTTCTTGTGCGGCATGATGCTCGACCCGGTGCAGAACGCGTCCGGCAACTCCAGGAAGTTGAACTCCGTGGTGGACCACAGCACCCATTCTTCCGCCCAGCCGGAAAGATGCGTCGCGATCACGGCCAGGCAGAAGGAGAACTCCAGCGCGAAGTCGCGGTCGCTGGAAACGTCCAGGCTGTTGCGGGCGACCGAATCGAAGCCGAGCTTTTCGCGCACCGATTCGCGGTTAATTGGGAGTGTGGTGCCGGCCAGCGCCGCGGCGCCGAGCGGCAGCACATTGACGCGCTTGCGGGCGTCCGCCAACCGCTCGCGATCGCGCTGCCACTTCTCCACGTAAGCCAGGAAGTAATGGGACGCAAGGACGGGTTGAGCCCGCTGCAGGTGCGTGTAGCCGGGGATCACCACGCCCGCCTCGCGCTCGGCCGATTCCACGAATGCTTTTTGTAAATCGGCGAGCAGGCCGTCGAGGTCGTCGATGGCATCGCGGACCCAGAGCTTCACATCCGTGACAACCTGGTCGTTGCGGCTGCGGCCGGTGTGCAGCTTGCGGCCCAGGTCGCCGAGTTTCGCGATCAAGGCCCGCTCGATGTGCGTGTGGATGTCCTCCAGCGAAATCGAGAACTCCATCTTGCCGGCATCAATGTCGTCGCCGATTGCATCCAGGGCCGCGGCGATTTGCTCCGCCTCGGCAGGCGTCAGCAAGCCGACTTCGCCGAGCATGCGGGCATGAGCCTGGCTTGCGCGGATGTCGTGGCGATAGAGCCGCCGGTCGAAGCTGATCGATTCGGTGAACGCCTCGACGCGGCGATCGGTGTCGCCGCTGAACCGCCCGCCCCACGTCTTTTGCCCGCTCATGGAAACCTCGCCCGAAAGCCGTGCTCGCGCTGGATGCGCCTATCGACAGTCAGGTAAGCAATGACATAGTACCAACCACCTACAACCTCCCCCCTTGTGGGGGAGGTCGTCGAATGTCGTCTCGCAGAGACGACGTTCGGCGGGTGGGGGGGTATCGACTACTGCACATAAGCCCCCCACCCGCCGACTCGCTCCGCTCGTCGGCGACCTCCCCCACAAGGGGGGAGGTGTAAGAATGTGGCACCATTGTCTTCCTGACAGTCAGGGACCTAAGGAACTATGCGAATTCTTACGATTTCTGCCGCTCGCTTGACACCGCTTGGCATGGCGCGGGGTATATCATGCGGACACGCCCATTTTCGGAGACCACCATGCGATTGCGAACCTGGGCCGCCGCCGCGATGGCGTTGGCCATTTCCGCGCTCCTGCCTGGAGCCGCCTCGGCCCAAAAGCCCGTCGAACCGACTGTCGCCATCAAGCTCCGGTCCGTCAACGATCTGCTCGATAAGGCCGAGTACCTCGGCGGCCTCGTCGATAAAGACGATCCCGTGCGGCAAGCCCGCGGCTTCCTCAAAAGCCTGAGCCAGGAAGGGAAAGGCATTGAGGGCATCGATCCGGCGAAACCGATTGGGGCATATGCGATTGTCAGCGAAGACGTGCAATCGAGCCCCGTCATTGTGATGGTGCCGATCGCCGATGAAGAATCGTTCCTCGCCGCGCTCAAGAAGCATGCGAACATCGAACCCGAAAAGGTCGG
>DATNBQ010000310.1:0-13425 GCA_035571955.1 Urbifossiella sp. | reverse complement strand
GCCTGGCGCGCCCTCTTCACATAGCGCATGTTCTTCCAGAAGCAGGCGAGAATGGCGAGGAACGCGAGGCCGCCGAGCGTGCCGGTCTCGCCGAGCAGCTGGCCGTACAGGTTGTGCGATTCGATGGTGGAACCGGTCGCGGGCCGCCAGGCGCCGGGGCCGATGCCAGTGAGCGGATTCGACGCCCACAGATCGAGGCCCGTTAACAAGCCGTTCAAGCGGCCTTGCCCGGATTCCTGCGCGTTCTTCGGGCCGACCTCGGGATTAACGATGGTTTCGAAGCGCGTTTGCAGTTCGTCCGGGAGGGCGACGAATGCTAGTGGCGCCGCCAGGGCAAAGGCCGCGAAGGCCGCCGTCCGGTATTTCGTCCGCCAAATGATAATGAGAAACCAGACGAGGAGCCCGAGCAACGACGACCGCGAACCGGTGAGGAGAATGCACAAGCTGGCGAGCCCCACGTATCCCGTGAGAAGGTGCTTGCCGTACTTGCCCCCGAGGTTCGCCTTCCAGAATGCCGCGACCAAAGGGAGGGAGAAGACGATGCTGGCGCCGAAGCTATTCGGGTCGCCGAGCGTGGTATCGACGCCGATCATGCGCGAGATGCCCATCCGGTACGTGAACCGGCCGCCGAGATATTCGCGGAATGAATGCAGCAAGTAAAAGCCCATCACCGCGAGGAACCCCACGGCCACCAGCTTCAATTGCTTCTCCGAATGCACGGTGGTGACGAGCAGGAAGTAGAAGACGACGATCTTGAACCAGTCCTCGACGACGTTTTGGCCCTTATCGGCCCAGGGGCTGGCGATCCAACAGCAGGCGACGGCCAGGGCGAAAGCGGCGTAGGCGGCGTGCTGCGGGTTCGGCAGCCAGCGTTTGTTGGGGTAAACGGCCCAGACGGCGAGCGTGAACAGCATGTAGATGCGTTCGACGTGGAGGTCGCCGAGCCACTGCCAGACCTCGAAGGGGCGGTCGATGAAGAGGAACATGTAGCCGATCAGGAGCCACTGCATCGGGTGCCATCCGTGGTATTCCGAAGTGGGGAAGATGGTACCGCGCGGCGTCGGCGCGGCGAAAGTGCAGTTTTACCTGGCGACTTCGGCCAGCAGTTCCATGATGGCCGGAACAATGGCATCCGCGGCTTTCACTTCCAGATAGCTGGAACGGGCCCGCCACGTTTCGTAGCCGCCCAGGGCGTGCTGGGCCGCCGTCGGCAGGTAGCCGTTGTAGCCGTTCGCCAGCGACACCGTGAAGGTGCGCTTGAGCGGGCTCTTCTCCTTGATGCCGAGGCCGATCTCGGCGAACACTTCGCACGGAATCGCTGCGATGCCGAGGTCGCCGATGCGGATCGCTTGTAACTTCAGCTTCACGGTATCCGGGTAGTTGGCGATCAGGACCGTCTCGCGCGCGTACACCTCGGCTTGCCCCTTGAGTTCGCGCCCCTTGGCTTTGGCGAGAAGCTCTTCGGCCCGGCGCACTTCCTCCGCCGAAGGCTTGCGGACCTTCAGTTCCAGTTCCTTCTCGGCGACTGCCAGCGACACATCGCCGCGGAATGTCGTGGGAACGGCCTTCGCCGCGGCGGCGGCCACGGCCTCGGCAACCAGCCGCGATCGCTCGCCGACGCCGCGCTTCGGCGGTATTGGCCCGCCAAAGTTCACGTTGTTCACGTCGCCGCTCGTGCCGTTGGAAAGCATCGCCACGAAGCGGTCGCCGGCGCCGAGCTTGCGGCGCATCACCTCCGCGAAGACGCCGTAGTAATCCGCGGAGAGCGGCGGCATGTCGCCCACGTAATGCAGCGAGTAATTGGCGTACAGGGCGAGCGGCTTGTCGTCGGCGGTGCGGATGGACAGCACCGAAACTTCGGGATCTATGGGGCCGGCCGGTTCGAGCAGATTGGGATTGTTCGCCCGGTAACCGGGATTCATTTTGACGCGATCGGTCTGGCCGCCGAATGGATCGAGGTTCGGGGCGCCGGGCTTCGTTTTCCAGCGGCGGTTGAACACTTGGTTCGGTTCCTTCGCCGAACCCCAACCCGCCTTCGCCGGCGCGAGCCGCGAGTTCGCCTGAACGATTCCCTCGGCAATCTTCTCCGTGAGGAAGCGAACGTACGCCTCATCCGGATCGCTTTGGAACACGCCGGTGACGGTTGGGGCGGTGTGCGTGTGCGTCGCGGAAATCAGGATGTGCGAAGCGGGAATGCCGGTCTTCTTGGCGGCGATGGCCTTGGCGGCATCGTGAATCTCGCGCGGAACCATGCAGCTATCGACGACGACCAGCGCGATCTTCGTCGTGCCGTCGCCGAGCACGAGGCAGCGGGCATGCAGCGGGTCGTGGGCTGAGGTCGCTTTCTTGTCCGCCAGGTTGCCGTTGACGGAAATGGGGAAGTGCGTCGGCGTGATGTCCTGGGCGAACGCGCCGGCGGAGAGTTTCGGCTCGGCGCTGGCCGAACCGACACATGCGTAAAGCACCACGATCGCGGCCAACCGTTTCATGGTGGACTCCCGATTAGCCGCGACCCAAAGGAGAGCGCGAAGCTACTTCCAGGATAGCGATACGCGGCCGCGCCGGGGGGATGGCGGTACAACACGATGATGCGAACGGGACTTACCGCGAGGCCGGATGTTGCCCGGGCTGCCACGGTCGTGAGCGTGGCCGGGGCGAGCGCCGCCGACCGCGCCGATCAGTTGGCCGTGGAAGAACCGCTCGCCATTCGCATCAGTTACGGGCCGCCCGGCCGCCGCGAACGCACCACCATCTCGATCACCATGCGGACGCCGGGCCACGACGACGACCTGGCCGCCGGATTGCTTTTCGCCGAGGGCGTGATCGGCGAACCGAGCCAAGTCCTCGCCATCGCGTGCGGCGACAACAGCGTCCGCGTCGATTTGCATCCGGAAGTGACGGTCGATTTGAACCACCTCGATCGCCGCGGCTACACGACATCGAGTTGCGGCATCTGCGGCAAGACCTCCATCGAAGCGGTGGAAGCGGCGTGCGAAGGGCCACGCGCTGGCGGAACGCCGGTTGATGCAGCGGTGATCCACGGCTTGCCGGAATCGCTGCGGGCGGCCCAGCCGGCCTTCTCGCGGACCGGGGGTTTGCACGCCGCCGCGCTCTTCGACCTGCGCGGCCATCTCCTCGCCGTCCGCGAGGATATCGGCCGCCATAATGCCGTCGATAAGCTAATCGGCGCCGAATTCCACGCCGGCCGCGTTCCGCTCGAGGAACGCATCCTGCTCGTCAGCGGGCGGGCCAGCTTCGAATTGATCCAGAAGGCCGCGGCGGCGGGAACGCCGATCTTCGCGGCCGTCGGCGCCCCGTCCAGCCTCGCCGTTGACCTGGCCCAGCGAATGGGAATGACGCTGCTCGGCTTCGTCCGCGATGGCCGCTTCAACATCTACTCCGGGCCCGAAAGGATCGTGCTGTGAACGGCGAAGAACCCGTGCCGGAAGCCTTGTGCCCGGAAGAGCCGACCGGTCTCCGGGTTTCCCCGCCCAAGGAAACGGCGGCGGGGTTGCCGGCGGTGCTGGCATCGCTCAAGCATGCGTTCGGCACGGCCGGCGTTCGCCGCGGTCTCGGCGCGCTCCGCGTCTTGAACCAGACCGGCGGCGTCGATTGCCCGAGTTGTGCCTGGCCCGACCCGGACGCTCATCGCTCGGCCGCCGAGTTCTGCGAGAACGGGGCCAAGGCCGTCGCCTGGGAAGCGGATTCGCGCCGCCTTACCCCTGAGTTCTTCGCGAAGCATTCCATCGACGACCTGGCCCGCGAATCGGATTACTGGCACGGGCAGCAGGGGCGGCTCACCGAGCCGATGGTGCTGCGTCCCGGCCGCCGCCATTACGAACCGATTTCGTGGGACGATGCCTTCGCCCTGCTCGCCCAGGAACTCAATGCCCTCGCGTCCCCCAACGAGGCGATCTTCTATACTTCCGGCCGCACCTCCAACGAAGCCGCCTTCCTGTACCAGCTGTTCGCCCGGCAATTCGGCACCAACAACCTCCCCGACTGTTCGAACATGTGCCACGAGTCCACCAGCTTCGCCTTGCCGCAGGTCGTCGGCATCGGCAAAGGAACGGTGAAACTGGACGATTTCGAGAAGGCCGGGCTCATCCTGATTCTGGGCCAAAATCCCGGCACGAACCACCCACGGATGCTGACGGCGTTGCAAGCGGCCAAGCGGGCCGGCGCGAAGATTGCCGCCATCAACCCCCTCAAGGAAGCGGGGCTGCTCGGCTTTTCCAATCCGCAGGAAGCTCGCGGCCTGCTCGGCTTCCGCACGCCGCTCGCCGATTTGTTCTTGCAAGTGCGCATTGGCGGCGACCAGGCCCTGCTCCAGGGCGTTATGAAATCGCTCCTGGCCCGCGATGCCCTCGACCGGCCGTTCATCGCCGAGAAGACCGACGGCTTCGAGTCGTTCGCGGCGACACTGGCCGAGACCTCGTGGGATCGAATCGAAAAGCAGAGCGGTATTCGACGGGATGCGATCGAGCAACTGGCCGAACTGATCGCGGCTCACGACCGCATCATCGCTTGCTGGGCGATGGGCCTCACGCAGCACCGTCACGCCGTCGCGACGATTCAAGACCTGGTGAATCTGATGCTGCTTCGCGGCAGCATTGGTAAACCGGGGGCGGGACTTTGCCCGGTTCGCGGCCACTCGAACGTGCAAGGCGACCGCACCATGGGCATCTGGGAGCGGCCGCCGCCGTGGTTCCTCGATGCTTTGGGCAAGGAATTCCGCTTCGAGCCCCCGCGCGAGCACGGCTTCGACACGGTGAACGCCATCCGGGCGATGCGCGACGGCCGGGCCAAGCTGTTCTTCGCACTCGGCGGCAACTTCCTCTCGGCCACGCCCGACACCGAAGCGACCGCGGTCGGGTTGAAGAAGTGCCGGCTCACGGCCCACGTTTCGATCAAATTGAACCGCTCGCATCTGGTGACCGGCCGCACGGCGCTGGTCTTGCCGTGCCTCGGCCGCACTGAACGGGACGTGCAAAATGGCGCCGAGCAGTTCGTTTCCACCGAGAATTCGATGGGCGTGGTGCAGATGTCCCGGGGAACGCTGGCGCCGGCGTCGCCGCATTTGCTGAGCGAACCGGCGATCGTCTCCCGGCTGGCGGAAGCAACCCTGGGCTTGGGTGGCGCCGGCTTCCACCCGGTGTTGCTCGACTTGCACCGGCTGGAAGCCGGTGCCACCCAGAAGGGGAGAACGCTCGGTTCTCGTTCGACCGTGCCGTGGCGCGAACTCGCGACGGACTACGACCGCATCCGCGATTGCATCAGCCGCGTCGTGCCGGGCTTCGAGGAGTACAACCGGCGGGTCCGCGAACCGGGCGGCTTTTACTTGCCCAACAAGCCGCGCGAAGGGAGTTTCCCCACCAGCGTCGGCAAGGCCCGCTTCACGGCGCACCCGCTCCACGAAATCGCCGTCGAACCCGGCCAGTTAATCATGATGACGGTGCGCACCCACGACCAGTTCAACACGACGGTCTATGGCCTGCACGACCGCTACCGCGGCATCCACAACGAACGGCGCGTGGTGTTGATGCATGCCGGCGATCTCCGCGATCGGGGTTTGGCCGGCGGCGATGTGGTCGATCTCGTCGGGCACTTTCAAGGCGAGGTTCGCCGCGCCAATCGCTTTATCGCGGTCGAGTACGACATCCCCGCCGGTTGCTGCGCGACGTACTTCCCGGAGGCGAACGTGCTGGTTCCCTTGAACAGCACGGCCGAGGGAAGCAACACGCCGACGTCCAAGTTCGTCGCCATCACGGTGGAGAAATGCCCGGCGTCTTAAACGTCGTCGAGCATTTGCTGATAGACGCTGCGGTCGGAGAGATGGCGGGTGCAAGTAGCTCGTCAGCTTCGGGGCGGGCGGCCTTCCTTCAACAAGCGCGAGTTGTCGAATATCTCCGTTTGATCTCCATGAACCGGTAGTAGATTGAACAGTTTCGGGATTCGCTCGGCTCCAACTCGAATGGGCTAGGAGGCCGTGCGAAATGAGCTCCGGGTCGAGGAAGACTATTACCGAATCGGTGGCCATCTTCCGCCCCTCGTTCCGTAGTCCGAGCTGGAGCCTCATCGACTTTACGCCTGTCAACTTGAGACGCCGCGCGAACCGCGGGCTCCTCTTGTCGGTCTTTGCCGCGGCCTTTATGTTGTGAAGTGTTCCAGGATTTGGCCAAGTGGCGGAATGGCAGACGCGCTCGACTCAAAATCGAGTACCGAAAGGTGTGTGGGTTCAAGTCCCTCCTTGGCCACTGCTCTTCAAGTTTTCACGTCGGAACCTGGGTTTTTTGAAGGATGTCGCGGACGAATGGGGCGGCGTCGGGGTGGCCGCCGGCGCTCCATCCCTTGGCGACCAGTCGATGCGCCAGCACCGGTTCGGCCAGCACTTTCACATCGTCCGGCACTGTGTAATCGCGCCCTTCGGCCAATGCGTGGGCCTGGGCGGCGCGATAAAGCCCCAAAGCGGCCCGCGTGCTCGCCGCCAGCACGATATCCGGGTGCCGTCGCGTCGCTTCGATGATCTCCAGCACGTACTCGGCGATCGACGCCTCGACGCGGACCTCGCGCGTCCGTGCTTGCAGCGCCAGAATGTCCGCGGCCTTGAGCACGGCCGGCAACGCATCGACCGGTTCGCCGCTGCGATGCTGCGTCAAGATCGCTCGCTCCGTGGCGCGATCCGGGTAGCCGACCTTCAGCCGCATCAAGAAGCGATCGATCTGGCTTTCCGGCAACGGATACGTCCCTTCGAATTCGTGCGGGTTCTGCGTGGCGACGACGAGGAACGGCGGGCCGAGCTTCCGCGTCTCGCCGTCCGTGGTCACTTGCCGTTCGCTCATCGCTTCGAGCAGGGCCGATTGCGTTCGCGGCGTGGCCCGGTTGATCTCATCCGCGAGCACGATCTCGGCGAAGAGCGGGCCGGGTTGGAATACGAATTCGCCGGGCGGGTCGCGGTAAATGGTGACGCCGAGCAGGTCGCCGGGCAGCAGGTCCGGCGTGAACTGGATGCGGTGGAAGCGGCAATCGAGACTCCGGGCCAGGGCCTTGGCGAGTAGCGTTTTGCCGACCCCCGGCACGTCTTCCAGCAGCAAATGCCCCTCGGCGAGCAGGGCGACCACCGCGAACTTCACGACCTCCGGTTTGCCCAAAAACGCCTTGCCGATGTTGGTTTGCAGGGTGGCGAGCAAGTCGCTCGAACCGTCCGGGGGATGACTGCGGGCCGTCATGCGGGGTCTCGATAAGATGAATGAAGTTGGCGGAAGATGAAATAGCCCCGACTACCTGACAAAGAGCGTCAGACAAGCAATGACAGGGAACCAGCCAGCCCCCGCCTCTCCCCGTTGGGGAGAGGCCGCCATCTCGCGAATGCGAGATGGCGGGTGAGGGGTCTTGTGATGCAGATACAACCCCTCACCCGGTTTGCTCGCTACGCTCGCAAACCACCCTCTCCCCAACGGGGAGAGGGTCAGAAAGGTGATTGGCTTCAGGTCCATGTCATTTGCTGCTTGACCTCCGCTAGTATATCGGCGGCCTACCCGAGGTGCCTTATGGATGTTCGCCTTCGCCTGGCGGTGCTGGCGGTCATGGTGGTCGCGGCCGCGGCGCCGGCCGCGGACAAGCGGCCCATTCAGGTGCAAGATCTGTTCAAGTTCAAGCGGGTCGCCGCCCCGCGGATTTCCCCCGACGGCAAATCGGTCGTGTATCAGGTCACGAGCGTGAGCCTGGAAGACAACAAGAGCACGACGGTGTTGTGGGTTGCCGCGACCGACGGCAAGACCCCGCCGAAGCAACTCACCGATCCCAAGGGGAAGAAGGATACTAGCCCGCAATGGAGCCCGGACGGCAAGACGATTCTCTTCGAATCGACGCGGAACGATCCGCCGCAACTTTACGTGGTCGATGCCGAGGGAGGCGAACCGAAGCAGATCACGAATATCAGCACCGGGGCCGGCGACGCCATCTGGTCGCCGGACGGCAAGCACATCGCCTTCGTTTCCGCGGTCTATCCGGAGTTCAGCGAGAAGCCGTTCGCCGAGAGCGACAAGCTGAACAAGGAGAAGGATGACGCAATCGACAAGAGCCCGGTGAAGGCCAGGGTGTTCACGAAGCTGTTCTATCGCCACTGGGTGGAATACGTCGAGGACAAACGGCAGCACTTGTTTGTGATGGCAGCCCACCCGTTGCCACGGGTGGGCTTTGCGGAACCTCATGACGCCACTCCGGGCGATCGCGATGCGTTCCCCACATCGACGACATTCTCCAGCGGCGACGACTTCACCTTCACGCCGGACAGCAAGCACCTGGTGTTCACTGCGGTGCCGGAGAAGAACGAAGCCTGGAGCACCAATTACGATTTGTGCCGCGTCGGCATCGACAATACTTCGCCGAAATGGGAATGCCTGACGACGGCAAACAAGGCCGCCGATAGCGGCCCCAAGTTCTCGCCGGATGGGAATCGGCTGGCATGGCGGGCGCAGAAAACGGCGGGATACGAAGCGGACAAGTGGGACATCAACGTCGTTAGCGTAAAGTCGGACGGGACGATCGCGGGGGAGCCGAAGCCTCTGCTCGGTCGCGACCAGCGGTACTCGGTCAACGAATTCGTCTGGGCGATGCTCTTTGAGCGGGAAGCCACCGGAACGCGGCTCGGGTTCCTGTTCACCGCGGACTCCGCCGGCAGCCAACCAATCTTCGCTTACGTCCTCGGCGGCGACATGTGGGGCCACGGCGAGCGCGGTTCGGTTTCGGCGCTCTCATCCAGTGCGGACGGCCGGCGGTTCGCGTACAGCAAAGCCTACATGACCGCCCCGGCCGAACTGTTCGCCGATTCTTGGGACGCGCAAAAGAACTCCGGCGAAGTGGCGATAACCCACGCCAACGACGCCATGCCCGATCTCGACCTGCCGAAGCCCGAATCCACATCCGTACCCGTCGAAGGCGCCGACATGCAGATGTGGCTTCTCAAGCCGCCGGGGTTCGATCCGGCCAAGAAATGGCCCGTCGTCTATCTCGTGCACGGCGGGCCGCAAGGAGCCTGGGAAGATGGCTGGAGCTTTCGCTGGAACCCGCAGGTGTGGGCCGCGCAAGGCTACGTTATCGCCATGCCGAACCCGCGCGGCAGCACCGGCTTCGGCCAGAAATATGTCGACGAGATCACCGGCGACTGGGGCGGCAAGTGCTATCGCGATCTCGTCGCCGGGCTCGATTACGTCGAGAAGCTGCCCTACGTGGACAAGAGCCGCATCGCCTCGGCCGGCGGCAGTTTCGGCGGCTACATGATGAACTGGTTCGCCGTCAACGACATCGCCCCGCGCTTCAAGTGCCTCGTCACGCACTGTTCCGTCTGGAACTTCGAGAGCATGTGGGGCACGACGGACGAACTGTGGTTCGACGAGTGGGAGCACGGCGGCCTGCCGTGGGAGAAGCCGCAGAAATACGCCATGTTCTCGCCGCACAAGAAGGCCGGCAACCTCGGCAAACACAAGACGCCGATGCTCATCATCCACAACGATCTCGATTTCCGCTGCCCGATCGGCCAGGGGCACGAGTTATTCACGGCCTTGCAGCGGCAGGGCGTGCCGAGCCGGTTCGTGAACTTCCCGGACGAGGGGCACTGGGTGCTGAAGCCGAAGAACAGCGAGCGGTGGCACCAGGAAGTGTTCGCGTGGTTGAAGAAGTACGCCCCGCCCGGCGGCCGATAGTCGAATCGCGAGCCGGTCGATATACTGATTAGCCGCGACCCGAAGGGGGAGCGCGAGTTAACCCCCAAGGTGCGTCATGGCCAAGTCCAAAGAAGCCCGCTCCACCATCAAGCTCAAAAGCGAGGCGAGCGACCACTGCTACTTCACGCAAAAGAACCGCAACAATTCGAAGGAACGCATCTCGCTGCGGAAGTACGACCCGACCGTGCGCAAGCATGTGATGTACAAGGAAGCCAGCAAGGTGTAGAGAAACAGCGCCAAGGCCAAATTGGCGCGCGAAGGACTCCGCCTTGCACCTCACCGATGCGCGGTTAAAGCCCAATTCGGACCGTTCCCGGTTCGCCTTCCTCGCCGTCAACGGATATATCCACGTCCAGGAATTTGCGGATCGTGGCCGCGTTGGTCGTGAGGTGTCGGGTGATTTCCGACGTGCGGTATTCGCTGGGTTCATTGGAGAATGCGAGCGGCAAAAGCAATTGATCCGCCGAATGCGGATCGACCGGGGCCTTCGCCGCGCGGAAGCGGATTGCCTCATCAACGGCATCGTCGGCCACGGATTCGGCCGACTTGCCCCGCTCGCCCGGCCCGAAGAAGAGTGTGGGAACCGGGGCTTGCCGAAAAATCACCGCCGCTACCGTTCCCGCTCCCAGACTCCCTTCCCACGTTTCGAGCGCAATGTGCGATTCGAGACCCTCGCGCTTCAACCGAGAGGAAATGCGGTCGGCTTGTCGACGGGCAATCTTTTCGGGCAAGAGCGCGACCGCGGAGAATCCCCCCGCCGTGGTCAGTTCGGCGCGCTCGGTAAGTTTCAGCCCGGCGACCATTGAACAGGGGCGGATGTACGAATGGATTTCGCCGCCGCCGCGCGGGTAGAAGCCCGGCCGCACCATCTCTTGCTCAATCGCGATACCGAGCCGCTGCAAGTAGCCGCCCCAGGTAATGGCGTTGAAGTGGTGGCAGGGGGCGTGGGGGTTGTGGGTGCCGCCGGTGATCCGGACGCTGCTCGTCGCCGTCCCGCGCAGCGCGAGCGGCAAGTAAACGGTGTGCAGGACCAGGCTGGCGGCGCCGGCCGTGCCGATGGAGAAAACGTAGTCGCCGCTCTTGACGTCGCCCGCCTCGAAATAGAGCGTGCTGGAGCCGACGGCGGCACCCTTGTAAACCGCTCCGCACACGGCCCCGGCCGCCTTCACGCACGTCAAGTGCTGCGGCTGGAGCCCGGGCTTTGCGCGATTGGCGCGAATGTTGACGAGCTTGAACGGCCGGCCGGTGAGCGCCGCCAGCGCGAGCGCGCTGCGGAGTATTTGCCCGCCGCCCTCACCCGCACCGCCATCGAGCTCCACCAGGGAATGATTCATGGGAAGAACGAGACAGCGCAAAGCGGCCGCGGGTTCGCTCGCGCGACGGGCTAGAAGCGCACCTTCGTCATACCGATGATTCGTCGCGATCCGAGGGGGAGCGCTTCCCATCGCCGCGCTGGCCGCGAAGCCCCGAGCGGCACTGGCAACGACGCCAGTTTCCGCTAGGCGATGGGGAAATCGGCGCCCTCTCAATCCACGTACAGGAACTCGTTCAGGTTCAGCAGCGAGTGACAAAGGTCTGTCACGGCGTCGTTCCAGGGGCCTTTGTGCCGCTTCAGGAAGTCGAGCATCGCGGCGCGTTCCTCCGTGGTCGGCGGGCGGCACAGGGCCAGGGCAAACGCCCGGTCGATTGCCTTGCCGGGGTCGCTTCCCGCGTCCGCGATCACGCGGCCGGCGAAGTTCCTGGCTATTCCCGCGACAATCGGGCCGTTCAAGAGCGTCAAGGCCTGCGGGGCCGTGGTCGTGACGAAGCGGCGCGAGCACGTTTCCAATCGGTCCGGGCTGTCGAACAGGCTGAAAAGCGGATAGCGCAGATTCCGCTTCACGCAGACGTAAATGCTGCGGCGATTGCGTTCGGCGGGAGCGGCCGAGACCTTCCAGTTGGCGGCCTTGATTTCCGCGGGAAGCTCCGGAAAGACGCTGGGCCCGCCGGCTTTAAAGTTGAGAAGGCCGGCCGCGGCAAGCATGGCATCGCGGAGCGCTTCGCCGTCGAGTCGGCGCCGCGGGTAGCCGTGCAGCAGGTTGTTTTCGGAGGTCGCGGCAGTTTGCCGATAGGTCGCGCTGGTGACGATGAGCCGGTGCATGCGCTTCAGAGACCATGCGGGACCACCCGTGGCAACGGGTGGGCTTGCGAATTCATTGGCCAGCCAGTCGAGCAGCTCGGGGTGGGTGGGGCGGTCGCCGGTGACGCCGAAGTCGCTCGGCGTGGCGACAATCCCCGTGCCGAAGTGCTGTTGCCACAGGCGGTTCACCATCACCCGGGCCGTCAGGGGGTTGTTGGCATCGGTGATCCACTTGGCGAGCGCGGCGCGGCGGCCGCTGGTGGCGCCCATCGGTTTCACGTCGGCATCGCGGTCGTCGAACGCGGATAGGTAGCCGGGTTCGAGTTCGTCGCCGGGGCTGCGCCACGAGCCTCGCTTGAGCAGGTGGGTCGGCGGGCAGGTCGGGCCCACGTCGGTCATGGCGAGGGCCGTCGGCGGATCGGCCGGGCGTTCCTTCTCAAGCTTGGCGAGTTCCTTGGCCATCCCTTCCCACTTCGAGCGCATGGCGGCCGGCATCTGCGCAGCGGTTACCCTGGCCCGGCCATACACCTGCCGACCCACGAGCAGCGCCAACTGCTTCTGCAAGGGCGTGCGCTCACTCTCGGCAATGTCGAGCAAACTCGAGTATTCCTTGGGAAAGCGAAAACGTTCCCGCGCTTGCGCCTTTTTGCGAACGGGGGCCTCCAGTTTCGCCATCTGCTCCCGCAAACTCGCAGTCTTCTCGTTCCAATCGGCCTGCTTCTCGGCGAGGGCCTGGCGGTCCTCGTTGGAAACGACCGGCGTCTCGGTTGGCCAGAAACCGGCGAAGAACGCCTGGATGCGATAGTAATCGCGCTGAGTCACGGGGTCCGTTTTATGGTCGTGGCACTTGGCGCAGCCGAGGGTGATGCCGAGGAACGCGGCGGCCGTCGTGTCGGTCATGTCGTTGAGCATGTCTTGCCGCTTCAATTCGACATCGACGGCGTTGTATTCGTACGGGGCGTGGCGCAGGAAGCCGGTGGCGACGGCAGCGTCCACGTTGCCGGGGAAGAGTTCGTCGCCGGCGAGTTGTTCCTGCACGAAGCGGTCGTACGGCTTGTCGGCGTTGAAGGAACCGATGACGTAATCGCGGTAGCGCCAGGCGGTCGGGCGGAAGTCGTCGGACTTGAAGCCGTCCGATTCGGCGAAGCGAACCAGATCGAGCCAGAAGAGGGCCTGCCGTTCGCCGTAGCGCGGCGAGGCGAGCAGCCGATCGACGACTTTTTCGAACGCCTGCGGCGAAGAATCCTTGAGGAATGCCTCCGTTTCCTCGGGAGTCGGCGGCAAGCCGATGAGGTCGAAGGTGACTCGGCGAAGCAGCGTGCGCTTGTCGGCAGGTCCGGCGAGTGACAGAGCCTTGTCACTCAGCTTGGCGGCGACGAACGCATCGATGGGGTTCTTGTATTCGGAGCGCGGGATCGACGGTTTGCGAGCGGGCTGATATGCCCAGTCGGCGGGAAGGTCGGCGGCGCGAGCGGGAGCGGGGAGGATGGCCAGCGCGAGCAGCAGGAACCAGCGCATCGCGAACCTCGGTGTCACTGCTTGGCGGGAATGGGCGGCGGCGGGACCACTTCGGGTTTCGTC
>DATNBQ010000309.1:0-18277 GCA_035571955.1 Urbifossiella sp. | reverse complement strand
TACGAAACCCGGCGGCACTGCTATTCCGTGCCGGAAACGATCGTCAAGCGGATTCCGTACACGGTTTGCCGGATGGTTCCCGAGCAGCACGTGCGTTATGAAACGCGGCGCCGCTGCTACACCGTTCCGGAGTGCCGCGTTCGCCAGCAGTGCTACACGACGTGCCGCATGGTGCCGGAACAGCACGTGAAGCTGGTGACCCGCCGCCGCTGCTACTCCGTGCCGGAAGTGAAGACCTGCCAGATTCCCTACACCGTCTGCCGCATGGTCAAGGAACAGCACGTGCGCTACGAAACGCGGCGGCACTGCTATTCCGTTCCCGAAACGATCGTCAAGCGGATTCCCTACACCGTCTGCCGGATGGTCCCGGAACAGCACGTGCGTTACGAGACGCGGTGCGTGGTGGAGCAAGTGCCGCAGCAGTGCGTGCGGCAAATCCCCATTACGACGTGCCGAATGGAGTGCGAGCAGCGGCAATGCGTGACCCGCTGCTGCCGCGTCACGCAAGTCTGCGAGGAACGAGTCCGCTACGTGCCGCACACGACCTGCAAAGTGATCCCCGAGACGACGTGCCGCATGGTGCCGGTCACGACCTGCGCGATGGAAGCGTACACCTTGAGCTACTGCGTGAAGCGCTACGTTCCGGTCTGCGTGCCGGTCTGCCGATGATTCGATGCCGCAATCAACTTCCGCCGCGGTGGCTGGTCTCAGGGACCGTTAAGAATCCCCAGCGGAGCGCCTGATCCTGCGTGTAGCTCTTGCCGAGCGTCAGCGCCGTAACCGCCTTCGAAAACTCGTAACCCAGATAGAATGCGTGCGACGCATCCAGCGACGCATTCGCCGCGAGCAGTTTCTCGAACACCTCGAACGGGTCGGAACCCCGCACGTACACCGAGCCATTGAGCACGTGCAATTCGCCGCGCTCGGCGAAAACTCGATAATTGCGATCGGTGACGCGAGCCGCCAACTCCGCCAATGCCGCATCCCCGTGCACGTATAACTTCGCGTCGCGGAGCATCGCCAGCCCCGGCTCCAGCCGCTTCGGCAACACCCGCTCTCTCACCGCATGGCAAACGAGCCGGCGGGCCAGATCGAACTCCTTCACCGCGGATCGGCACCAGTTGATCACCTCGGTCGTCAGTACGCTGCGGATGCCGAGCTCCTGACAGAACCCGGCGAGCAGCACGTTGATCCCCGCTGAATCGACCTCGGTGAGTTCCGTCAAGTTGCCAATGCCCATCATGAGTTCGGCATCGGGGAAGCGGCGCCGCGCCGCGATGTACCGGCCGAGCGATGCGGCGAAGCCGAAGCCGATCGGCTCCAGGATCGGATCGAGCCGGTGCGGCACGCCCCACTTCGCCAACTGCTCCGCGGTCCGTTCCAGGCTGTCGAAATCGCTCGGCGTATCGGGAATCGCAACCACCGAGAAGCCCGGGAACAGGTTGCGCCAGCGGGGAACGAGCGCCAAGTTGGAACCGTTGACGCTAAGCACCAGTTCCGCGCCGGCGGCGAGCGCCGCTTCCACTTCCTCCGCGTCGAAGCTATCGATGGAAACGCGGAACCCCTGGTCGCGAAGCAATCGCACGGCCGCGCCGGCGCCGGACCACGGGCCGCCCGGGTCGCAACCGAGATCGATGATATCCGCGCCGCTCGTGCGGTAATGCCGGGCCTCGGCGAGAATCGCGTCCCGGCTCTTGGAAGCCGCATGATTGATCTCGGCGAGAATCTCGATGTCGAAATTGCCGTAATCGGCGGGCGGTCCCGAACCCTTGCCGAAGAACTCGGGCAGGTCGCGAAGGTCGGCGGGGCCGCGCTCGACGGGCCGGCCGCTGGCCTGAACGACATCGGCCATGTCGCCGCGGCAAAGGCCGGGAAGAATCACGCGATCGATGCCTTCGGGCACGCTCAGATGACGAGCCACCCAGTCCCCGGTCATCAGGGCGGCCACTGTAATGTTGAGGACCGCGACCTCGGCGTGGAACCCGGCCCGCGGAGCGAGCTCGCCAACAATCCGGCGCAGCGACGGCTCCGCCAGTTTCCCGGTGACGAACAGTATCCGCGGCCGATGTGACATCCCTGGCATTCTGCGGGCTTAACGATCCGCCAGCAAGCGGTCCAGGGCCTGCTTTCCCGCTGCCAGCACCTGGGCGGCGTCGATTTGCCAGAGCGTCGGATTCACCAATTCCAGCGACACGGCGCCGGCGTAATCGATCGCGCGAAGGCGAGCGATTATGGCTTCGAAGCGGAAGTCGCCGTCGCCGGGCATCACGCGATCGGAGTCGGCCATTTGTTCCCGCGGCACGCCGGCCACGTCGCACACTTGCACGTGGGCCAAGTTCGATGCCGTCAGCCGTTCGAGATCCTCGGGCTTGCTCGGTCCCTTGTAATACTGGAAAACGTCGAGGCAGATGCCGAGGTTCGGTTCGCCGATCTGCTCGACGATTGCGATCGCGGTGTCGAGATTATTGCAAAACGAATCGTTGCCGCGGAACTCGAGGGCGAGTTTCACGCCGAAGCCGGCCGCCCATCGCGCTGCTTCGGCCAACTGTTTCAGTGACCCGCCGAGCACATGGCGGTCGAGCGTTTGAGGGAACTCGGCAATCACCATCGTGGGAATGGCAAAGCGCTGGCACAGTTCGAGGCGGCGTTTGAAGTGTTCGAGGTGGGCGGCGCGGCGCTCGCCGGTCTCGGCCAGCAAGCCGCCTTGATGAGAGGCCGCGGCCACGGCGAGCCCGGAATCGGCGATCCGCCGGGCCGTTTCATCGATGCTTGCCGAGGCGAGGTGCTGTTCGAGTTTCGTCAACCAGAGTTCGATGGCCGGGAAACCCGCGCCGGCCGCGTTCGCCAGATCGTCCGCGAACGACGCCGCCAGCGTCGACACCTGGCTGATGCATGGGAACATGCGATGTTGTCGGAGTCGCGACCGTCAGGGAACGGTGCAGTTCTAAGCGATGTTCAGCGGGCGGACCGGGCAGAGGCAGCTTGCTCAGCGCATACTTGATCACAGCCTCCCAGACCGAAGCAACGCTCAGATAGACTTCGTTTTTGGGATCCTGTATGGCGGTTCGGAATGCAACCGGAAGCTTAATATCGGCGCTGATGTACCAGAGAAACACGTGGGTGTCGAGCAAGAGTTACCTCGCCCTTCGAACCCTTGAAGCAACTCCTCGGGAAGCGGATGGTCGAAATCCGGCGGAACGGCGAAGACCCCGGCTGCCAGCCCGTAGGGCCGGGGTGCAGGGCCGGAAGAAGGAATCGGCCTCAGTTCAGCCACTGGCTGACCGCCGCGGACGATGACAAGGTGCTCCCCCGCTGCCACGCGATCGAGAAGGCTGCCTGGATCGTGCTGCATATCTTGAACGCTGATCGTGCTCATTCCGACATTGTAGTGTCATCGTGAGCGAACCGGGTGGATTCTTCACCTTCCCTGCGTGGTCGGATTCTCCGCATCTCATATAAGAAAAGCATCCTTGTGAAAAGTTTCACGAGCCATGCATGAGCTTATTCGCCGTCAGGCCCGATTCGTCCGATTCCGGCCAATTGGTGCTCGCGGCCATCCTGGCCGTTGCCGGTGCGTTCCTGCTCTTGCCGCGGCCGCGGGGTCGCTGGGTCGCCGGGGGAATCGCGGCACTGCTCGTGGCCGCGGTCGTGGCCGGCCTGTGGATCCATCGGCACTTCGGCGAACCGGGCGCCGATTGGGTCGGCAAACTCCTCTTCATCCTCTTCGCCTGCGGTGCCGTTGTCTTCGGAACAGTGCTCGTCGCGCAGCGGAATCCAGCCCGCGGCGCCATCGCCTTCGCCTTCGTCATCCTCAGCACCTGCGGCCTGTTCCTGCTTCTGGCCGCGCCGTTCCTGATGGCCGCGACCGTCATCATTTACGCCGGGGCCATCGTCGTTACCTTCCTGTTCGTACTGATGCTCTCCGCGGCCAACGGCCCGACGGGCGAGAACGATCGGAGCCGCGAACCGCTTCTGGGAAGCCTGGCTGGGTTCGCGTTCGCCGGTCTGGTGCTGTTCGCCCTTAACCAGGCCCATGCGACATCCCGCGCCGATCAACCAGAAGCCTTGCGAAAATGGCACGGCCTCACCCCCCTGCCGACGCCGCTGATCACGCCAGACGAACGGCACTTGCTGGCGCAAGCCGCGGAGGATCTGAAGCAACTTGAAGCCGACGACTTTTATCCCCCGACCGAGCGAACGCACCAGGATCGCGCCGCGACCATCACGCGCATCGAGGAAGCGCTCGGCGATTACTCGGTGGGGCTGCGGTCGGCACAAATCGAGGGTTCGACGGAATACGGTTCGATCCACCAGCGGCTGGGCGGCTTCCGAGTCGATCGCCCGGCGGACGCCGTGTTGAAGCAGACGGAGGCGATTCGCAAGGATGCCGCCCGGGTGCTGGCCCGGGTGGAAAGCGCGATGCTGTCCCCGGACACGGCCGTTCACGACGAGGCCAAGGCAGCCGTGCGGAAGTTGCGGGCCGAAGTGCTGCTGCTGGCCGGGGCGGGCGAACTGCCGGCACGGAACACCGCCGGCCTCGGCCACATGCTTTATTCCGAACACTTGCTCTCCATCGAACTGGCCGGCACGTTGCTCCTGGTCGCCACCATCGGGGCCATCGCGATCGCCCACAAGAAGGGAGCCGCGGCGTGATCGGGCTCTGGCACTACCTGGCGGTCGCGGCGATCCTGTTCGGGCTCGGGCTCGTCGGGTTTCTCACGCGCCGCAACCTGATCACCATGTTCCTCTGCGCCGAGATGATGCTGCAAGGCGTGGCGATCAATTTCGCGGCCTTCGCCCGCTATCACGGCAACCTTACGGGCCAAGTGTTCGTGCTGTTCATTCTTGCCGTGGCGGCGTGCGAAGCCGGGATTGCCCTTGCCTTGATCCTCGTGCTCTATCGGCGGAGCAAAACGCTGGACGTGTCTGCGTGGCAATCACTTCGGGAAGTCGGGGTGCCGCCGACGATCGATTTGGAACCACTGCCGCCGCCGCCGGAAGAGCTCGCCGACCCGGTGCTGCCGCCGGCCGGCCGCATGCCCCCCTCCGCGAAGGAGGCGGCCCATGTCTGAACCGATTGCCTACGCCTTCCTGATTCTCGGGATGCTGCTGACCGCAGCGACCGCCACGGCGCTGCTGAGCGGCAACCGGTCGTTCCGCGACGCCGCCCACTGGCCGCTGATTCTCACCTGCGCTGCCTCGGCTTTCGTTGCCCTCTTGATCTTGGCGCGAGTCGCGGACGCCAGTGATCCGGCGCGATTTCTCTCCGACCCAATCACCTGGTTCGCCGCCGGCAAGTTGAAGGTCAACCTCGCGCTGGCCGTCGATCCGCTCTCGGCCATCATGCTGGCGATGATCTGCTTCGTAGCGACGTGGATCGCCATCTTCTCCAGCGGCTACATGCGCCATGACACCGGCCACGGCGAAAGCCATCCCGATTCCGGCTATGTTCGCTTCTTCGCCGTGATGTCGCTGTTCGTCTTCTCGATGTGCGGCCTCGTGCTGGCCAACGATTTCCTGCTGTTAATGGCGTTTTGGGAAGGGGTCGGCGTCTGTTCCTACTTGCTGATTGGGTACTATTACGAACGACCGTCGGCGGCGGCCGCGGCGAGGAAGGCCTTCCTATACACCCGTCTCGGCGACATCGGTTTCATTCTGGGCATCTTCCTCGTCTGGAAGCTCGGCGGCTGGCAGACCGACATCGCCGGCGCCTTCGATCACATTCACAAGCACCCGCCGGACACGGCGTCGCTCACCACGGCGTGCCTGCTGCTCTTCTGTGGGGCCGTGGGGAAGTCGGCGCAGTTCCCGCTGTACGTGTGGTTGCCGGACGCGATGGAAGGACCGACGCCGGTGTCGGCGTTGATTCATGCGGCGACGATGGTGACGGCCGGGGTGTATCTGGTCGCGCGATGTGCCCCGCTGTTCGTCCTGGCCCCGGATGCCGCGATGGTCGTCGGCTGGATTGGCGGCATCACCGCCTTACTCGCGGCATTCCTGGCTGTCGGCCAGTTCGATCTCAAGCGCGTGCTCGCCTATTCCACGGTCAGTCAACTCGGGTTCATGTTCCTCGCGCTGGGAACGCTCGGGGCGGTGTCGCCGGTCCTCGCGGTCACGGCGGCGCTCTTCCATCTGTTCACGCACGGATTCTTCAAGGCGGTGCTGTTCCTCTCGGCCGGCAGCGTCATGCACGCCATGGGCGACGTGATCGACATGCGCCGCTTCGGCGGGTTGCGGCGGCTGATGCCGATGACCCACTTCGCCTTCCTGTGCGGGGCGGCGGCCCTCGCTGGTATCCCGCTGCTCTCCGGGTTCTGGAGCAAGGACCTGATCATGGAGTCGCTGCAAGAAGCGGCCCAGGGAAGCCATGCCCATGCCGGCTCGTTTTACTTCTTGCTGCTGGTGGCACTGTTCACCGCGGGATTGACGGCGTTCTACACCTTTCGGGCCTACTTTCTGACGTTCCACGGCAAGACGCGGGTGCCGGAAGAAGCCGGCGATCATGCCCACGAATCGCCTTCGGTGATGACGGTACCGTTAGTCGTGCTGGCCGCAGGCGCTCTCTTAATCGGCGTGATCGTCGAGCCGTTCACGCACTGGTTCAGCGGGCTATTGGGACGGGCGCCGTCACTGCGGATCGCCGCCGAACTGTCCGGCTTTGCCGAACCGGCTCATCACTTTAACTGGGGCATCGCCGGGTTGAGCATGCTGCTGGCGTTCGGCGGCCTGGCCCTGGCTTACTGGGCGCACGGGGCCGGCAGCATGGCCGAGGAACCGCCGGCCGCGGAACCGATTTACGCCCTGTCGCGCAAGAAACTCTACGTCGATGAACTGTATGGCGCGGTGTTCGTGAAGCCGGCGGAAGGGCTGAGCTTCCTCGCGCGCGTCTTCGATGCGCTCCTGGATTCGCTGGCTCGCCTAGTGGCGACGCTGCCGCGCTTCCTCGGCCTGTGGCTGCGGCCGATCCAGAACGGCCTGGTGCAGTTTTACGCCCTGGCCATGGCCCTTGGTTTCGGCGTGTTTTTGATCTTCGTTGCGTTTCGAATATCCCGATGAGTGCAATGATTAGCCGCGAGGCGGAGTCTGCGTAGCCGAGCGCGGGGCGCCCAGGGAAAATGATGGACTTCTACGATCGCTTATTCCCGCTGTTGCGCGGGCTGGTGCTGTGGCTCGTGCTGCTTCCCCTGGCGGCGGCGATCGTGCTTCCCTGGCTCGGTCGGTTCGCCCGCCGCGCCGCTCTCTACACCGCCATCGTTCACGTATTACTCACGGCCGCCGTCGTCTTCGGCGCCGTGATTGTTCTCGATGAACGCGGCCTCAACTTGCGCGAGAACACGCGCGAACTCTCCTTCCAAATCTTCCAGCCCGATTTCGTGCCCGGCGACCCCGGACTCCACGGCGTCATGAACGGCTCGACTTATCGAACGAAGTGGACGCTCCTCAGCCTCACCGATCAACCGGCCTTCGAACCGGGAACCGGCGGCAAGATGTACCGCGCCGGCCCGCGCATCCAGTTCTACCTTGGCGTCGATGGCCTCAACCTCTGGCTGGTCGCTCTGAGCAGCTTGATGATGCTGCCGGCGCTGCTGGTCTCGTGGGACGCGGGCTCGGAATGCCCCGGCCCCTATTACGGCTGGCTCTTCCTGCTGCAAGGCGGCGCCATCGGCGCGTTCCTCTCCTTCGACGTGATCCTCTTCTACGCCTTCTTCGAATTGACGCTGATTCCGTCGTACTTCCTGATTGCCGGCTGGGGCACCGGCTCGGATCGCCGCGACGCGGCCCGCAAATTCTTCCTCTACACGCTCGCCGGGAGTTTGCTCACGCTCATCGGCATCATCGGCGTCGTGCTCGCCAACCCCGACCCCTTCAGCGGCCACTACACGTTCTCGCTGCCGGACTTGATGCGCAACTTCCAATATCACATGCGCGACGCCCACGCCGATCTGATGGTGCAAGGGAAGCCCGAGACGCTGGCGAACCGCCACGCCATCCAGTTCTGGCTGTTCGCGGCGCTCGTCGTCGGCTTCTTGGTCAAGGCGCCGGTGTGGCCGTTCCACACCTGGCTGCCGGCCGCTTACCGCGAAGCGCCGCTCGGCGTCACGATCCTGCTCTCGGCGTTGCTCGCCAAGCTCGGCGTCTACGGCATGGTGCGGTTCGTGTTGGCGCTGACTCCGGACGCCGCACTCGCCTACGGTCTGCCCGTCATCGGCACGCTCGCCGCCATCGGCATCATCTACGGGGCCCTCTGCGCCTTCGCCCAGCGCGACATCAAACTGATGATCGCCTACGGTTCCATTTCGCACCTCGGTTTCCTGGTGCTCGGCTTGTTTGCCATGAACGCCGAGGGAATCGCCGGGGCGAGCCTGCATATGGTCAACCACGGCGTCGCGACCGGCGCCATGTTCGCCCTGCTGGCCTTTTTCATCGACCGCTACCGCACGACGGATATGCGGGCGTTCGGCGGGCTCATGGGCCGCTACCCGAAGTTCGCCTTCCTGGCGTTCGTCATCTCCTTCGCGAGCATCGGCTTGCCGGGGTTGAACAACTATGTGAGCGAGATGCTGATGCTGGCGGGATTGGTGGATGCCCGGAACGCCGGTGCACCGGGAATGGGCCTGGCCGCGGTCGGCGCCGTGAGCATCTTCCTCGGAGCGTGGTACGTGCTGACGATGCTGCAGCGGGTGTTCTTTAATCCGCATCGCGAACCGGCGCGGCTCGGCTCGACCGCCGGCGACTTGACGAAGCACGAAACCTATGTGCTCGGCGGCCTCGCTGCCCTGTGCCTGTTCCTCGGGCTCTTCCCGCAGAAACTGCTGACTCCGTTAAGGGCGGACGCGGCCCTTCTGGGAACGCTCGCCGATAGCGCCCGCGAACGCGTCCAGGGGTAGGGGATTTAGTGGCACAGGCATTCTTGCCTGTGCGCGGCAACTGAGGATGAGTGCGTGAATCCGCTGTCCGATCCCCTGGTGCAAGAGACGCTGCGCGGCGTGTTCCGGCTGGCGGCGCCGGAGATCGTGCTGCTCGCGACGGCGTGCATCGCCTTCCTCCTCGGTTGCTTCTGCAATCGCCGCTGGCTCTGGTTCCTCGTTTCGCTCCTCGGCGTCGGCATCGCGGCCATCGTCGCGGTGACCGTCAAAACAGCCATGCCCCCTGAACTCACGGTCGCTCCGCTCATTCCGGACGGGACCGCGACCTTCGTGCGCTGGCTGGCAATCGTCTTCGCCGCCGTCTTTTTGTTTGTGTCGTGGCCCGAGGTGCAACGCAAATACGCCGCCGAGTACTACGGTTGCCTGATGGTCGCCGCGGCCGGCGTCTCGCTGGCCGGCCGCGCCAACGACCTCATCACGCTCTTCCTCGCCCTCGAACTGATCTCGATTCCCACCTACGTGCTGCTCTACTTGCCGGCGCGCACGCCGGCGAACCAGGAAGCCGCCGTCAAATACTTCTACCTGAGCATCCTGTCGTCCGCCGTCTTACTGTTCGGCTTCAGTTACCTGTACGGCCTGGCCGGCAGCACGAACCTGACGGTCATCGCGCAGAGTTTGACCAAGGCGAACGCCCAGGCGCTGTCGCCGCTCGCGCTGGTGGCGGCAGTGCTGACGATCGCGGCCCTCGGCTTCCGCGTCGCGGCGGCGCCGTTCCACTTCTATGCGCCGGACGTGTATGAAGGCGGCCCGGCCGGCGTGGTCGCCCAGCTGGCGTTCTTTCCAAAGGTTGCCGGGTTCGCGGCCCTCGCTCGCATCCTCGGCCTCCTCGCCGACGCCAAGCACATTCCATTCGATGCCGCCACGCAGATTCCCTTGCTGCTCTGGATCGTCGCCGTCATCACCATGTCGCTCGGCAACGTGCTCGCCCTATTGCAAGACAATATCCTGCGGATGCTCGCCTACTCGAGCATTGCCCACAGCGGCTACCTGCTCATGGGGCTCGTCGCGGCCAGTTCGTTGCCGGACGCTCGAAGTACGCCGAGCGTGGGCGGCATCGAGGCGATGCTCGTTTACCTCGCCGCGTACGGCGCCATGACGGTCGGGGCGTTCGCGGTGGTGCTGTATCTCAGCGTGCCGGAGCAACGGGCCGAAGCCATCGACGATTTCGCCGGGATCGGGCAGACGCACCCGCTGGCCGCGGCGTGCCTGGCGATCTTCCTCTTCAGCCTGATCGGGATGCCGCTGACCGCGGGGTTCGCCGGGAAGCTGATGCTGTTCCTCGGCGCCTTCGGCGCCCCGGCGAATACCGCCGCGATGGGCGATCTTTATCAGGTGCTCGCCGTCATTGCGGCCATCAACGCGGCAGTGGCCGCGATCTATTACTTGCGGGTGATCGGCGTCATGTACTTGCGTTCGCCGATCCGCCCGCCGGCGCGATCGCGGGCGATCCCGACGATGATCGCGGCCGCGGTTCTGGCCATTGTCACGCTGGTGTTCGGCTTCTATCCGCAGCCGCTGATCAAGGCCGCGCGGCACGCCGCCCCGATTCCCGCCATTAGTAAAGTCGAACGCTAAAGGTACTCGGCGGAGACATAGGCCGCGAGCGCTTCGCCGGCGGCGTCCGCGAATTCCGCCGAATCGTCGATATCGAGGCGGATGAAGCCGTACGGTTCGCGCGGGTCAATGCGGACGGCGATGTCCACCCAGTAGCCGCCGAGTTGATAGGTGAGCCAGCCGATTTCGAGCGGCTCGAAATGCCCTTCCGGGGTGCCGAACATCACGGTGAGGTCCGGGCGCTCGGGGCGCACCAGCCGAGCCGCTTCCCGCACGGTTTCTTTCAAGAGCGGGTAAACTTCCTCCGGCGGCGGCATCAGTTCCCAGTCCCGGCCATCGACGCGGTAATACAGCGTCCCTTCTCCCTCCATAAAGCGCACTTCGACGCGCTCGGCCTTGTCGCGAAGCGCCGTGAGGATGACGGTGTGCAGGTAACGCCGCGGCTCCGTTTCCGCGAGAAACTGTTCTGTCGATTCGTAGATGAGCAAAGGGTGACTCCAGCGTTCGCGGTTAATTCTCCGGCACCAGCACTTCGCGCAGCTTCCGCAGCGCCCGCAGGTAGCGCATCGATGCCGCGGCTTCGGTAAGATCGAGCGCCTTCGCCACTTCCTGGTTCGATAGCGCTTCGTGGTGCCGCATCAGCACGATCTCGCGGTCGTCGTCCGAAAGCTGATCGATCGCGCCGGCCAGCTTCCGCTGCAATTCGTGGTGGATGGCCTCGGACGTGGGCGTTCGCTCGGTGTCGATGAGTTGGGCAACGAACGAGACGCTCGACTCGTCGTTCCAGGCCGGGCGGGCCAGCGGTTGCTCGCGGTCGATGCTGCGCCGCTGAGCCTGGCGATGGCGGCGATGCGTGTCGATGATCCGATCTTGCGCGAGGTGCCGCAGCCAAAGATGAAACGGCATGCTCGGGTTCTTGAGGTAGTCGATGAGCCGCCGGTTGGCCTCGATGAGCACGTCTTGAACGATGTCGGATGCATCGACGCGGCGGGCGATGGCGGGGTCGAGGCGGAGGCCGATGACGCGGCGGAGCGGTTCGCGGAATTCGGCGAGAAGTTTGTCGACGGCGGCGGGTTCGCCGGTGCGAGCGTCATCCAGGAGGCGGTCGGTGCTGTCGCGGTTCGGCCACATGCCGCAATTGTACGAACGGCGGCGTGCGGCTGGCGTCTAGCCGGCTATTCTTCCGGCGAGCGGCCGCCGTTAGGCGGCTGTTCGTCCGGAAGCCAGACAACGAGTGGATACTGTTGATTGCGTACGTAGCGCACGGCCGTGGCCGCCGCTGTGCTGTCGGGCAACTTGCGTTTGGAGCCGCTTTGTGTCCACCAGCGTTCGCGCGGCTCAAACAGTCGGTTCAACCGGCGACTGCCGTAGCTCTTGAAATCGCGAAGCAGAGTATCCGGGGCGGGATCGCCTTCGACGCGAACGACAAGATGCACGTGATTGCGCATGACGGCCGCCGCCAGTAAATTCCAACCCCGGTACTGCGCCGTTTCTCGAAACTGATCCGCAAGAGCGGATGCCTGGTCGCGCTCGAGCATGACCGGCTCGTGTGCGAGTTGTTGTTCAGCGAAGGAATGCAAACCGCGGATGTCCTTATCGCAGCGGGTACCGGGAATGTTATGGCGGACTGCGTTTCCTTGGGAATCGGCGACATTGGAGACGAATCCGCGGCGGTCGCCCGGCAGCCAAGTGCCGTAGGTCGTCCAGGTCAAGAGCCAGAAGCGTTCCATGTTAGTCGTTGCATTGAACGGCCGGCTAACGCCGGCCGCTCGCCTTGTTCCGTGTTGTTCAGCCGGCTAACGCCGGCCGCTCGCCTTGTTCCGTGTTGTTCAGCCGGCCAACACCGGCCGCTCGCCTTATTCCGTGTTGTTTAGCCGACAAACGCGGGCCGCTCGCCTCAGTTCAACTTCACGTTCATGGGACTGGCGGCGACGGTGAGCGGCGCGACTCGCGGTTTGCCCTTGGTCCCCAACACCTCGACGTTGTATTGGCCCGGAGCCAGCACGAACCGCGGCAGGAGCTGGTTGCCGCCGCGGCTTTCGCCGCCGCAGATGCACGCCGTCGCCACGGCCTTGCCGGCGGAATCCTTCACGATTACCTTGCCGCCATTGAGACCGGCCGTGCCGTTCAAGGCGATCACAACAGGGGTCTTGCCGCCTTCCTTGACCGCGCCAAAGAGAATCGCCGAATCCTGAGCCTCGTTGTTGAGGATCAGGTCGAGTTGGCCGTCGCCGTTCAAGTCCGCGAGCGCCGCGGCCTGCGAGTTGAATACTTTCTGCGACAGGCCGAGAGCGGCCGTCTTGTCTTCGAATGCGCCGTTGCCGATGTTCTTGAAATAGCGGTTCGATCCTTTCAAACAGCAGACCACGAGGTCGGGCTGGCCGTCGTTGTCGAAGTCGCCCCAGGCGGCGGAAACGGCGCCGGGAACCGCGGGGCACGGCACGTCGCTGAACGAACCGTCGCCCTTGCCGCGGAAGAGGCGGCACTTGCCGTCGGCTTGCGGAATGAACAAATCGAGGTTGCCGTCCGAGTCGAAGTCGGCGGGGGCGGGGCCGATTTTGCCGGGCTTGTAGGCGATGCCGGAATCGGGCTTCAGGGCGAACTTGCCGCCAGCGTTCAGATAGAGCATGCCGGTGCCGGCGCCGTAGAGGAAATCGGGGCGGCCGTCGTTATTGAAGTCGGCGACGGTGAGGGTATCGCCCTTGATCTCGTTGCCGAGGCCCCACGCTGCTGTGGCGTCTTCGAACCACGGACCGGGCGGGCCGTCCGAGTTGCCGTGGCCCAGGGCGAAGCGAAAGGCGTGGTTCCCCACGGTATCGCACATCTTGACGAGCAGCGTGTTGGAACCTTTTTTGAGCTTCAACGCGAGCGGCCGCGCGACCGGCTTGTATTGATCGTCGGTGAAGACCTTGTTCTCGTTGACCCACACCGTGAGCGTGCCGTTCGTGCCGATGGAAACCGGGAATTCCATGTCGGCCGCGGCATCCATTTTGACATGGAGGTAGGTCGCGCAGTTGCCGCCGACTTCGGGCAGCGGCGTCACGGCGTCGTTCTTGATCTCCTTTTTGGCCCACTTTGCGGGCAGGTTTCGCTTGCCGCGATATTCCTTGGTGGGGGTAAACTTCTCGGATTCCACGGGGAAGGCAGTCTTAAAGTTGTCGGCGGGATTGGCGGCGCGGAAGGTGCCGATGACGTGCCAGTCGCCGAACTTCGGCGGTTCGATGCGTTTGGGCGCTTCGGGGCGGATGTTGCGGTAAAGGCGCAAGCCATGGAAGCCGTTGCCCAGCAGCACGTCCGGCTTGCCGTCGCCATCGAAATCACCCCAGGCCGCGGCGGTGAGGTTGTAAGCGGCTTCGCGCGGCAAGCGCTTGCTATCGTCGCGGAACTGCCCCTTGCCGAGATTCGTGAACAGCCGCGGACCATCGGGGGTGGCGAGCAGAAGATCGGGCAGGCCGTCGCCGTTGTGATCGGCCCAGACCGCCGAGCGAGCACCGCCGGAGTAGCCGGGTAGTGCCACTTCGCTGTAGCTGTCGCCGCCGTTTTGCATGAGCACGACCTTGCTCGCCCCGCACAGGCAGACGTCCGGTTTCCCGTCGTTGTCGAAATCGACGACGCTGATCGATTGCGCTTCGGCATCCAGTTTGGGCAAGGCGGCCATGCGATCGAAGCCCGGCATCCCCTGCAGCCGGCGAATGTCCTCGCCGCCCCAGCCGACGAAATCGCGCTTCGGGTTATAGTCCTGAATCTTGAGGCTGGCTTTGACCCGCTGAATCTTGGCAATCTTCTTGTGGATCGCTTCCTTGTCGCCGTCCACCATGCACGGCACGATGACTTCCTTGTTGGCGAGCAAGTCCGCAACGATGGCGGGGAGTTTATCGACCTTGCCGGCATAGGAGCGGAGCATGAACGGTTCGCCGTGGCTCATGCCCCACCATTCGCCTTGCGGGTAAGCCTGATACCAGGTGACGCCGATGAAGGTTTCGCTGGCGCCGCCATTGTGGAAGAAGACGGCTTTCTTGCCGACCTCGGCCCACTTCATGATCTCTTGCCATTCGCCGGCGCGGAGGCCGCCGCGGCCGATGTTGTGCTTGATCGTGTCTTGGGGGTGCTTCCCTTTGATGTCCTGTACTTTCTGAAAGATGATGAGATTCTGCTGTTGGTCGACCTTGGTGACGGTCATGAGGACGACGTGGGTGGATTGCGCGAGGACGGAGCCGAGCGACATGGGGGCTTCGACGTAAGCCGCGGCGGGTCGGACCGCGAACAGCAGGGCGGCAATGGCGAATAGTATGCGCATATCGGGGCTCCGCTGCGGATTGATCGCTTAATCCATCCAGTTTTCGAATCGCAATTCCGGTATCTGTTCGTAGTCGCGGCGGTTGGCCGTCAAGAGCAGGGCATCGTTGGCGATGGCGATCGCGGCAATTTTGCGATCCGATTTCGAAATATGAATACTGCCGAATTGGTCGAGCAGATCGACGGCGGAATCGCTCAGTAAACCGATGTAAAAGCGGCGAATGAATTCGAACAATTGAGCGAGTTCCCGATAGGCGGCGATCTGTCGGCGAGGTTGCCGCTCCTTGGCGATTGCGGCGATCCAGCCGCGCATCTGTTCCTCTATGTTCACGACGGTGGTTCCAATGATCTCGCCGGTGGCCGCATCGAGCCGCGCTCGCAGGCGCTGCGACCTCTCGCCGGTCGAGTATTTGAGCACCGTCAAATGATCACTGTCGAGGAAAATCATTCCGAGCGGCCCTCGCGAGCGGCTTGGCGTTCGGCTTCCCGCATCGCGGCCACTTCGTCGTCGACTAATTTCATGAACTCGCTGCCGTCGAACATTCCAACGCTTTTTTGCCAGTCCTTTCGGAATGCGTCGCGCTCCTCGAACTTCTGTTCCAGCGTTTCGAGTCGCTTCGCCAATGATTCGAGCGTCAGTTCCGCCATGATGAAACCTCCCGCGATTTGCTAGTTTCGCACCGACATTTTACCACCTGGTGGCCCGTGCTACTTCTTCACCTTCGCTAACATTTCCATTGCGGCCTTGCTCCACGTGCCGTCCTTCGGGGCGTCCTTGATCACGCGGTCGAGCAATTTCAAGGCCTCGGCCGCGTTCTTCTGTTCACCGAGCACGCGGGCATGCTCCACCATCGCCGCGAATTTCAAATCGGGTAGGTCGTAGCCGTAGTAAACCGTGGCGAACGCCTTGCCGGCATCGTCCCACTTCTTTTGGGCCGCCCGGCAGAGGCCGATTTGCAAGTGCGACCGGCCGGCGCGTTCGTCGGTCGTCTTCTGCGTCACCTGGGCATAAGCGTTGATGGCGTCGTCAAAGCGGCCCGCGTTCTGATGCGTCCAACCCATTCCATAACGAGCATCTACCGCCCAGGCATTACCATCGCCGTAGCGATTGATGAGCGTTTCGAACGCCTGGCGAGCCGCATCCCACTGTTTGAGTTCCGTCAAGGCGTGGCCAAGGCGAAGCATCGCCCGGTCGCTGATCTGCGGCAGATTCTGGAAGGCCCCGTTATCGCGGAAGATCGCGAGTTTGTTCTTGGCGTCCTCCCATTTGCTCTGGGCCATGAGGCATTCGGCGGAGCGATACAAGGCCGCGCCGCGATGCGGGGACTTCTCGTTGCCGGCGACCGCGTCGAACTGGGCCTGGGCCGCCACGATGTCTTTGTTGTCGAAGAGAGCCGCGCCGAGGCGAATGCGGATGCGCTCCGTGGTCTCCGGCGGCGTCGACTTGTCGCTCGGCTCGGCGTCGAGCGCATCCTTGAGCAGCTTCACTGCGTCGTCCGACTTCTTCCGATCGGCGTAAAGTTCGGCGAGCTCGAGCCGCGCCTCGACGGCGAGCGAGAGAGCCGCGAACTCGGCGATCAGCTTGGTGTAAGCGGGAACCGGGTCGCCGCCGGCGGCCTTGTACGCCCAGGCCGCGTCGTAAAGCATCCGGGCGCGGGCCTCGCCCTGCGGCAAGCCGGTCTTGAACTCGTCGGCACGCCGTTCGAGCAACTTCGCCGCGTTCGCCAGGTCGCCCTTGGCGAACTTGATCTGCCCATCGATCTGCGTCAATTGCTGCCCTTTGACGTTCGGCTTGGCCTTCTCCTTTTCCAGGTTGTCGATCTTCTTTTTGGCCTCGTCGATGAAGCACTGGCCGGCGCGGAGGGCGGCCTCGGCGCCGATCGCCTTGCCGGAGGATTGCTGAATCACCTGATCGAACGCCTGGCGAGCTTCGACGGACTTGCCCGATTCGAAGAGGGCGACGCCGTGGTGGTAGCGAATGAGTTGCGCCCATTCTTTACGGGCCGGGTCGGGGTCGCCGTTGAGTTGCCCTTCGTACTTTTGGCGGGCTTGCTGCATGACGGTTGCGGCCTGGGCCGCCTGGTTCTGTTCGCGGAGCAAGGTGGCCAGCGCGATGCAGGCGAGCGGCGCGACCGACGACTTGGCCAGCGGGTCGTTCTTGAAGGCGTTCAAAGCATTGATCGCGCCCCCCTTGTCGCCTTGCAGCGTCATGACCTTGGCCCGTTCCAGTGCGGCGGCCCCGGCGAGGGCGGACTGGGGGTACTCGCGGCCGAGGCGTTCGAGCGCTTGCCGGGCCTTGTTCAAGGCGTCGTTGCGTTCGTTGCCGGGGGCCAGCTGGATGCCGAGCCGCTTCTGGCAGTAGCTGAACTTGAGAAGAGCGTCGGCGGCCTCCGGGGCCTTCGCATTAGCGGCCACAAAAGCATCGAGCAGTGCCGCAGCGTTGGCTAACTTCTCGCGGAGCATATTGTCCTGCAGGGCGTCCTCGGCCTTGGCAGGCGCGGTGCGAATCAGGCAATCGGCCAGCAGGAACGAGGCCCCGGCCAGTTCGCCGCTGCGTTCCGGGGCGGGGATTGCCTGCAGGGCCGCCGCTGCCTTCTCGTAATCCGCGGTCGAAACATGGCACAGCGCGAGGCCGTAGCGGGCCCGGTTCACCTTCTCGAACTCGGGGAACCTGGCGATCACATCCTGATACTTGGCGGCGGCGGCGGCGAACCCGGTCTTGGCCGCGGCCGCGTTGTTCTGCTTCGCGGCTTGCTCGGCCCGGCCATAGGCGTTCTCGGCGCCGCGGAAGAGCACGAGCGGAAGCAATGGGCTCTGCGGGAACTTCTGCTTGAACTCGGCGATGCGGTTATCCGATTGGTTGAAGTCGCCAGCGAGATGCCAGGCGGCGACGATCCGCTGCAGCGTTTCCTCTTGCTTGCCGGGAAGCAGGTTCTCGTTCCAGATGGCCTGATAAGTGTTGGCGGCGTCGCGGGCCTGCTTGTTGAGCAACTGAGCGTCGGCCACTTCCAGAAGCATCGTGGCGCGGCGGCCCTTGGCCAGCGGGTCGCTGCCCGCGAGTTGATTGGCGCGATCGGCGCCGGTGCGGAGGTTGTTGATCGCGGTGTTGAGGAACTGCGTCCGCAGCGCCGGCTTCGCCGGATCGGCGGCGAGTGCCTGGCCGACGTTCGCCTTGCCCATCCAGTAAAAGACCTGATCGGCGAGCCGCTGGGCGTTCGTCAGAGGTTGCAGCACTTTCAGCGCTTCGTCGTTCTGCTTGAGTTGAACCAGACAGAGACCGGCGCGAAGAAGGGCATCTTCTTTCAGCGGCGACGGGGCGTAATCCTTGGTGAAAGCCTGGAACTTGGGAAGGGCTTCGCCGAACTTGCCGGCCTCGTAATTGAGGCAAGCACCGTGAAAGGCGCTGCCGGCCACATAATCCGGCGGCGGCCTCTTCACCAGCGCTTCCAGTCGCGCTTTTTCCCACGGATCGTTCTTGAACTTGTCCGGTTGCTTCAAGC
>DATNBQ010000308.1:0-4046 GCA_035571955.1 Urbifossiella sp. | reverse complement strand
GCAACCGATCCGCCGGCAGCTTCATCAACCGGCAACAGGTCGCATCCACCGCCACCAGGTCCGCGCCCATCACCAAGGCCCCGACTTCCTTGGCGTTTCCCATCAGCGGGCCGTCCCCTTCCATGCCGACGATGCCATCGACGATCGCCAGATGCGGCGTGTGCGTGCAGGCGATGTCCACGATGCTATGCGGGATGCCGCGCCAGTGCAGTTCGTTCTTCGGCCAGCCGTAACAGATGCCCGGCAGCGTGCCGAACAGGTTCTTCAACGAAAGCGTGGCCCCGGCCCAGTGGTGCGTCTTCAACTTCGGCAATGAGATGAAGACGTCGGCGCTGACGACGGTGCGAGCCAGGTAGAGGTAATCGAGGCCGGTGAGGCGGCCCAGGTTGGTCATTTTCACCGGCTCGTCATGATTCAAGTCGACGAAGCGGACGCCGTGCTTTTCGAGCACCGCCCCAAGCCCGCATTCCTTGACGAGATACTGGACATTGCGCCAGTGCCCCGGCCCCTCGGCCACAGTGATTTCCGCGGCCCCTTCCTTCTTGCACAGTTGAATGACCGCGTCGATCACGCGCGGGTCGGTGTTGATGACCTTCTCGCGGCGATACTCGACGAGGTTCGGTTTGAGCACGACGCGCTTGCCGGCCAGCGGCACGGCTTGGCGAAAGTGGTCGTATTGTTGCGCGAGGATTTCGGCGAGCGGGTCCTCGTACGATTCGGCGCGGGCGATATGCACGGCGGAGGTCGCCGGCAGCGGCCGCATCCGCCCGAGCCCGCCGACCATCCAGCCGCGAAACCGCGATTTGATCCGATCCATAATTCCCGGCGAGCCGGCGACGTGACTCTTCACCGCTGGCGAGCCGGCGACGTCAGTCGCCGGAGTTCCAACAATGCGAAATGGATTCCGCTTGCTAGTATCCAGGGCGAGCGCCGCAAGGGCCAGGCGATACGGCCCGGCGCCGAGGCCATCGGTGCGATGGATTTCTTCCGAGAGCGCCCCGGCAATCCGCGTATCGAGTTCCGGCAAGAAGTCGCGCGTGGCCCGATCGTGCTCGTGAACCGAGAGGGCGAGCTTGGCCCAGGCGAGGTTTTCCAGGTCCGTGGTCTGCGCGGCGTGGACGCGCAGGTAGCCCACAGCGGCATCGACGCGCGGCTCGTCGGCGACGCCTTGCAAGGCCAGGAGCATGACGGCCGTGGGGCCGGGAATCGGCTCGGTGCTGCGGCCGAGAACCATGCGGTTGCCGTAATTGGCGCCGCCGGTGTCGAAGGCGCGATCGAGCAACAGCTTCATCCCCTCCTTGACGCGGGGGTGGTCGCCGCGGCCGAGCGCTCGCAGCGCCAGGCAAGCCCACGATGTCGGTTCCACCCAGGCGAAATTCGCCTCGGCCCACGGCCAACCGTGCAACTTCAAATCGATGTCGATCTTCATATCCGCGACTTCGGCGGCGTCCGCATCGACGATCCTGCTATTGATGGCCAGAAGCTGTTCGGTGGTCGCGGCCAGGGGCGAACCGGGCGCGGCGGCGAGAGGCGACAGGGAATGCCGCGTGAACAGCACGAGGGCCGTGGGCCAGATGGCTTGCTGACGGGCGCGGGCCAGGCGATAGGTGCCGTCGGCCGCCCGGTTGGCTTCGATCGCCTTCACGCCGGTTTCGACCAGCGCGGCATACTTCGCATCGGCGGCCAGGGCGAGCACCGCCAGGCAACTCGGTTCCAGGTGCATCGCCTGGCCCGGCTGGTAACCCCAGCCGCCGTCGGGCGAAACCAGCGCCTCCAGCCGTTCGAGAGCCGTCTGAGCAATTGGCATGAAATACCTTCGGGTTAGCCGCGACGCGGAGCGGGAGCGTGCCTTCCTATACCATAGAACACTGGAAACCGGAGTTTCATCCGTGCGCGTCGCTCACTTCGATTGCTTCAGCGGCATCAGCGGGGATATGGTCCTCGGGGCGCTCCTGGATAGCGGCGTCGATGCGGCGGCCATTCGCGCGGCTCTCGAATCGCTCGGTCTACCGATTCAGCTGGAAATCGAACGGGTCAAGCGGTGCGGCTTCGCCGCCACCAAGGCCACGGTGATCGCCGAGGATCAGGAAAACTACCGCTTTTTGCCGGACATTGAAGCGATTCTGGCCCGCGGCCGGCTCACGGAAAAGCAGCGGGGCCTCGCTCTTGGCATCTTCCGCAAGCTGGCCGCCGCCGAGTCCGCCGCCCACGGCCTGCCGCTCGAACGGGTCCACTTCCACGAAGTCGGGGCGCTCGATAGCATCGCGGACATCGTCGGCGCCGCGGTCGGGCTCGATCTGCTCGGCGTGGAGCGGTTCACCAGTTCGCCGGTGCCGCCGGGCTCGGGCAGTGTGAAAGGCGCCCACGGCATCATGCCCGTCCCGACGCCCGGCACGGCCGAATTGCTCAAGGGAGTGCCTCTTGCAACCTCTTCCGTGAAGGGGGAACTGACGACGCCAACCGGGGCTGCGATCCTAACGAGCGTGGTGACCGAATTCACGTCATCCCCGGCCATGACCATCGAACGCATCGGTTCCGGCGCGGGCACCAAGGATTTCCTCGAACAACCGAACATTTTGCGGCTCTTCGTGGGCCAAGCCCACCCGTGGCAACGGGTGGGCGCTTCCGACACCGTAATTGTCCTGGAAACCAACCTGGACGACGTTTCCCCCGAAGTCGTCGGCTTCTGCATGGAGCGGCTGTTCGCGGCCGGTGCGCTCGATGTGTTCGTGATGCCGGGCCTCATGAAGAAAAACCGCCCCGGCGACCTGATTTCGGTGATTGCCGCTCCCGAAACAGCGGACGCGTTGGAAGCGGTGCTCTTCCGCGAGACCGCCACCTTCGGCATCCGCCGCCACTCCGCCGAACGCAGCAAGCTCGAGCGCGAAGCGATCTCGGTTCAAACGCCGTGGGGCCCGGTGCTGGCCAAACGCGGCTGGCGCAAGGGCGGCTTCGAAGTGGTCACGCCCGAATACGAAGACTGTGCTCGCATCGCCCGCGAACAGGGCGTCCCCCTCCGCGATGTCTACGCCGCCGTGAAACGCTAAAACAACTGCCCGCACTCTCCCCGAGGCTTCCCATGCGTCGGCTCGCTCTTCTCGTCATGCTGGTCGTGTCTACGGATGCCTTCGCGCAAAAGGAATTCGGTTTCGATAACCGCAAGCCGTCCGGGCAGCCGTACTGGAAGGCCGAGGAGACGGTCGCCAAGTTCAAGGTGCCCCCCGAGTTCGAGGTGAAGCTGTTCGCAGCCGAGCCCACGGTCGTCAATCCAATCGCCTTCACCATCGACGAAAAAGGGCGCATCTGGGTCGTCGAGTGCTTCGAGTACCCGAAGCGGACGCCGAAGGGGAAGGCTCCGCGCGACCGCATCGCCATTCTCGAAGACACCGATGGCGACGGCGTCTGCGACAAGAAAACCATCTTCGCGGAGGGGAAAGATTTCCCGGTCACGGACGAACGCAAGAAGGCCGGGCTCGGAGCGTTCGACATGGCGAGCGGCATCGAAGTCGGCCACGGCGGCGTCTTCGTCGGCGCCCCGCCTTACCTCTGGTTCATCGAGAACAAGAACGACAAGCCCGGCAAGTTCGACGTGCTCTTGAAGGGTTTCGGCAGCCAGGACACGCACGAAACGCTCAACACGTTCCAGTGGGGCCCGGACGGCTGGCTCTACGGACTGCACGGCATCTTCACGAATTCAGCAGTTTCACCTGGCGAGCCGGCGGCGTTAGCCGCCGGAGGCCGCGCTCCGGCGACTAACGTCGCCGGCTCGCCAGCAAAGATCAACGGCGGCATCTGGCGCTACCACCCGGTGCAAAAGAAGTTCGAGATCTTCGCCGAAGGAACCTCGAACCCGTGGGGCATGGACTGGCGCAACACGGACGGCCAGTTCATCCTCTGCTGCTGCGTGATCCCGCACCTGTTCCACATCGTGCCCGGCGGCATCTACAAACGGCAGGCGGGGGCCAGCTTCAACCCGTATGCCTACAGCTATCTGAACGAAATCTGCGACCACACTTTCCACAAGGAAAGCGGCTGGGCCCACGCCG
>DATNBQ010000307.1:0-2298 GCA_035571955.1 Urbifossiella sp. | reverse complement strand
CCCCGAACGTGCTCATCATTCTCGCGGATGATATGGGCTTCTCGGACCTGGGCTGTTACGGCAGTGAGATTGCGACGCCGAACCTCGACGAGCTGGCCAAGAACGGCCTGCGCTTCACGCAGTTCTACAACACGGCCCGGTGCTGGCCGACGCGAGCCGCGCTTCTCACCGGCTACTATGCGCAGCAAGTTCGCCGCGATACCGTGCCCGGCGTCAAGAGCGGCAGCCAGGGCACGCGCCCCGCGTGGGCCCGCTTGCTTCCCGAAATGCTTCGGCCGCTCGGCTACCGCAACTACCACTCCGGCAAGTGGCACGTCGATGGCCTGCCGCTCAAGAACGGCTTCGATCGCTCGTACAGCCTCAACGACCACGACCGCCACTTCGCGCCGAAGCAGCACACCGAGGACGACAAGCCGCTGCCCGCCGTCGATCCCAAGGCCGGTTACTATTCCACGACGGCCATCGCCGAGCACGCCATCAAGTGCCTCAAGGACCACGCGGCACATTTCGCCGATAAGCCGTTCTTCGAATACCTGGCATTCACCTCGCCGCACTTTCCACTGCAGGCCCCGGCCGCGGACATCGCCCGCTACAAGAAGAAATACCTGGCCGGCTGGGATGCGCTGCGCGACGCTCGCTGGGAACGGCTCAAGGAACTGAAAATCGGCGGCACGTCGCTGGCGGCCATCGAAAGGGAACTCGGGCCGCCCTATCCGTTCCCCGATGCGATCAAGAAGCTCGGCCCCGACGAAGTGAATCGGCCGCTGCCGTGGAAGGAACTCACCCCCGAGCAGCGAGCCTTCCAGGCGGACAAGATGGCCGTGCACGCGGCGATGGTCGATCGCATCGATCAGGAAGTCGGCCGGGTGCTGGACCAACTCCGTGCGATGGGAGCGCTCGACAACACGCTGGTGTTCTTCCTTTCGGATAACGGGGCGAGTGCCGAGATGATGGTTCGCGGCGACGGCCACGATTCCCATGCCGAGTGCGGCACCGGGGCGACGTTCCTGAGCATCGGGCCGGGCTGGTCGAGCCTGTGCAACACGCCGTTCCGCCGCCACAAGACGTGGGTACATGAAGGCGGCATCTCGACGCCGCTCATCGTGCACTGGCCCAAGGGAATCGCCGGCCTCGGCGAACTTCGCCGCGCGCCGGGACACGTGATCGATCTCTTGCCGACCATTCTGGAAGTGACCGGCGGCAAGCGGTTCGAAGCGTGGAGCGGCCAGCCGGTGCCGCCCGCGCCCGGTAAAAGCCTGGCGCCGCTCTTTGCCCGCGATGCCGAGTTGCCGCGCGAATCGATCTGGTGGCTGCACGAAGGGAACCGCGCGCTCCTGGTCGGGCACTGGAAGCTCGTAGCGGCGAAAGGCAGGCAGTGGGAACTGTACGATCTGACGACCGACCGCTCGGAGGAGAAGAATCTTGCGAAGGCGATGCCGGATAAGGTGAAGGAATTGGCGGCCCGGTGGGAGAAGGAACGCGATGCCTATGCGGCATCGGCCAAGAAGTAAGTCGATTCGCCAGCGTGTCCGAAATCGCGATGGCGGCCCGTCGTCTTATTTCCATTCGACCCGGTGGAGTTTCATCATGATCCGCTGTTTCCTTCCTCTGGCTCTGTTGGCCTGTGCGGTCGTGGCCGCACGACCGGCCGAGCACAAGAAGCTGGCCGAGATCGTTCCCGGCGATTGCCTGGCTTTCGTTTCCCTCGATGTCGCCAAGGCCTGGGATCACCCGGCGCTCGGGGGATTGCGGCACGCCAACGGCGAGCTCGAATTCGCCTGGGCCGTGCAATCGGCGCTCGGAACCGGCCCCGGCCAATTGCAGCGCGTCACCGCCTTCTGGATTCCCGCCGGCAAGGAGACGCCGCTCATTCTGATGACGGGGCGGAAGCCGCTCGACGCCCAGGCCATCGCCAAAAAGCTAAGGAAGCCCGGCGCCAAGGCTACCACCGCCAAGCCGCCGGAGAATGTGCTTTCCGCCCCCGGCGCCGAGTTTGCGCTGGTATTTCAAGTTGATCCGCGGACCGTGCTGCTCGCGCCGGATACTGTCGATCCAGCGAAGTTGGAAGGAATCGTTCGCGGAACGCCGGGCCGGCTGACCGACGCCATCGCCGCGGCCGGGAGTCACACGCTCACCATCGGCCTGGACCTGAAGTCGGTTGCATCCTTGCCGCTGCCGGTCGGCGCTCCGCTACTGGAAGCGGAATCGGCGCTGCTGACGGCCGACTTCGCGGCAACGAAGGATGCGAGCTCCGACGCGCCGGGAAAGGCCGAATTGCGCTTGCAGTTCGCGGACGAG
>DATNBQ010000306.1:0-4622 GCA_035571955.1 Urbifossiella sp. | reverse complement strand
TGCCGATCATCCTCGTGCATGCCGGCTTCAGCCTCGGCGGTCCGCTTGCCGCCGTCGCGCTGATCCTCTTCCTGCTGGTAACGGCAAGCGGCATTTGGGGACTCGTGCTGCAACAATGGCTGCCAGAGCAACTCATCGCCGACGCGCCGAATGAAACGATCGCATCGCAGATTGAGTTTGTGGCGAGCTTGCACGTCGCCGAGGCCAGTCGCCTGATCGATGACATTACCAGCGATTCGAAGGCGTATGATGCCCTGGGAACGAGCGCGGTCGCCATGGAACCAGCTTCGGAGGTGGCCGTTTTTCGCGATACGCTGCTGATGCCTTATTTGCGGGGAGAGGCGCGGCGGCGGTCCCCGCTCCGCAACCGCGCCGATGCTTCGCGCCGCTTCGAGCAACTGCGCGATTCCTTGCCCGAAAGCGCGGCCGAGACCATCGACCGCCTCGAACAACTCGCCGACCTTCGCCGCCAGTGGGATGTGCAAAAACGCATAAACTGGTGGATGCACGGCTGGTTGACGGTCCACTTGCCGCTGGCGATCGCCATGACCGGTCTGATGCTCGTGCATGCTGTCCGCGCTTTGAAATACTGGTGAGGTACGCCCGATGGATGATGCAATTCTCGGCCACTTGCGGTGCCCGCTCGACCCGCGCCGCGAGGCCACACTGGCCCGCGAGCAGCAGTCGCTGATCTGCAGCGGTTGCGCCGCGGCGTTTCCCATCCGCAACGGGCTGCCGATCTTGATTCCGACCGAGGCGAACCTGCCGGAAGGGATCGATTCGGTGGAACGGCTGCCGTGCGTGAAGGCGGTGCGCCGGAAGAACTCCGGTCGCTGACTGACGCTCCCGGCTCGCCTTCCCTAACCCGCCTGCAGTTTCTTGAGATCGTCCAGATTGGCCCGGCAATAGGGGCAGCCGATGGTGTCGAGGTGGAACTGGACGTAGTCGAGGAGTTCGGGGTCGCCGGCGCCGAGGAGGAAGCCGCCGAGCTGATCGCGGCTGGGGCAACTCACCCGTTCGCGCCGCCAAATGGCTCCAACCGAATGTTCGCCGCGATCCTCTTCGTCGCGGATAGCGTTCAACTGCGCGTGCAGTTCTTTGTTGCCGCGCAGGGCCTTCTCCACCGCGGCCATCTCCGGCTCCAGCAATGCATCGTGCAGGTAGTCGCGGAGCATCTGCCGGGTGATCGCGGCCATGAGGAGTCCCCATCGAGTCGCAGTATTGATATACGGGGTTCTCGCACTTTGCACTCGCACTCGCACTTTTGAGAAAAATCGGAAAAATCCTCCTCCCCTGCCGCCAACGGCCTGCTATGCTCAGGCCATCACATCGCTCCCGGAGACTCGCCATGACGCAGGACTCGTACGGGAAGCTGGCCGTTAGCGAACTGGAATACGACGAGAGCGAAGATTATCTTCCCACGCCGCACGACGAACTCGTCGAGGCGATTCTGAATGGGGAGGAGGATCGCGCGCGGGAACTCGCCGCCGCGGGGGCGGATATCAATGCCCTCGAGCCGGACGAGTATCCGCCGCTGTGCATGGCCGTCGATCAGATGGAGGTGGACGAAGTGCGAAGGCTGTTGGCGTTCGGGGCCGATCCGAATATCGCCGACTCGGAGGAAAAGCGAACGCCGCTTAAAATGGCCCGGCGGCTCTCGCGCGACATGGGCTTCGGCACATCGGTCGGCGACCCACTCCTCGATGCCATGATGGCTCTGGCCCGCCAGGAAAGCGGCCGGCAAACCGACGAATTGAAGAGCCGCCTCGACGAGATCATCCGCCTCCTCGAACAGGCCGGCGGCCGCTAGTGGCAATTCGGAATGGACCACAAAGGCACAGAGAACGCGGGGCAACGGCGCAGCGGCCCGTCGAGTACGGGTAAACTTACACAAGCGGATGCATCGGCCTCGGCAATGGCGAACGCGGCACTGCTGTTTTGCTAGAATCACTCCACAAGAACCGTTCCTGAATGGGTGGTCCGCTTGCTCGGTCCGATCTTCGCGCGGGAGTTGGCGACGGTGCCGCGGCGCCGCGGGCACCATGCCGCCCGGGCCGCCGTCGCCGGGCTCCTCGGCATCCTCGGCATCACCACCTGGCAAGCCACCATCGGCTTCTCCCGCGAAGCCACGCTCGGCGAAACCGCCGCCTTCGGCCTACTCCTCTTCCAGATCGTCGCCTTCGTTCAACTGCTGCTCACGCTCTTTTTCGCGGCCCTGTCCGCCGCCGGGGCCGTGGCCCAGGAAAAAGATCGCCGCACCTTCGTTTTGCTTCTGCTTACCGACATGCGCGATTACGAAATCGTGGTCGGCAAACTCCTCGGCGCCCTGCTTCCCATCGCAATCCAACTGCTGGTGACGGCCCCGGTACTGGCGATGCTTCTCTTCCTCGGCGGCGTCGCACCGGAGCAAGTCGTGCAAGCGGTGCTCATCCTCGGCGCGTCGGCCGCCGCCGCCGGTTCGCTCGGTGGGCTCGTCGCACTCTGGCGCGACAAAACGTATCAGGCCATCGCGCTCTCAGTGCTTTTCCTCGTCCTCTATATCTGCATCACGCAGGCGCTGGCGGCCTTCGCGCCGGCACTGCAGCCGTGGTGCGATCCCTTTGCCGCGATGGAAACCGTGCTCGAGCCGCCGACCCGGCCCACCGGAATGGCGCCCGCCTACGGATTCGCCCTCGTGATGCTCGGCTGGTGCATCGTGCTCAACGGCATCGGCATCGCGAAGTTGCGCCAGTGGAACCCGAGCGGCGAACCGATCATGCAGCGCGAGACGCCGGACGCCGTCGAGACCGATGAATCGGTGGAACTGGAGAAGCGGGCGCGGGCTCATGCGGCGCCGGGCGCCGTCCGCGAAGTGTGGCCGAACCCCGTGCTGTGGCGGGAAATCCGCACGCTGGCTTACGGCCGACGGCCGCTGCTCGTGAAGTTCGCCTTCGGCATCGTGCTGGCGCTGATTCTCTACTTCGCGGTCAGCGAGTTGAACCGGGCCGGCGGCCGACCCGCGTTCGCGGCGGCTTACGGCCTCGTTCCCGTCGCCGTGCTCAGCTTGCTGCTCGTTTCCGCGCAAGCGGTCACGTCGGTCACGTCCGAACGCGATGGCGGCACCCTGGACATTCTGCTCGTCACGGACATTTCGCCCAACGAGTTCATCTTCGGCAAGATTCTGGCGGTGGCGTACAACACGAAGGAATACTTGCTGCCGCCGCTCTTACTGGCCGTCTTTTATGCCTTTCGCGGGGCCCTGACGAAAACGCCCGCGGACGCCAATCCGCTGGCGGCGTTCGCCATGAACTTCGGGCCGCTCCTCGCCGTGCTCGGCGCCATCGTCGTGCTGCTGGCGTTCGCCCTGATGCTCGGCTTGCACGTGTCGCTGCGGATCGCCAACAGCCGGCTCGCCATCGCGCATACTCTCGGCACCATCTTCTTTCTCTCAGTCGGCACGCTGATCACGATTTACCTGATCGTAATCAACGGCGGCAGCTTCGCCAATCAGTGGCTCAGCTTCATCGCGTTTCTGGCGCTGGGAATCGGCGGCTTGATGTACGTGCTCAGTGCGGATCGGCCGACCAATGCATTGACCGCGGCCAGCGTGGCTTGCCCGTGCGCGATGTTCTACTGCATCGTCACCGTGCTGATCGCCAAGCCGGGCACGGAGCAATCGGCGGAGCCGCTGGCCCCGTTCCTCGCCCTGGGCTGCGCCTTTGGCTTCGCCATCGCGGCGATGCTGGTGCCCCTCTTGAGCGAGTTCGACGTGGCCCTGGGGCGAACGACCATCCTCGCGGAAGAATAAAGGGTTCACGTCTCGTAAACGATCCGGCCATGGCGGGTGCTGCGGCTAATGCGATCGCCCGCGTAAAGACCGGCCAGCACGAACTCCACGCAACTGGCCCGCACCGCGTCGCTCTCCCCCGCGTTCACCTCGAAGGCCTTCTCCCACGCCTTCGGCACCCGCTTCAACCGCTTCGCGTAATCGCTCGACGGCAGCATGTCCCCCACCTCGATCTTCACACCCTTGGAGAACAGGTCGGCGATTTCATCCAGGCCATGCTTGTCCACGTATTCCTCGAAGACCGTCGCGATTGCCTCGGCGATGATCGACTCGATCACCTGCTTCTCGCCCATCTGGTGGGCGCCCATCATGTCGAGTTCGAGCTTGCCGAGCGACGATGTCGGCAGATGGCCGAGGTCGCTGATGCGCGGCACGGCCGGCTTCTCGCCGAGCTTCACGCCGCGATGGCGGGCGCTCGCCACCATCGTCCGGTAGTTGGCGATGCTGAAGCGGGCACTCACGCCGCTCGCATGGTCCACATACTTCGACTTCCGCGCCGCGATGCTGATCTGCTCGATGATTTCCTTCATGAAAAAGGGGACGAATACGGGATATTCGCCGCCCAGGTCCGCGCCGGCTTCCTGTTCCACGATCTCAATGCCGAGCGAGCGCTCCAGCGGGTAATGCGTCTGGATCAAGGAGCCGATGCGATCCTTCAGTTGCGGAATCACCTTGCCGGAGCGGTTGTACGTGGTCGGGTTGGCGGAGAAGAGGACGAGCACGTCGAGGTCGAACTGGATGGGGTAGCCGCGGATTTGCACGTCGCGTTCTTCGAGGATGTTGAAGAGGCCGACCT
>DATNBQ010000305.1:0-2564 GCA_035571955.1 Urbifossiella sp. | reverse complement strand
ATTCGAGGCCTTGAATTCCTTGAGGGTGTCGACTTTCCAGGCGATGTCGCCGGTCTTCGCATCCCAGCAGGCGAGGATGCCGGTGCCGCCGAGGGTGTAGACCTTCCCGTCGCTAACGGCGGGGGTGGAGCGCGGCCCGCTGCCGAACGGCGGCTTGAAGTTGGCCCGCTCGTAGCTCTTTTCCCAGAGCTTCGCGCCGCTCTTGGCATCGAAAGCGGCCAGGGCGTCGGCATCCTTGCCCGCCGGTTGGTAGAATGCGAACACCTTTCCGTCGGCCACCACGGGCGAACTGTGCGAGGCACCGACCGGCATCTTCCACGCGGCCTTCAGGGTTCCCTGCCACGGCGCCACGTTTTCCGGGCTGGAACCGTCGCGATTCGGTCCCAGGAATTGTGGCCAATCCGCGGCCGAAGCGGCGACGGCCGACATCAGCGTGAAAAGAATTGCCGGGCCGGTGCGAAGCATAGAAGTATCTCCGAATGTGAGCTATTTCAGACTAACCACAGAGGCACAGAGACACAGAGAAGAAAAAACCGCGACCAAAGAACTTCTCATTTTCTCGGATTTCTCGGTATCTCTGTGCCTCTGTGGTTAGTTTTAATCTGAAATGCCGAGGCTTGAGAGTCGACTCAATGGTGTTCCATTCTCGGCACCGTGAAACCGCGCGGCGCCGAATCTGGTATCACCCTACGAATTGGCAATAGTCCGTCACCACGTAGCCGAGGAGAAGCCATGCCCCGACTGTTTGCGTTCTCATTTACGGTGTTCGCGGCGCTGGCCGCGGCGCCGGTCGCATCCGCCGCGGACGACGACGTCAAGACGATCATTACCCAGGCCATCAAGGCCCACGGCGGCGAGGAGTTCTTGAGCAAGCACAAGGCGGCCCGCTCGCAGAACAAGGGAAAGATTACACTTCCCGGCGTCGGCGAAGCCGAGTTCACGCAGGATCTGGCCTACATGCTGCCGGACAAGCTCAAGGACAGCCTGGAATTGAACATTGGCGGCCAGAAAATCACGATCGCGACGCTTTTGAACGGCGACAAGCTCTCAATCGAGGCGGCCGGCAAACCGATACCGATCACCGACGAGATCAAGAGCGCGATGAAGGACGGCCAGCACATGATGTCCGTGGCACGGTTGACTCCCCTCCTCAAGGACAAGAGCTACGAACTATCGCTGTTCGGCGAAGCCAAGGTCGAGGATAAACCCACTATCGGCATCCGCGTCTCCCAAAAGGGGAAGAAAGACCTCACGCTGTTCTTCGACAAGAAGACGCACCTGCTCGCCAAGATCGAGCACCGCACGCAGGTCCCCGGCGCCGGCCAGGAAGTCAACGAAGAGCGGATTATCCTCGAGTATAAAAAGGACAAGAACGGCATCTCCCTGCCGAAGAAGGTGCTGGTCAAGCACGACGGCAAGACGTTCCTCGAGGCCGATTCCGTGGAAACGGAGTATTTGGAGTCGATTGACGAAAGTGAATTCAAGAAGTGAAACTATTCAAAGCACCCCGTGGCCACGGGTGGGCTTGCTAAAACATGAACTCACCCCTGGCTTATCTCAATGGGCGGTTGCTGCCGTTCGCTGAAGCGGCGTTGCCATTGGCCGATGCCGGGTTCGCGTTCGGCGCCACGGTCGTTGACAACGCCCGCACCTTTCGCCACAAGCTATTCCGTTGGCCGGACCACCTGGCCCGCTTCCGCCGCGATTGTCAGACCTGTTACATCCCTCTGCAACAATCGAATGAACAGCTAACGGCGACGGCCGATGAACTGATCTCCCACAATGCGAGCTTGTTGCCGCCGGGCGGCGAGTTGCAACTGGTGACGTTTGCGACGCCGGGGCCGCTCGCGCTTTATGGAACAGCGGGTTCATGGGTGGCACCGGCTTCCAACCGGTGCGAGACGGACAGCACCGGCTGGAAGCCGGTGTCACCCAGCAAGGCGCCGACCCTCGGCATGCACACCTATCCGCTGCCGTTCGCGCGCTATCGCCGCTTCTTCACCGAAGGCGCGGTCTTGGCCGCTGCCGGGTTTCAATCATCCGCTCGCGCGGACGCCCTCAGTCCTACCGTGAAGCATCGCAGTCGCCTTTCCTGGTGGATCACCGAGCAGCGTCTCCGCGACCCGGAATCGCCGTTTTACAAACCGGGCGCCGTCGCCGTGATGATGAACGGCAGCGGCCCCGGCGATACCGCGATCGGTTCCATTCTTTCCGTCGCGGATGATAGCGTGATTGCCGCGGAAGAAGGCAGCGTACTGGAGAGCATCAGCGTCCGCGTTGTGGCCGAGCTTTGCGCTGACATGGGCATTCCGTTTCGCCGGCGGCCGCTGGATCCCGTAGCCGAGAACGAAGACGCGATCAAGGAAGTGCTGCTCGCGGGAACGGGCTTTTGCCTGGCCGGCGTTCGCGAGTTCGCCCTGCGCGAGGAATCGCGCCGCTATGCCTGGCCCGGCCCCATTTACCAGAAGTTGCTCGCCGCCTGGTCCGAACTCGTCGGCGTCGACATCGCCCAGCAATTCCTCGACGGCGCTAATGCTAATAGGTAACGAGGCTGTACGATTCGT
>DATNBQ010000304.1:0-4084 GCA_035571955.1 Urbifossiella sp. | reverse complement strand
GCGGGCCGCCGCCGGCAGTTCGTCCTTGCTCAACTTGCCGTCGCCGTTCGTGTCGTGATCCTTGAGGAAGCGCTTGGCGTCGAAGCGCGGCGCGTTCGGATCGGTCGACTTGTTCTGGTTCTGCGGGCTTTGTTGAGCATTCTGCTGAGCGCCCGCGTTGGCGATGAGCACGCAGACGACACCGAGTCCCAGGGCCTTCGTCCAGAATCGCATAACCGTCTCCTCGAGTGAAAAGAATCGTGATGCGGGCGACGGGGCCGGGCGAAGGGCATTGTCCGAGGCGTTCGGTTCTCGGGGCCGACTTGGTGAGTAAGTGAGCCGATGCTCCGCGACGCCTCGCGAGGAGCATCGGACCCGCCTGATGCGATGCAACCCGTGTACCCAAGTTGGCGTCGATTGTGGGAACTTACCCGACGCGCAAAAAAATAGGCGCGATGCGTTGCTCACGCTCGCGCCTGTCATGGAGGGCACGGGCAAGAATGCCCGTGCTCCCTGAGTTCTTCACCAGTAGTAGCCCCACGGATAGGCCCGGTAGGAACTGTAGTAGGGGTAGCTGCCGTAGTAGCCGCCCCAGCCGTAGGCGCCGTAAGGGTTATAGTTGTAGCCGGAGTTGTAGTAGTACGGCACGCGCTGCCACCGATAGTAGCCGATGGCGTCGGCCCGGCTCGGCGTCAGAGAAAGCAGCGACATGCTGGCGAAGACCACCAGCAGCATGGCACAGATCGACCGCAAGAATCGCATCGTGGCCTCCTCGGCATTGCGCCGGCCCCATGCGTTTTCGTGCAATCAACGTGCCGCGTGGAGAGGATTGACTGGGAAGATTACTTCGTGAACTTGCTCAAATTCATCAGGAAGTCCTGGTTGCATTCCGTCTTCGCAAGTTGCTTCACGAGCCCTTCCATCGCTTCAATGGGCTTCAGCGACATGAGGCTTCGCCGCAACAGAGTGATGCGTTCCAGATCCTCGGCGGGGATCAACCGCTCCTCCTTGCGGGTGCCGGAGGCGCCCAGGTCGATCGCCGGGTAAATCCGGCGGTCCGCCAGTTGCCGGTTCAACACGAGTTCCATGTTCCCCGTGCCCTTGAACTCCTGAAAAATCACGTCGTCCATGCGGCTGCCGGTTTCGATGAGCGCGGTGCCGAGGATGGTCAGCGTGCCGCCTTCTTCAAACGCGCGGGCGGTGCCGAACAGGCGTTTGGGTACTTCAAGGGCCTTGGAATCGACGCCGCCGCTCATGGTGCGGCCGCTGCCGGACACCTTGTTGTGAGCCCGCGCCAGCCGCGTCAGGCTGTCTAGCAGGATAAAGACATCGCGGCCCATCTCGGTGAGCCGCTTGCCGCGCTCGAGCACCAGCCGGGCCACGCGAATATGGTTCGCCGTGTCGTTGTCGGAACTGGACGCGATCACGTCCCCTTTCACCGTCCGTTTGAGGTCGGTCACTTCCTCCGGCCGCTCGTCCACGAGCAGCACCATCAATTTCATGTCGGGATGAATCTTCGCCACGGCCGCGGCGATGTGCGCGAGCAGCACGGTTTTGCCCGTCCGCGGCGGGGCGACAATGAGCCCGCGCTGGCCGGCCCCGATCGGCGTGAACAGATCCATGACGCGGGTCGTCAGCGGTTCCGGACCGGTCTCCAGCTTGATCCACCGGGCCGGGTCGATGGGTGTGAGTTCGTCCCAGTTGCGGCGGCGGAACTGAGCGGGGTCGGCTCCTTCGATCGATTGGATCGACAACAAGCGCGGACCGATGGCGCCGCGCCGCGGCGCTTCCACTGGCCCGGACAGCAGCACCCCCTCGGCCAACTTGAACTTGTCGATCAGTTGGCCGGGCACGTACGGATCGTTGTTCGTGGGCAGGTAGTTCTTCGCGGGATTGCGAAGGAACCCGTGGCCGCGAGGGTGGAGTTCGAGCACGCCGGAGGGCGCGGTGCGCGGATCGGACATTCGGAACCCTTCGGGGCGGCCGAAGAATCGGCGGCCGCCTCTATCGGACATTGAGGAACCGGCTCATCACTTGGCGAGACAGGCATCGTCGGGGCCGTGCGGCCCAGCGGTGATGTAGTGAATTCTAAGCGAACCGGACCCAAAAGGCGACACGGAAGGGGGAAGTATTGTGGAGAAGTTGGGCTGTCGGACCTGTGCGGGCTGGGTCTGCGCGGATAAAGGTAACCGATGCGGCCCGATGCGGCCCGACACTGCGCCGGCGTTCAGAACCTGACCGACCTGAAGCTAGGCGGCACGAAAGTGACGCGGGGCTGAAGGAACTGGCGGGTTTGGAGCGGCTGGAGCTGCCTGACCTGCGGGACTGCGGGGCGACCGACGCCGGCCGGAAGGAACTCTCTCTCACACCACCCATCACTCACGAGCTCTCCTCATGGCAGCGGAGAAGAAGGTTCGCGTTGCGATCGTCGGCCTCGGCTTCGGCGCCGAGTTCATCCCGATTTACCAGGCGCATCCGAACGCCGAAATGTACGGCGTGTGCCGGCGCGACAAGAGCGAACTCGACAAGTGCGCCGACAAGTACAAGATTCCGCACCGCTTCACGAGCTACGAGGAACTGCTCAAGGATCCGAATGTCGACGCCGTCCATATCAACAGCCCGATCCCGGATCACGGCCCTCAGACGCTCGCCGCCCTTCGCGCCGGCAAGCACGTCGCCTGCACCGTCCCCATGGCGACTACCAAGGAGCAGATCAAAGAGATCGTCGAACTGCAGCGGAATGTCGGCAAGGTTTACATGATGATGGAAACCGTCGTGTATAGCCGGGAATACCTGTTCGCGAAGGAACTGTACGAGAAGGGCGACCTGGGGAGGATTCAGTTCTTGCGCGGCAGCCACCAGCAAGACATGGACGGCTGGCCCAACTACTGGCCCGGCCTGCCGCCAATGTGGTACGCGACCCACTGCGTCAGCCCATGTTTGGCGATTCTTTCGAAGCCGGGTTCGCCGGCCCTCGCAGACAAGGTGAGTTGCTACGGCTCCGGCCGCATCCGCGAGGAACTGATCCCGAAGTATGGTTCGCCGTTCGCCGTGGAGACCGCGACCTTCAGCGTGAAGGGATCGGACGTGTGCGCGGAGGTGACCCGCAGTCTCTTCGACGTGGCCCGGCAATACCGCGAAAGCTTCGACGTGAGCGGTTCGAAGAAGAGCTTCGAATGGCAGCAAGTGGAGAACGAGGAGCCGGTGATCCATACGAAGAGCACGCCGGAGAAGCCGCTATCTGAACCGGAGATTCCCAAGCGCGTGAAAGTGCCGGACTATGCGAAGCTGCTTCCCGCGGAGATCCAGAAGTTCACGATGCCGGCGGCGATCCAGGACGCCGATCACCTGAGCTTCCTGCAAGGGGGCGGTCACGGCGGCAGCCATCCGCACCTCGCACACAACTTCCTGATGGCCGTGCTCGGCAAGCAACCGGCCTTCCCGGACGCCCCGACCAGCGCCAACTGGACGCTGGTCGGAATCTGCGCTCACGAATCCGCCTTGAAGGGCGGCGAACAGACCGCGATCCCGAGTTATTGAGGAGACTTCACGATTTCCGATTTCTCAAAGGAGGCGCGACATGAACGATTCCCAAACCGTCCGAGCGGAAATCGAGCGAATTCTCGCCGCGGAAACAGATGCCGTTCGCCTCAGCAATCTCCTCTTCACTCCGGGCGGGCTGTTCAGCCGACTATTTGTCACACCGGCTGAAAAAAAAACCGTGATGGATTCTCCGCTGTTCGACGCAGCCCAGAAGCGACTATCGGAACTCCAGCGACGCGATGTGGAAAACCTCGTCAAGTCCTCGCCGCCCATCGTTGGGTAAGCGTCTCAATTGTGGGTAACGCCGACGAGGTTCAGCCTTGGGCCGTCGAGGGGTGTTCGGTGCGCGACAATCGGAAAGGCTCCGGCCTTACCGCAATCGGTTGACGATTCTTCCGGGGAAGTTACGCTTCATGCGGCCCAATTCCCCACGAGGAGCATTCATCATGCAAGCGACTCACCCCAAAGCCCGTATGCAAGCGAATCACTCCAAAGGCCGGTTTTTGGCCGCCTGTGGCCTCGATTGGTTCAGGGCGGAAGTCGTGGCGGAACCGCCGGTTGC
>DATNBQ010000303.1:0-10459 GCA_035571955.1 Urbifossiella sp. | reverse complement strand
AGCCGCACGCAACATCCGGTGCCCTTCCTCGGTTGTAGCGTGGCCCAAAGCTCCGAGCCGCCGAGGTGTATCCAGGAACTCGGCAAGTTGCCAGGGTTCGAAGATCGACTTGATCTCAGCAACGAACTCGGGGATGGCCTGTCGCCAGTCTCTATCCGTTTCGGCGACCTCAAGGTAGTTCAGGAGTTTCTCGCCGATCAGGTAGCCCATCGCTTTTTCCGGACCGAAGCCTACCTCGACAGAGCGAGCCGCATCACACCAATTGGTAATGAGCTCGTCGGGTGTCGGCGGTTTCCAGTTTGATTCCGTTTCCCACACGATGACTTTTACGGCCATGCCGTCGGAGACGTTAAGACGACTCCGCAGGTTTTCCTCGGCCACGACTTCGAGTTGGCTGGAGTAGCCGAAATCGATGATCCGAAACATCCAACAGGATGCCGATTGGCCGCTGTCGATCACTTGAAGTTCTGCCCGCCAGACCCGAGCAAATCCCCTGGTTGGCTCTTCAGGGGTGGACATCACAGTGTTGCCGGCGATCTTCCGCTGGGGAATGACCAAGACAGGTCGGAACTTTCCCGCATCGAGTTTGCACAGACCGTCACCCGGCCCGATGTCCTCGAATCCTTCGGGGAATCCGCCGTCGTTGACTTTGATGTTCAAGGTTCCTGGAGCAAGCAGATTCGGCCAATCAGTGGGTGCCACGAGCAAGGCGTCTCGCCCAGGGACGATCATCTCCTTGGCGAATCTGCCGCTGTTAGTTCGTACCGTTCCGATGAATTCAAGCGTTCGCATTCGTGGTCTCCTCCCGCTACATTTACCGAATTCCCAGCTTCAAAGCGATCCTCTTGACCTCTGCTCTGGCCGCCGAGGCGGACATTCGCCGTGTCTCCTTCAAGAACCTAATTGCGTCGTCTCTCCGTCCAACTCGCACCAAACCATGGAGCCGGTGACCGGCCTATTGCTGATGGTCGAGATGTCCGGGTGCTACGTCCTCGTGATGCCGCTCCTGGCGACCTGCCTAACCGCCGAGTTCGTCGCCGGGGAACTGGGCGGGTCGCCCATCTATGCCGCGCTCCTCAAACAGGACATGGACGGCCGTAACTGAGGGCATTTTCGGACCTACCGATTCAAAGTCGCCCGGTCGCTGTACGGGCTACGAACGAATCTTCACGGGGTCGACCGCCGCTCCCCGGAGATGCGGCAGGCGGCCCCTGATGCAGCGGTGGTCGGAGGGGCGAGGGGCCGAGGCAACATTGAGGGAATCGCCGATTCATCGTCGTTACCGGTTTCGTCGCTTTTGTTGCTGAAGGTTGCGAGCAGGGCGTTCGTGCCGTCGCGTCCGCAATCGCGGTATTGCAGTGCGGCGCGTGCGCGGTCGGCGCAGTAGTGGCGTCGTTGGCGGGCGAGCCGGGTCGCGATCATCGTCCGGCGCAGCATTGTCAGTAAACGCTCCTGCCGGTTGCGAGTATGGCCAGAACTCAAGTGACGGAGAGGGTACCATGCACGAATGCCGACAAAGCGTCTGCATCCCATCCGCCCATCCAAAAGTTCACCTCCCATGCCGGATTCGCCGAGGCTGAACCGAGCAACTGGTTCGGATCCTCCCAGAGGTTTGGGCCTCGCAGAGCGAACTGGTAGGACAGTTTGAACCCCAGACTGCTCAGCCGAATCCCGCTCTGCCCCAGTTCCGCGATTCGCTTTTGAAGTGCTGCCTGCCGTACCGGGTCATTCTCCGAGGCGAGATCGGATTGGAGTTGTGAGCGCCGTGTTTGCCGGTAGGTTCCCGCGTTCGGGATCCCGGTCGCGAGTCGGACCTCGGCCGAATTGCCTTCGAAATCGATTGGCTGTCGACGAGCAATCTCAGCGGGGCTGCTCAAGTCAATCGGATCGAAACCGATAACCCGTACTCCTGCCTCTTCGACCGAAACTCGAAACGGGATGATTGGCTCTTGTGCGGCAGTGGCGATTTCTCCGTTGCGCCCATCGAATAGCGCCGTATCGGCGAATCGGACCGCAGTGCCGGTGAGCGGGTGTCCCGGCGTTGGCGTTCCGCCGACTCGCACCATTCGGACAGTGACGCCCACGAGTGGACCATGGGATCGAGGGGCGACGGGATCGTGAAACCGAATCAGTCGATCGAGATCCGGCTCGCCGGGCATAGCGAACGTCCAGCCGCCTTGGCCGAGTGGATCGTCGAATGCATCCGGATCGGTCGCCAGCCGGCACTGAAACCAGCCGGAGAATTCGAGTGTGAACATGCTCACTCCCAGGTGTCGGCCTGCGAATTCGGAATCGGGGAAGCGATCAAGGCGGCGCTGGGGCTGCAACGATTGGCACAACATGTCGACCATCGGCATCGACAATCGTTACCTCGGTGATGGTCGCTGGTGCCGCGAACTTGGCCTTGGCTCGAAAAAGCGTCGGGTTCGCGGGCATCGCGGGCACCGGGGGCTCCCAATACAGGACGTACTCCCGCGGCTGACCTTCCGAGAGAACGGCCTCGAGCCACGCTCGGTATTCGCCAGTCGGGGTTTTTCCGTGGCAGGCGATGGCAACGGAATCCCCGGTCCGCGTTGCGGTGTAGCCGGTCGCATCGACAGTCCCCAGATCGAGACGGAGAAACCCTTCGTTCTTCCATCTCTGGAAGCTTGCGACCCACTCCGCGGGCCACGGGCCACCGTAGGGAATCGGAGGCATGTCGGCGGACGTCATCGTCCGCCACCGCTGGCCGCCCGACTTCACTCCACCGGCCGATCGCGGCGCCTTCGTGCTCGTTCAGCCCTGGGAATATGGCCGCCTGCCGAAGGCCTGGGTCGAGCCGATTCTCGAATCCGTGGATGAAGTCTGGGCCTACTCCCGCTCCGTCGAACGCTGTTACGTCGCCTCGGGAATCCCGCCCGAAAGGGTCAAGGTCGTTCCCCTGGGAGTCGATATCGACCGCTTCCGGCCCGGCCTCGAACCACTGCCGCTAGGGACAACCAAGCGTGTGAAGTTCCTCTTTGTCGGCGGCACCATCCCCCGCAAGGGGTTCGACGCATTGATTGCCGCTTATCGCCGAGCGTTCACCTCCTCCGACGATGTCTGTCTCGTCGTCAAGGAGTTCGGGGCCGGCAGCTTCTATCGCAACCAGACGGACGGCGCCGCGATCGCATCTCTGCGGGCCGATCCGAAGGCGCCCGCTGTCGAGTACCTCGACCGCGACCTGAGCGAACATGATCTGGCCCGGCTCTATGGTTCCTGTTCGGCACTGGTTTCGGCCTACCGGGGCGAGGGGTTCTCGCTACCAGCCCTCGAAGCGATGGCCTGTGGAACTCCCGTCATCGTCACTTCGGGCGGACCGACCGACGAGTTCGTGCCGCCATCGGCCGGTTGGCGAATCCCGTGCCGCATCGCTTACTTCCCCGACGACCGCATCGGCGATGTCCCAACCGTCGGCCGCCCCTGGTGGCTCGATCCTGACATCGACGCCCTTGCCGCCATCCTGCGGATCGCCGCCGAGCAAGAAAGCGAGCGGCAGGCTCGCGGCCGGGCCGCCCGACAGGCCGCGCTCGGCTGGACCTGGACGAGGACCGCCGCCGCCGTTGAAGACCGCATCCGCACTCTCCGCAATCAAACGCCCATCCGCTTCAAGCGCAAGACCCCCCTCACAAGCGCCGCCTCTCCGGCCCGCGCCCGATCCCGCCGCGCCACTATTCCGATGACCCTGAACTTCTCCCGATCGAGAGTAGCATCATAAAAGATGTCATGAAGGATAGCGCCGGCGCCGAGGCGCTTCTCTTGCGGTTGATCCGCGGTCGCGAGACCGAGCATTTTGGGAGTGTCGATACCGGCCTCCGCGGCTACAAGGCCCGGCACAACCTGGCCTGCGTCTATTACGAATCAGGTCGCTTTATCGAAGCCGAATCGCAGTGGCGAACGGCGCTCGTCGACGAGCCGGCATTCTTGCCGGCCCATCTGGGGCTAGCCGAGCTTTACATGCGAACTCGGAATTGGCCCGGCCTGGAGCGGGCCGTAGCGGACCTACGCGGGTTAGGGGCCGAACGCCGAAGCCGAGGCGGAAGCACTCATTGGCCGCAGCCTCACAACTCGCGGCGATCACGTCGCCGCTCGGCAGGTGCTGGGGTCGGCCGTCGGCCGGTTCCCGTCGGCCATTTCTGTTCGCGCGGCCTACTCATATGCATTGCTTGAAGCCGGCGTCGACCCGCTCGAAGCCGAGGCGGCGCTTCGCGAGGTCTTGAAACTTGACCCCAACAATGCTCAGGCCCGGCGAAACCTGGAGGCGCTCTATCGCAACACCGGACGATGGGTGGAAGGGATACTCGATTCGTCGCCGGACGGGCAGAAGTGAGCTTGCGGAAGAGCGATCGAGAAAGTGTCGCTCGCTCTGCCCAGCGGCTTGTGCAACACAGCGAGGAGTTGTCGCTCGCTCTGACCCCATAGCATCGGCCCGTGATGCGATCCGGATTCCTTCGCAATGCCGTCGCGGGCAGCCGATCTGAACATCCTGTAGCGTTTTGTCGCGGAACGGCAGCGGGCGCTGCCGCCAATTGGCCGTCACTTCGGTTCCAGCACGAACTTCGCCTCCTCGGTTTTGCCTTCGGCCAGCTTCATCCTACGGCTTGCGGGTTTGAACCCTTCCGCCGACACCGTGACTTCAACTTCGCGATCGGGCACCATCTGAATCGTGCGAATCTTGTTGCCGGGAAGCCCCTCGAAGGGAACATCGGTTGGCGTACCCTTGTAGGAAAGCCTCGAACCGCCCTTGTGCTCGGATTCGATGTAAACGACGCTCGGCGCGAAGTTCTCGATCGCCTTGCCATTTTTATCCATGGCGCTGATGACGATGGTCGGCGCCGCATAGTGAATAATCTCCAATTCGTTCATGTCCGCGTCGAGCGTGCCAAGATCGAAGTCTCTCGTGAACTGAAGCGGCGCTTCCTTCTTGAGGCGGAACTGGAGGGCCGAATCCGGATCGTAGATGATCGATATCCGGGCGGATTCGAGGCCCTTCGGGGCCATCAGACGGAATTTCCCGTTCGGATCGGGGCTCGAGGTGATGTTCCAGAATCGTTTGCCGAGCGAGCCGAAAAGGGTGAGGTCGAAGCCCCCGCCTTTCTTTCCCTTGCTGTTGAACCACTGCGCTTCCAGCACCACGTGGGGCACGGCGCGGATCACGACTGGAGGCAGCGGCTCGCCTTTCTTGAGAATCACTTGCCGCGGCAGGAAGACCGCCGGCAGCGGTCGTCGTTCCGGTTCCTTATTGTTCACGCGCGTACTCGGATCCCAGCCTCGTTCCGTAGGCGTGATGCGGTAGAATCCGGCCGGCAAGGGGCGGAACTCGAATGAGCCGTCGGCGGCGGTCACCGCGGCGCGATGAATCTGATTGACCACCGCGCCGGGCATGACGAATTTCTCCTTCTTCGGATCCGGCTTGTCTACTTTCTTTCGGACTACCCCCACTTCGACATAGACTCCCGCGACCGGCTTCCCGGCGCTGTCGAGAAGTTTGCCCGTTAGGCGTTCTCCCTTGGCCAGAGTGAATTCCCCGAAGTCGCCGCGTTTTTCCTTGGGGACTCCATGCGCCTCGGGGGCATAGTCTTGCGGGAGAATCCAGAAGACCGACAAACCTTCGGCATAAACCATCAGGCGGAACCGGCCCCGCTCATCCGTCTTGGTCTCAGGGAACCGGCTGTTGCTGCCGGTTTTCCCGGCGAAGGGCGTGGTGTAAGCCAGCACTTTCACGCCCGCCGCCGGCTTCCCCTCGGGTGTCTTCACGACGCCTTCGACGGGTTTGCCGGGCCAGAGCACGATGTTCTCGAAGAAGGGGCGCTGGCCAAGGGTTTCGTTTTTCAGGATGAGCGAGTAGCCGTAGCCGCCAAAATACTGCGTGTGCTCCGCCGACGAGATGGTGAGTTCGATGTAAAGCCCGCCGCGGGCCGCTTCCTCGGCCGTAATGGGGAATTCGTACTTGCCGTCGGCATCCGTTTTTTGAACGACTTTGCGGTCGATTTTGGCGAGTTTCTTCGCCGGAACTTCGTCGGCGGTGATCGCGATGACGACTTCAGCGCCCGCGATCGGTTTGTTCGTCCCTCGCTCGCGAATTCGTCCTTTCCAGATACGGCCGCCCTCGGCCTTTTTCTCGGCGGCGACCGCGGCGGGTTTTTCCTCCTTCGCCGCCGGCGGCGAATCCGGGGGAACAACGGCGGCGCCGAGTTGAACGCCCGCGATGGCGAGCATCGCGCACGCCGCCGTCGCGGCGGCCGCCAACAGCATCTTGCCTGACAGGCTCATATCCGTTGCTCCTTTGAAGAGTCGAAGAACTGCGGGCGGCGCCTCCGCCCCGGAGAGATTCAGCACACATTCCACCAACCCCGGCGGAACCGCACCGGCCATCGAGGCCGTTCCAAGTGCGGCGAGCGCCGGCACGATGCCGCGCTCGGCAAGCCGCGCCGCCAGCCGCTTTTTCGCCCGAGCCACCTGACCCGCGATGGCCCCCGGCGTCTGCCCGAGCCGGGTCGCCGCTTCCGCCTGGGTCAGGCCTTCCATCACGCACAGGACGAACGCCGACCGATCGGCTTCGGGAAGCGCGGCCACTTCCCGATGAACCGCCGCCATCGTGTCAGCCCAGTCGTCCGGCTCACTGGGCGAAATCGCTTTGCTGGCTGCGGCGGCCCGTTCTCGATTCCGGCGACGGCCGGCTTCCCGTCGCGCGGTGAGCGATACCCGGACCGCCACGCCGTAAAGCCACGACGCCAGTGCCGTCCCCTTGCGAATCCGGGACGCGAATCGTATCAGGGCCAGGAACGTGGCCTGGAACGCGTCTTCGGCATCGGCGTCGCCGAGCATGTGCCGGCACACGTTCCATACCATCGGCCCGTGGCGGGCGACGAGTTCGGCGAGCGCGGCGCGATCGCCCGCCGCCGAAGCCAGCAGCTCGGCTCCAGACTGCGTTTCTCGGGCGAGGCGAATGAGTGCAAGCAGGCGGCGATCCAAGGCGTCTCCTGTCGGTGGTTTCTTTGGTATAGTTGCCGCCGCCGCCGCCGTTCTGCGCGAGAGGCGGAAAAAATGTTGAGAAGGGATACCGTGGAATTACTCACATCTGTTTCGGATTTCAAAGTAGAACGAAGTGAGTTACGCTTTCATCCCGAATTTCAGAGGCTGCGCAAGGAGAACAACTGTGGCACGATCGATCATTTGTGGTTCAATGATCTTGCTTGGCTCGCGGTCGCGCCCATCGATGCTCCGAATCCAGCGCACCGTGGTGGGGTCGTACATGCGGCCGCCGCCATCGACGCCGCCGCCCAGCCAATGTAAATCCACCCCCGGGTCGCGGATGTAGTCCAGCTTGCCCACCCATGTTGCAGGCTCCATCGACGCCGACGGCATTGTCGCGCTGCGTGAACACCTCGTGGCTCTCGCCCTCGAAGGTCTTAGCGAACTTCTCCACGTCGGGGTTCTAGAAGGGGTCGTTGATCCACGGCTTGACGGGCGGCCCGCGAGGTTTCGGCGTATCTACAGACCGACGACACGTCCGCCCGGCACCGAGGAAAAGGCGGCCAGAGAAGTCACTCAACTTACACATTAGAGCAGTAAGCAGGGACAAAAGCCCTGCGGCTGGTAAAGCCGCACTCCCGTCGTAAAGCGTGATCCAGTGTTGCGGCGATGCTCGATCTTCTCGATCGAGCGTTCGATAGGTGATCGTTCGGTCGCGGTTCGTGAGCTCGCGTGACGAGTGGGCTTCACTGCCGGGGTTCAAGGCTGCCAAAGCGAATGGCCGAAGCGGGGCTTCCGTCATAGGAATCCTCGATAAGCAAACGCTAACACCCGGCAAGGTATTGGACATAGTCGCTTGTGGTTGCTGGCCAGGAGCCGAAAGTCATGAGCAAAACTCTCACGAATCTCGACGCACTTCGGTTCGCGATCCACGGAGTCGCCGCTCCCTTTTTCTGTGGAGGAACACACGATCCGGCGCAGATCATCAGATTCGTTTTCAAGGACAAGTCTCAGTTCGAGGTAGTTCGAGCAAAGGATAATTACGAGCAACAGAACTTGTTGAAGCCTTTGCTCGACCACTGCCGACCGGCACCGTTCGGGGATGGTAAAAAGACCCGCTACGATCGGCTGGTCCGCGACGCTCTGCAACTCAAGGCCGCCGAGCGCGGCGGGTTTTCCATCAAGGGCTTCGACCCCGAATCGGGCGGCATCCTCGCTGAGATTCAGCGCGAACTCGTGCCGCATGACCCGAAACCCATCACTGCCGAACTCGACTCGGTCAACGTCTACACCGGCGGCGGCCACTTCGCACCCCACAAGGACACGCCGCGCGGCAACGACATGCTGGGCACTCTGGTTGTCTGCTTGCCGTCGCGGTTTTCGCACGGCCAGCTGCTTGTGAGTCACCGGGGAGTGATCCAAGAATTCGACTGGGCCTCCGCCATCTCTAAACAAGATTCACCGAACCAGCTTCACTGGGCCGCGTTCTTCGGCGACGTGAATCACCAGATCAAGAGTGTTTGGAGCGGGGCGCGCGTCACACTCTCGTATTTGCTAAGGCGCGGTGGGAACGGCGCCCCGATGCGTCCGAACAAAAAGGTGAACCTCGCACCCCAAATTCAGGAAGCCTGGCAGACTTTGCTTGCCGACAAGGAATTCCTCCCCAAGGGCGGAACCCTTGGGTATCCTTGCTGCCATCTCTACCACCAGGACGCGCGCTTTCAGACCGAACAGAGTCCCATCGACCGGGGTACGGCAACCCGACTCAAGGGACGCGATCATCTGGTGGCCGCGACAGCTCTCGAGGCGGGGCTGGAGGTCGATTTCGTCCCATACATGTTTGAGAATTGTGCCGATGAGACCTGGCTACTCGAGCGATTTCCGACGAGCAAAGAGAAGTCGAGGTTGCGATGCCGGATGGACCCGTCCGACCTCGAAGAGGCCTTCCCGATCCTTGCCAGTTCGGAAGACGGAGGTTTCGATGTCACATGGATGGACGAACCTCCATCCTCGGACGAGACAATGCGGCAATCGGCGGACGATCACGACCCGCAGCTCCCCGCGGCGGCATTGGTCCATTCCTGCGAATACAGCGCGACCGGATACTTTGGAAATGAAGGGGGCGAAGTCGATCTCTACACGTATGCGGCCTTGCACGTTCGGATTCCGAAGCTCGGCAAAGGCCTTCGCGCTATGGCCAAGAAATCGACAACTCCAACGGCAAAGGTCAAGCGATCAACGGGCAAGGGCAAGGGCAAGGCGAAACGAGAATAAACTTGCCGGCAGTTGGCCAAGGAGTTTACTGCTGCTCCCTTGCTTTGCGGCCACCGATTCTGGGTCGCTCGGTCGGTAGAGGCCATCGAACGCAAAGGCACGAGTGATCCGTCTCATCGGCTCCCGCTCTGTCATGACGCAGTCATTCGAGACCGATCGGTTTTTTTCGCCGATCAAGGCGGTGCTCAGGTCACTGGCGGCTGGTTGCATTCGCCCAAGACGGGCGACGAGGCGGAGACGAGCTATTTCGCTTTTCACCAATTTATTCCTCCGTTATCATGCCGAGTTGGCCTTGTAACTCACTCCCCTTCAGACATCTACGCGCTGACCGCCCGGCACACCGAAGAGGAAGTCGTCATGGCAGAGCATTTTTCCCGCCGCTCCTTCATCGCTGCCTCCGTTGGCGTCTGCATTCCCGCCGAAGTGGCCGTGGGCTGCTGGCGGAGACGCGTCCTGTGTCAGCCCATCCACCCCCGTCGAGGGATTGTCGGCGGACGAGGCCCCAGATTTCGTCTATGGCGTGTATCTCAACCTACCCGAAAGGGAGCAGCGGACGGAAGAGCTACTGCAGCAGCACTATGTCGGATCGATCAACTTCTTCGGAAAGACACGGGTGGACGCCAAGGCGGGCCACACGCATGCGGCCGAGGGTTTCACTGCAACGTTCGACGGGACGGCTGTGGTTGCGGGGCTGCAACAGGCGAAGAAGCTCGATCCGGATGCTCTGACGGTCACAATCCTGCCACTCCAGACCAGGCCGCCAAGTGTAGGGGCGGCTGAGTTTATGGCGCGGGGCGAGGAATCGGCGAAAAAGGCAAAGGTGACTTACAAGCGTATTTCGGTGCGGGTCATCCCGAGCGAAAAGTGACGGAACGGGCCGATCCGAAGGCGAGGCCGAATGCTTTGCGAGTCGTTTCTCCAGCCCAGCTGCCGGGATCAGTCATTGCTGAGCGAGTTGCGTCTGATCTAGCAAGTGTGGGTTCGACGCGCCGGGCAAGTTGATAGCCTGGCAAGCGATTGCTAATCGCTAGGTCCCGAGTTCAACCCTGGGGGCGAACAAACGGGAGCCAGGTGCTGTCAACGTAGGCGTCGGAATTAGCGGCATTGACTGACCGCGTCGCCACGGAATGAATGCCGCATCCGACCCGCATGGGGCCATCGCAGTTAGGAGAGCCCACTTTCGCCTCGATCT
>DATNBQ010000302.1:0-18886 GCA_035571955.1 Urbifossiella sp. | reverse complement strand
TGGCGGCACGCTTGAGCCGGGGACAATCGCTACCGACCGGCCCAGCGCTCGATCGGCCACATACGACTATGATCCTGGCCGCGGAAGATTCGGCCGCGGATACACTCCGCCCGCGCGCCGAGGCTGCCGGCGCCGACCTGGAATACATCTGGGATGCCACCGCCGGTAGTGCTCCACTGCAATTCCCCAATGACTTGGCCGCAATTGGCCAGTTTTTGGACCGGAATGCCCCGGATCTGATCGTTATCGACCCGGTTGTGGCCTATTTCCCGACCGCAGTGGCCGTGAATTCGGATCAAGGCATTCGGGAAGTGCTCGCTCGGCTGGCAGAGCTTGCCGGCCGGTATGATTGCGCGATCCTGATGATTCGCCACCTGCGGAAAGCCGCTTCCAGGATGGCCATCCACCGCGGATCGGGGAGTATCGGCTTCATCGCTTCGGTGCGCAGCGGGCTCCTCGCGGGACGGCACCCCAGTGATCCGGAGCAATGGGTTTTGACGAGTACCAAATCGAACTACGCGGGGGAAGTGCCGTCGCTCGGCTATCGAATCCGTCCGGCTCCGAATGGTCAGGGGGTGATCGAGTGGACGGGGCCCGTGGAAGTGGATGCGAATTCGTTGGGTGAAATAGAAGGGCCACTGCGTATTCGCGATCGTGCTTCAGGGTGGTTGCAATCGCTGTTGGCCGGCGGCCCGCGGAAGGCGGCGGAAGTCCTTGCCGCCGCGGCCGAAGCTGGAATCCCGGATCGCACCCTGATGCGCGCCAAATCCGAGATGAACATTTCGTCGCACCAGCTGGGCCGCAAAGGAGGCGAGAAGGAATGGTACTGGTACGACTCGACGGTCCCGTGGCCGAAGGACGCACCGTTCAAGAAGCCGTATGAACTCCCGCCGCTGGAAGATTGCTTGTGAAAGGATCAACCTCTTACACCGAAGGCCCCCGCCCCATGTTAAGCGGTGGATTTGAAGCCGCCGGCGAGCATCTTCACCTTCGCACCTACCAGAACGAGGGCAGCATCATCCGCCGCGTAAGTTTGCCGAACCCACTCGAAAGCAGAGCGCGAGGCCGAGAGGGCGGAGGAGCGAACCAAATTTGCTCGTGGTACGCACCATCCTGGCATCCTGGCTGTCACTCGCAGCACTGCTTGTTATTGAGCGAAACGGCCGCGTTCGCTGTGTGGCCGTGCAGAGAAAAGCGGCCCGGGGCTCGACTTACCTGGCAGCGGTACGAACCCCTTCCGGAGTGAGCTCGAAGGCGGCGTCTTTGGCCGCACTAATCTCGGCCGGAGGATCAAACGCGCAGAGGTATCCGCCCAGAAACGGCTTGTCGCTCGGCGAACCGAACTTCACCCAGATCCGGCCGTCACGCCCGCCGGGCAGAATCTCCCCTCCGGCCGATGCCTTCAACTTCGCCCCCGCATGTCCCGTGTTGGGATCCGCCAAATAGTAATTCCCCGGAGAATTTCCCTGGTAGTACACCAGATCTCCCCCCCACCATCCAAGCGGTTCGCCTTTGAAGATGATGGACCCGACATCGGGCATCTGGATGACGGGTCCGGAGGCGCCAGTGTTCGCATTCGCGATCACCAACCCCTTGGGAGGCGGCCTCCCCACTTCCGTCCACGGCACATCCACAACGTAGGCGAACTTCGTTCCGTCGGGGCTGAAGGCGATTTGCTTGTGGAGTCCGGCGAGCGGAACTGTCCCCAATTCTTGACCGGTTGCGGTATCAAGGATCACGTAGACTTTGCGATTGGCGCGCGGCAGAGCGATTCGCTTTCGGTCAGCGGAAAGCGCAAACTCGGTTGTTCCGCCATCGGTTCCCCGTCCGCGAATTGGAATTCCGCCAATACGGAGTCGCTTGGTCGCAACGCCATCGTTGGCGCCAGGCCGATTCGCGCCGTCTGGATAGGACCAGATGTCGAACCCGGCTCCGCTGCCCACGGTCATCAGACGATTGGGTGCAAGCCAGCCTTGCCAGGCAGTGGCCGGGTGAATGGGAACGTCTTTGACGGCTTCCCCGTTCTGGACCTTCAAAACGACAATCGGTTGGTTGTCGACCTTGTCGAAGAGTGCGCAGACATTGTGCGTAGCCAGAAGTGTTCCGTCGGGGCTCACGTCGGGCGGAACGAAATCGATGGGCCGTCGCGGCTTGACTTCGGGGATCAGGTGGAATAACTTCCCGATCGGGCGGCCGGTGCGACGATCCACAACGACGGCCGCGGACGACCGTGATCCCTGTTTCTCCACGACCAGAGTCATAAATACCGAGGGCTGCACTGCCAAGTTCAGTTGGTTGACGTTCCAGCCGCCATGAATCGCGATGCGGAAAGCGAGTCCCGCTGCCTCGGGCATCGGTTTGAGCACGGCGGGGAGAAGCCCATCGACTTCGCCGATCATGCCGGCCATCTCGCCAGCGGGCAAACTTGCAGGTGCCGACGCCGGTCCACCGCTACTGGCGCCGGGGCCGCCGGCCACATCGTCGGGCTTGTCATTCTTGTCGTCCTTGCGTCCCCTGCCGAGCACCAGGACTAAAACGACCATAGCAATCACGACAATTACGCCGCCGCCGATGCCGGCATAGAGCCCCCAAGGAGGGCCGCGCTTGCTTTTCTTCTTGAGACCCTTTCTCGGTCTTCGGCGGTCCTCATCGTCGTCGTTGTAGCGCTGCTTTCGTCGCGGCCGATCTTCGTCCTCATCTTCAGGCTCGCGGTGCATGGCTGGTAACTCCGGGGGTATGAAGCGACCGGGCAGCGACTTTATTCTAACCTTAGATCGCGAAAAATGGACCGCATAGAAGCCGAAATGCGCCGACCAGGGCTTACGCGTGCGATTCCCCCAGCATTCCTTACTTCCCATGCCGTCCGAATCGGCTGACGCCCACGGCGCCGGTTTCTTGGAAGTGAATTCGTTGTTACCCAGGATTGTTGGCACACCCATCCTCGAAAACTTTACCCTTTTTCACTTGACATCGATCTTGAATGTCGATCCCCGTTGCGCGGTTCGAATGAAGAGAGCGCGGCCGCGCAACCGATACCATTTACCAGCGGGGCTCGCGGGCGAACGGTGCGGACGGCATGGAGGCGTTCATGATCGGCCAGGAGCTTATGGTCGGGACGACCGAGACCGATTCGCTGCGGCAACAACTCCTGCAAGCGCAACGGCTGTCGAGCGTCGGCGAACTCGCCTCGAGCATCGCCCACGAGTTCAACAACATCCTGACGACGATTATCAACTCGGCGAAGCTGGGCAGCCGCAACGGCGATGTGGCCGAGAAGCAGCAAGCATTCGAACGGGTCATCAAGGCCGGGAATCGGGCCGCGGCCATCGCCGCCGGGATGCTCGGCTTCGCCCGCAAGAGCGCCAGCCACCGCGCCAAGTGCGATCTCGCCCGCCTTGTCGAGGAAGTTCTCGTCCTCACGGAAAAGGACCTGAGCAAGCACCGGGTTCAAGTGGAAACGCGGATCCACTCGCGGCCGATCGTGACGGCGGTGCCGGGGCAGATCGAGCAAATCCTGGTGAATCTCGTAATTAACGCGCGGCAAGCGATGTCCGGCGGCGGCCGCTTACAGATCGATGTCGGCGAGAACGAAGCCGCGGATGTGGCTGAGGTTCGCATCGGCGATACCGGCGTCGGCATTCCGGCGGAGCAGTTGCGGCAGATCTTCGAGCCGTTCTTCACGACCAAGCAACCGGATGAATACGGCCGCGGCGGGACGGGCCTCGGGCTTTCGGTCTGCCGGCAGATCATCGAGCAACATCACGGCCGCATCCGCGTCGAGAGCGTGGTCGGCAAGGGGTCGGCGTTTACGGTGAAGTTGCCGCGCCGCCACGACGACGAATGAATGGATAACAGACTATTGTGGTTGTTGACGCTGCTGGCTTGCACCGGCTTCCAGCCGGTGTGTCTTTGGCTTGCACCGGCTTGAAGCCGGTGCTGGCCCAACCAATTCACACGTAGGCCGCGAGCTCGTCGCGCGGCGGCGGCGATTTGATTCTGCCAGAACTGCGGCTCGGGCTTGCCAGCGCATCCATCACGGCCGCAATCAAGTCGCTCGGCCGGTACGGCTTCTTCAAGAACCCCGTCGTCAATTCCTTCTCGAAGTCCGAAAGTTGCTCCTCGGCGAAGCCGCTCGCGAACACCACTTTGACCCGCGAATTCAACTGGATCAAGTGGCGAAACGCCTCGTGCCCCGAGAGGATCGGCATGGTGAGGTCGAGGAGCACGAGGTCGATGCGGTCGCTTTCGCGCGAATAGATGTCGACGGCTTGCTGGCCGTCGGCGGCCTCGAGAACACTGTAGCCGTGCGTCTTGAGAGTCAAGGCGGCAACGCGGCGGATCATCTCTTCGTCGTCGACGACCAGGACGGTTTCCTTGCCGGCGCGGCGGGGAATCGGCGTCAGTGCGCCGAGACTATGCTCGCGCGCCGTCTCCGCGCGCGGCAAGAACACGTCGAAGCGCGTGCCGCGGCCCGCTTCCGAATGGCACGCGATCCATCCCTTGTGTTGTCGAACGATGGCGAACACCATCGGCAGCCCCAGGCCGGTGCCCTTGCCGACTTCCTTGGTCGTGAAGAACGGCTCGTAAATGCGGGCTCGCACTTCCTCGGTCATGCCGCAGCCGGTATCGGCGACGCGAATGCGGACGAACTCGCCGCTGGGGTGGGCGAGGCCATCGGGAGGCAGCTCCGCAGCCGTCAGCCGGGTCGTTTCGACGCTGATGCGTCCGCCTTGCGGCAATGCATCGCGGGCGTTCAGGCATAAATTCATCAATACCTGGTTGAGTTGCGTGGGATCGGCCTGCACCGGCCACAGGTCCGGGTCGAGCCGCATCTCGATGCGAATGAGCGGATTGATGGTGCGGCACAAGAGGTCGGCGACTTCCTCGGCAATCGGGTTGACGTCCGTGGGCCGCCAGTCGAGTTTGTGGCGGCGGGCGAAGCCGAGCAATCGCTGGGTGAGCGAGGTGGCGCGGGTGGCCGCAGCGTGCGCCGCGGATGCCAGCTCCCGAGTTGCCGGCGAAGCTTCGCCATCTTCCAGAAGCAGGTCGAGGTTGCCGAGAATCGCGGTGAGCAGGTTGTTGAAATCGTGAGCGATGCCGCCGGCGAGTTGGCCGATGGCGTCCATCTTGCTGGCCTGATGGACGTGGGCTTCGAGGCGGCGTTGGTCGGTCACGTCCCAGCAGATACCGAGGACGCCGGTGGTGCGGCCGGCGGCGTCCCGCACTGGCGTGAGGACGCGGCGAATGGAAACGCGCTGCCCATCGAGATCGCGTTCTTCCTCGCTTTCGATCGCCTTGCCCTCGGCGAAGACGGTGCGGGCTTCCTCGGCGTGCTTCTCGGCGCGCAGGCAATCGAGGAAATCGGCATCGGTGAAGCCGATAACCGCTCGTTCGCCGCGGCCGAGCTGGCGGCAGAAGGTGGCGTTCGCGGCCTGGTAGCGCAGGTCCGGCCCGAGCAGAAAGATTCCTTGCCCGAGGTTCTCGATCAAGCTGCGGTACTTTTCTTCGCTTTGCTTGAGGGCGTGTTGCGTCTGTTCGCGCTCGCGGACTTCCTTCTCGAGGTCGGCGGTTCGCCGCAGAGCGGTTTGCGCCAGGTGAATCAAGAGGGCGAGCAGCGATGTGGTCGCCAGACCCAGGAGCAGCGCGAGTTTCGGCAGCGATAGCACGAGCCGGCTATTCTGTTCGAGGATCAACCCGGTCCAGAGGGCGAAACTGATGGCGATGCCGCCGCTGCCGACTGCGAGCGGCACGAGATAGCAGCGGGCGAAGGCGGGGATGCCGCCGCGGAACGGCGACGCCAGGAGAGCGAGCCCGGCCGTGGTGGAGGCGATGGCTCCGAGCACGGTGAGGCCGGACTCCACGACGAGTGCGTTGCCGGCCAGGGCGGCGACGAGCGCCGTCGGGCTGCCGATCACCAGGATGAGGCCGATGAGAGTGCCGAAGAGCGTTTGCACGACGAGGAGTTCGCGGCGCGCGGCCAGCAGGATGGCGACGCTAGCGAAGACCAGCCCGAAGACGAGCGGCGGCGGCGAACCATCGTGCGCCAGCGGCAGATATGCCGGCGGCGCAAACAACCAGCGATCCACCTTGATGCGGAGATCCATGAATTCCGACGCGAACAGCACGAAGCTCATCGTGAACATGACGCAGGCGGCGGCGCTGGCCAGATGGTAGCGGCGACATACCAGGGCGTGGTAAGCGGCCCCCCAGATAATGAAGGCGAGGGTGGCGTTGTAGTGCAGCGGCGCTAGCGAAGGAGTGATTTGCGTGAGTTCGGGATGGCCGATCGCCCAGGCCGCGAAGGTGAAGATGCCGATCAGCCAGAGGACAATTCCGGCCAGGGTCAGGGCGGTCCGCCACAATCGGCTATCGACCGGCGAATTCGAATCGGGGCCCGAGATGGCCGCGACCGCTCGGAAGGCGCCGCCGCACCGCGACCGCGCCACCGCCAGCCCGGTCAATACCGGCGACCCGATACGGCGGCCGAACCGCGCAGGCGACAACACTGCGGACTCCGCAACTGGGTTCTCGATGGCTTTCATGAGGCAGCGTTATGACTCTAATGCAAGCGCGGCTTCGCGATGCACTTCCGACCGTCGGAAAACCAGGCGCCTCCAGATATCGCCCTGCTTTTTCTCGTGAGAAGGTCGCTTTTCGCGCCGGACCAAAATGGCCGGCCTCCATTTTCCCCACGCACTCGCCTTGGAACCCCGCCCCGGAACTTCGTACAATCGTGGCGACCCGGCGTGACGGCCGGCGCCCAGGATTTCTACAAGGAGGTAGCTGCATGGCTCGCCGTTGCGCATCGCGCCCCTTCGCCAATCTGCAACTCGAATCGCTCGAAGCGCGGGAAGTGCCGGCAACGCTGGCGGCTCTCGATCCATCATTCGGAACCCTCGGCAAAGTGACTGCCAGCGGCGCCCCGTTCACCGGCGTCGCACTGCAACCCGACGGCAAGATCGTCGCCGTCGCCATGTCCAACACGGATTTCTTCGTCGCCCGCTACAACCCGAACGGCACGCTCGACACCAGCTTCGACGGCGACGGCATCAAGACCATCGACTTCGGCGGCACCGTCGACCAACCGAAGGGCGTGGCTCTCGTACCGGTCACTAGCTTCTCCAGCGGCGTCGGCTTCAACGGCGACATCGTGATCGTCGGCAGCACCACCAAGACCAACGACGTTGCCATCGCCGTGCTCAATTCCAACGGCGAACTCGACACTAACTTCAATGCGACGGGAATGCTGACGGTCAACCTCGGCGGAAGTGCGGACAGCGGCAACGCTGTGGCCATCGACTCCAGCGAAAACATCGTGATCGCGGGGACGACGGGAAGCGACTTCGCCGTGATGCGGGTCAAGCCGAATGGCACGCTCGACAGCACCTTTGGAACGGGCGGCAAGGCGATCGTGGATATGGGCGGCACAACGGATTCGGCGAACGCCCTACGGATTCAAAGCGACGGCAAGATCGTGGCCGCGGGGACCAACGGCAACGATTTCGCCGTGCTCCGCCTCAATGCCAACGGCTCGCTCGACACCACGTTCAACACCACGGGGAAGAAAACTCTGGACTTCGGAGGCACGGATGTGGCCCGCGCCGTCGCGATTCAACCGGGCGGCGACATCGTGCTCGCGGGCGATTTCGGTTCGCCCACGGCCGCGGATATCGCCGTGGCCCGACTCAACTCCAGCGGCTCGCTCGATTCGTCGTTCGGCACGGGCGGCAAAGTCACGGTCGATGTCGAAGGGGCGGACGACGGCCGGGCGGTTCAACTGCAGCCGGACGGCAAGATTCTCGTGGTCGGCGACACCGGGCCTGTGTCCGGCGGCGGCGATGTCGCCGTGATCCGCCTCACCGCGGCCGGCCAGCTCGATACCACATTCAATTCCACAGGTAAGGCGACCTTCGACCTGTCGGGCGTCACCAAACTCGACCTCGGAGAAGCCGCGGTGCTGTCGCCGGACGGCAAACTCGTCATTGCCGGCCAGGGCGGCGGCGGCGATGTGGATGGCCTGATAATCCGCGTTCCCGTGCTGCTGGAGAATTCCAGCACGCTGGCCGTCGGCGGTCCACTCGATGGCAACGCCACCATCTTTCCCGTCAATTCCAGCACGGGCCAATATAGCGCCACGACAACGGACATTCCTGCGCTCGGAGGCAATCCCGCGAATGTCCGCACCGCGGTCGGCGACGTGAATGGCGACGGCATTCCGGACTTCGTCATGATCACGGGGCCGGGCGTACCGATTCGCCTCACCGTCGTCAGCGGCAAAGACGACAAGACGTTCCTGGTTCCGCCGTTCGATCCGTTCGGCGGCAACTTCACGGGTGGCGGGTTCGTCTCCGTGGCGGACTTCGGCAACACGGGACGGGATGATGTCATCGTGACGCCGGACCAGGGTGGCGGTCCCCGCGTCGCCATCTATGCAGCGACTGGCGACTATACGAGCCCTGAGATCGGCCCAGCATCGGGCGGCCTGCCGGGAACCGTTCAACCGGAGATCGTGATCGCAGGATTTACCTTCGATCTCGTCGCTAACTTCTTCGCCATCGATCCGAACTTCCGCGGCGGAGCCCGCACGGCTGCCGGCGACATCAACGACGATGGCATCCCCGATCTCGCCGTGGCGGCTGGGTTCGCCGGCGGTCCGCGCGTCTCGCTCTACAACGGCGCCACGCTGTTCACCACCCAGACCAAGCTCATCAACGATTTCTTCGCCTTCGATCCCGTGCTCCGTAACGGCGTCTACGTGGCCATCGGCGACGTGAACGGCGACGGCTTCGGCGATCTCTACTTCGGCGCCGGGCCGGGCGGCAGCCCGCGCGTTCTCGGCATCGACGGCAAAACGCTGCTCACGTCGGGCCCCGTCGCGGCGATCGCCGCGCCGATCTCCAATTTCTTCATGGCCGGCAACCAGGCCAACCGCGGCGGCGTCCGCCTCGCAACCAAGGACGTGGATGGCGACGGCAAGGCCGACATCGTCGTCGGCACCGGCGAAGGGCAAGCAAGCGACATCCGCGTGTACTTCGGCAAGAACGTCGTGAATACGAACGAACCGGCTGGCTTCCAGGACTTGAACCCATTCAACTCGGCAACCTTCGCGAACGGAATCTACGTGGGGTAACCTGCGAGCACGCGGCGCCGGCAGGTGCCGCCGCATCAGCATTCGCTGGCATTCCGAGCCTGCAAGGCAAAGAAGGGGTCTCGCTCGTAGACACAATGGTCGGACCTGTCCTCCCGGTGTTGGCTCGGCACTCGAGCTTCGCCCGAGTGTAACCCACGTTGGCGGGTGTGACTGGTCCGACCATGGCGTCTACAAAACTGGCCCATACCAGTGTCAATCGCTGTACGTTTAGACTTTTCGCGCGAAGAGTGATGTTGTCGCCGCCAGCTCGAACCGGCAGTTCCTTTCCAGTTCCGTCACGAATCCGCGCTCCAGGAAACTGGCCGGGGCGGCGAGCAGGTCGGCCACTTTCAGTTCCAGGAACTCGCGCCGGGCCGCGCCGCTCAAGCCATCCGCCCAGCGCCGCAGCACCCACGTCAGCATGAAAATCGGCATCCCGCCCGTGTTCACTTCCTGGCGCTCCACTTCCACCGCGTCGCCGAACAGGTTGGCTAACCCCTGCGCCGTCATATTGTAATAGTGGTGCGGGTAGGCATGGAACGGCTGGAGAAACGGCACCACGCAATATAACTGTCCGCCCGGCTTGAGCACGCGGACGAGTTCCTTAGCGCAGGCGAACGGATCGCGGACGTGCTCCAGCACCGAGAATGAAAAGACGGCGTCGAAGGCGCCGGTGTGGAACGGCAGTCGCTCGCCGACGCCGCGAACGTCCGTGCTGGGGTAATCGCAGATTTCGAAGTTGACGACGTTGTCGAGGTAATCGGCGCGATAGCCGGCGCCGCAATCGAGGATGAAACCGTCCGAGAATCGGCCAATGATGGCTTCGGCTTCGTTGTCGTAGCCGTGAGCGCTGATGTTCTCCGTGGCGGCGATGTTGAACTCGCGGCGCAGTTCTTCCGTAAGGAAGTCGTAGAACAGCAGTTCGCGTTCGTGGGGCAAGGCGTCGTCGAGGAGCGGGCCGATGCGTTCGAGTTTGGCCCGTTTCCGATCGAGAAAGTCGGGGTCCGTAGGCGCTGCGGGCCTACCGCCGGGCTTTGCCCGAGTGATGCTGAACCGCCGCGCGATCCGCTTGAATAACGACTTCATGCCATTGTCATAGCAATTTCCGGAGCTTTCTTTATGTCCGTTGCCGATACGCTCCGCGAGTGCCACCGCCTCCGCAAGCACATTAAGGCGCTTCAAGAAGAGATCGACCGCGGCCCACGCGTTCTCAAAGCCATCCAGGCAAACCTCGACCGCGAACAGCAAGAACACAAGGACCACCACGACGCCATCACCCGTCTCAAACTCAAGCAACGCGACGAAGAAGGGACGCTCAAGCAAACTGAAACGCGGCTCAAGAAGCTCGAGGACCAACTCACCGGCATCTCGGTGCCCAAGGAATATGAAGCCAAGAAGTCCGAGATTCGCCAGGCCACGGAAAAGAAAGCTCAGGCGGAAGAAGCGATCCTGGCCGCGATGACCGAAATCGAGGAGCGGACCAATGCCATCCCGGCGGTGGAGAAAAAGTGGTCCGACGCCCAGGCCGAGTTCAAACAAGCGCAGGTCGATGCCAAGGACCGCATGACGGCGCTGCAAGCCGACCTGGGCGGCTCGCGAGAATCGCTGGCCAAGACCGAAGCGACCATCCCCGACAAGTATCGACCGCCGCACGACCATCTGGTGAGGGCTCGGGACCCGGACGCATTCGCCGCGGTGCGCGAAAAGGTCTGCCAGGGGTGCCGCACCGGCGTCTCGCAGCAGCGGCTCCTGGAAGTGCAAGGCGGTCTGTTCATCCTCTGCCAAAGCTGCGGTAGAATGCTCTATCCCGCGGTCGACTAATCCCCCCGTTCCGCGAGGGAACCATCGCCATGACCAAGTGGAAGTACATGACCGCCCAGTTCGTGACCTCCGGGCTCGGCGACCAGGCCACCGTCGAAAAGGTTCAAGAGAACGCCAACGCTCTCGGGCTCTACGGCTGGGAAATGGTCTCTTCGAATGTGTATCACAATAGCGACATCGGCCAGGACGTGCTCATTCTCTTCTTCAAGAAGCCGATACCGGAAGACGTGCTGACGACGCCGACGCCCCACACCTTCGGCCTCTCCCCGATGCGGTGACTGGCCAATCGCTCGCTCGGCTCCGCAGACTCCGCCTCGCGGCTAATCTTCTCACAGCATATTGTAAGGGTCCACATCCACCTGGAATTCCACGCCGTTCGGCGGCTTCGCCAGTGCGAGCACCGTGCGGATCACATCGTGGAGCATGCCGCTGCTTTCGGACTGTAGCTGAAAGTGAAACCGGTAGAAGTTCTTCAACTTGAAGACGGGGCACTCGGCGGGGCCGAGCAAGCGGACCGGCCCGGAAGCCCGCTTGATCGCTTCCTGGAACGCCGCCGCCAACTTGTCCGCGAACTGGCCAGCGGCATCCTCGCTCTCGCTGCGGACAATCAGCCGAGCCATTCGTTCATACGGCGGATAGCGATGTTCCTTGCGATGGGCCAATTCTTGACCCGCGAACTGCGTGTAAGCATGCTGGGCCGCCAGCGCGATGCACGGATGCTCCGGCGTAAAGGTCTGCACCATGACGTGGCCGCCCTTGTCGCCGCGGCCGGCCCGCCCCGCCACCTGCGCCAGTAGCTGGAACGTTCGCTCCGCGCTGCGGAAATCCGGCAGGTGCAAGCCGGTGTCCGCGTTCACCACGCCGACCAGCGTGACGTTCGGAAAATCGAGCCCCTTGGCGATCATCTGCGTGCCGACGAGAATGTGAATTCCCCCGTCGCGGAAGGCATCGAGCACCTTGCGATGGCTGCCCGGCTTGGCCATCGTGTCCGAATCCATCCGCTGGCAAACGTAGCCCGGGAACTTGGAATCGATCTCGGATTGCAGCTTCTCGGTGCCGAGCCCCTGGTAGCGAATGGCGCCGTCTGCGCACGCCGGGCACTTCTGGAAGGGCGCGGTTTCCCAGCCGCAATAATGGCAGACCAGCGCCGAGCGCATGCGGTGAAACGTGAGGGCCAAATCACAGTGGGCGCACTGGGCGACGTGGCCGCAAGCCGGGCAGTGGACGTGGGTGCTAAAGCCGCGGCGATTCAAGAGCAGAATTACCTGGCCGCCGGCTTTCAGATTCTGCCGCATCGCCAGTTCGAGCGTCGGGCCAATGGCGAACCCACGACCGGCGGCCTTCGACTCGTGGCGAAGGTCAACCAGTTTCACCGGCGGCAACCGCCGCGATTCCACCCGCTGCGGCAAGCGGAGCAACGTGAAGGCATTCTTCTGCGCGTTCGCCCAGCTTTCGAGGCTCGGCGTCGCCGAACCCATCACAATTGGGATGCCTTCGAGGCGGGCCCGCATGATGGCGACGTCGCGGGCATGATAGCGCGGCGTCGATTCCTGCTTGAACGTATGCTCGTGTTCCTCGTCGATGACGATGAGGCCGAGCTTGCGGGTCGGGGCGAACACGGCGCTGCGGGCCCCGACGACCACTTGCACCTGCCCGGCCGCGACCCGTCGCCAGTAACCGCCCCGCTCCGCATCCGTCAGGTGGCTGTGCAGCACCGCGACGTGGCCGCAGCGGCCGCGAAAGCGGGCAATCGTCTGCGGCGTCAGCGAGATTTCGGGAACCAGAACGATCGCTTCTTTCCCTTGCCGCACGATTTCTTCGATGGCCCGCAGGTAGATTTCGGTCTTGCCGCTGCCGGTGACGCCGTGGAGCAAAAAGGGATGGTAGCCGGCGCCGAGGGCGGGGCGAATCGCCTCCCAGGCTCGCACCTGGTCGGAGTTCATCTCGATGTGCGGCGACCGCTCCGAATCGCCGTCGTCGTCGTCGTGCCCCGATTCGATCCGCTCCGTGAACTTGCGAACCAGCCCCTTCTTGACGAGTCCGGCCACCACCCCGGGGCCGCACTTCGCCAGCCGGCACAATTGCCCTTGTTCCAGCGGCTTTCCTTCCTGCTTGAGGCGGTCGAGAACGTTCTTCTGCTGCGGCGTGACGGTGGGAAGCGGGTTCGGGAGAAGGTCGGCGGCAAGGGCTTCGACGAACACGGCCTGGCGGGTGCCGGCATTCTCGCGGACCCCGGCCGGCACCACCGCGTGCAGCACCTGGCCCCAGCCGCACAGGTAATAATCCGCCATCCAGCGGGTCAACTTCATGAGGTGGTCGTCGACGAGGGCGTCGCCGTCGAGCACGCGGCTGATGGCCTTGACGGAACGGGAAGGCGCCTCGGCCGCGACCCGCACGCAGAAGCCGGGGATGCCGCGATCGCCCTTGCCGAACGGCGCTTCGACGCGCTTGCCGACGGCAACCTGCGCCGCGAGCCGATCCGGCACCGCGTAAGTGTAGGCGTGGTCGAGCGGCCGATCGAAAACGATATCCGCGAAGAACGACGCCGGTTCGACGGCGTGCACTTCGAGTTCATCCTCGCTCGGAAATAGGGAAGGAGCGGCGGCCATGATCGACATGATTGTAAGGTAACCGCGACGCCCTGGCCCTCACAATGACGGTAGCGTTGACCCGAAGGGCGCCGAAGTCGCGAAGTGCGGCGGCCAGGTCCAGCAATAACGCACCGAAGCCGAAGGCCGCCGTCCGTCGTGTTCCCGACGATGGAACGGTATGACGTACAAAAGGGCGGCTTCGGTTTGTTCCTCCATATTCGACCTCGCCCTGGCTGCGCTCTTATGCTGGCACTCAATGATGGAGTCATTGGGACGGTGAGTAATTCGGAAAGAGATCGTGTTGTCAGCTTGCTACAGGAACTGTGAATGCGATCGTCGTTCCTCGGCCAAGACCATCCGATTCGGCCCAAATGCGACCGCCGTGGCGTTCGACGATTCGCTCGCAGGTCGTCAAACCAATGCCGCTTCCGGGATATTTATCGCGACCGTGCTGGCGGGACTCGACTCCCAGCTTGAAGACCTTCGCTAACGCTCGCGGTTCAATGCCGATTCCGTTGTCGGTCACTCGGATAGTCACCAACGCCGAGTCCTGGCTCGAGAAGGAAACGCGGATGCGGGGCGGTTGGCCTTGCTCGCGGAATTTCAACGAGTTGCTGATCAGATTTTGGAAGAGTTGTGCGAGTTGGCTGACGTCCGCGAGAACCGTGGGCAGTTCGTCGATAACGATGACGGCAGCCGTTTCCGCAATGCGAATCTCCAGGCTTTCCAGAGCAGCCGCCAGGGCGTCGCGGCAGGCGACCGGCGCCACTTCCTTCCCCTCCATACGCACTTTTGCGAACGCGAACAAATCGTCAATCAGCGTCTTCATCCGCCCGCCGGCCTTGAGCCCTTTCGCGATGGCGTCATCGATCGCCGGGACAACGTGGTCCGGGAGTTCCTTGGATAAGCGATCGGCAATCTGATGGATCTTGCTCTGCATGGTGCGAAGCGGTTCCTTGAGGTCGTGGGCGGCGACACCGGCGAATTCCTTCAGCGCCGTGTTCGACCGTTCCAACTCCGCGGTGCGCACCGCCACTCGTTCTTCCAGGCCCGCGTTGAGCGTCTTGAGCCTCTCCTCGACCTCCTTGATCCCGGTCACATCGAAGGCCACGCCTTGAAGGAAAAGCGGCTGGCCATCGTCGTCCCGGACGACCTGGGCTTCGCCGTGAACCCAAACCACGCGGCCATCGCGAGCAATGAATCGGTACACGGAACGAAAGGGTTCGCCTGCGGAGATTGTGCGGGCGAACTCCGCATGCCAGCGCCCCTGATCGTCCGGATGAAGCTGCGAATACCAAAGGATCGGATTCTCGAGCCATTCTTTTTGCGAGAAGCCGAGCAGTTCTTCGATCTGCGGGCTGACGTAGATTTCGCCGGGCCCTTGATCCATCGGGGCCATGAATGTAACAGCGGGAATGCCTTCAACCAACGTCCGGTATCGCTTTTCCACCTTGCGCAGTTGCCCCTCGCTCTTTCGCCGATCGGCGACGTCGCGAATGCTGGCCACGACGAGCACTCGCCCATCGGTTTGAAGCGGGCTCAGGCTGATCTCGACCGCCACCTCATGGCCGTCCTTGTGCTGACCGGTGAGTTCCAGACCCTGGCCAATGGGGCGAATGCGCGGCGCGGCCAGGAACGAGTCGCGTTGGGCCACATGTCCCGGGCGCAAGCGTTCGGGGACCAACAGTTCGATCTCGCGGCCGAGAAGTTCGTCGCGGCGGTAGCCGAAAAGCCGCTCCGTTTCACCGTTGACGAACGCGATTCGTCCGAGGGAATCGATAATCACCAGGGCATCCGGAACCGCTTCCAGCAATTCGATGAGTGTCGCGGTAGAAAGCGGCACGGGGGCTGGCGGTGCAACGAGCGGCCGGGACGGTTCGGGGTGCGTGCTTCCGTTCGCGGCCGCCGCGGAGCGGACTCGAGGCGCCCCGTAGTCGATAAACGGTCCGGCGAGCCGGCGCAGGATCGCCTCGCCTTCAAACGCCGTCAGGGCTGGCAATTCATCGGCCACGAAAAGTTCCATTTACGCAACGCGGCCAGCACCGGATTGAACCAGTGGCAACGAGATGCGGCCGGCGCCAGCGACGTCCCACACTTCCTCGTACTCGACCGTGGCGACGTCCGGCAGAGCCTGGAGCACCAATTCCGCCGTTTCGGCTCGCAACGCCGAAGCTGTTTCCGGCGAGCAGTCGAGACGGATTCGCGCCTGTTCTTCGGTCGCGCTAATGACTTCGACATCGCCGCCCAGAGCGTGGAAGCCAGTCCGTTGGCGATCGAAAAGCCGCCGTAACCGCTCCAGTGGCGGTTGGGGATGAAGCTTGTGCAGAAGGAGCATGCTGCCGGCGAGAGAATCATCCGCCAGGCGATCGGCCGAATCGCCGGCGAGTTCGAGAATCCGCTTCAGGCCAAGTGCGTGCAAGTCGAGCACAGCCTGCGCCAGGCTGCGCGCCGCTTCACGCGCCGCCGTGTCCGGCAAGGCTTCCAGGGCCGCGATCAGCGACTCGACCCGGCCCAGCGCTTGCCGAAACTCCGCGGTCACGACTTGTCCCCCGGGGCTCCAAACGCAGGTACGTGGCGAAGTTGAATTTCCTTCCCGCCGCCGAGGTACATGTGCACGCCGCAAGGCAGGCACGGGTCGAAACTGCGAACGGTCCGCATGATGTCGATGCCCTTGAAGTTGTCGCGGTCATTCTCCTCGAAGATCGGCGAATCCTCCACGGCATCTTCGTAAGGCCCCGGCGTGCCGAATGAGTCGCGCGGGCTGGCGTTCCACGGAGTCGGCGGGTACGGGTGGTAATTGGCGATCTTGCCGCCGCGGATGACGACGTGATGGGAGAGGACGCCGCGGACGGCTTCGTGGAAGCCGCAGCCGATCCCTTCTTCGGGCACTTTGAACTCGTTCCAGGTGGCGAGACGCCCGGCCAGCACTTCGCGCAATCCCCGATCGAGAAAATGCAATGCGGCGGCCGCGGCATAGGCCTGGAAATAAGTGCGTGCCCGATTCCGCTCCAACGTGTTGCTCCATTTGGGAATCGTCCATTCGAATTCCATTTCCGGCAGAGTGGCGGACTTCGGCAGGGCGATCTTCACGCTCTTACCGGTGGCCTGGATGCCGCCGAACTTCACGCGATTGGCCAGTGCCGTGACCCAGAGTCGAGCCAGCGGGCCGCCGCCGGTATCGAGCGCCAAGTGCTGGCCGCTGCGCGCGTCGAGCCAGCGCGGCGACATGACCCAGGTGTATTTCCCGCCCAGGTCCCGTTTCTGGGGCCGCGGCGTGGTGGTCTGGTTCCACGGATGACGCTGATCGATCGGGTTGCCAAGCGGGTCCGCCTTCACGAAGGTCTCGCCCTCTTGCCAGTCGTCGTAAAAGGAACTGCCGAGCAGGATGCGCATGCCGAGATTGATTTCGACCAGGTCGGTGGTGATGAGTTCGCCGTCCACGACGATGCCGGGAGTGACGAACATGTCGCGGCCCCACTGGCTCATTCGGGCGTAGGTGTAGTCGCAACTGGCCGGATCGTTGAACGTTCCCCAGCAGCCCAGGAGCACGCGGCGCCGGCCCACGGCCTCATATCCCGGTAAGGCCTCGTAGAAGAAGTCGAAGAGATCGTCGTGCAGCGGCACCATCTTCTTGACGAAGTCGATGTACTTGATCAGCCGGGAAAGATACTCGGTGAAGAGTTGCGGCGTGGCCACCGTGCCGACGCCTCCGGGATATAGCGTGGAGGGATGGACGTGCCGGCCCTCCATGAGGCAGAACATTTCGCGAGCCACCCGGCTCATGTGCAGCGCTTCGAGATACAGCGAACCGGCGAAGGGATTGAGTGCCCGCATGATGTCGGCAATGGTGCGGTGGCCATGAATCGCTGAATGCGGGGCTGCCGTCGATTCGGCCTTCGCCAAAACGGAGGGATTGGTTTCCTTGACCATCTGCTCGCAGAAGTCGACGCCGACGAGGTTGTCCTGGAAGAGATTGTGGTCGAACATGTACTCGGCCGCTTCGCCGAGATTGATGATCCAATCGGCGAGGGGCGGCGGCTTGACGCCGAATGCCATGTTCTGAGCATAGACGGCGCAGGTGGCGTGATTGTCGCCGCAGATGCCGCAGATGCGGCTGGTAATGACGTGGGCGTCGCGCGGGTCTTTGCCGCGCATGAAGACGCTGTAGCCGCGAAAGATCGAGGAGGTGCTGCGGCACTCGCGCACCTGGCGATTGGCAAAGTCGATCTTCGTGTGAATGCCGAGCGAGCCCACGATCCGCGTGATCGGATCCCAAGACATCGCGACGAGTTCCGGCGGCCTGGGCGAATCGCTCATGGCGGTGTCCCGCGCTTGCGCCACTGGGGCTCCTGATTCATGGACGATTGGGTGAATCGGCGGAGCGCCCGAACCGTTCGGCCATAGGTCACGACCGCGGTCGAGGACAATTGCGCGCCGGGCGGCATGTCCATGAAGGCCATGAACTTGTCGGGGAAGCCGGGCATGGTGCAGCCGATGCAGATGCCGCCGACATTGGCGCAGCCGCCGATGCCGCCCATCCAGCCGCGCTTGCCGACGTTGCACTGCACGACCGGCCCCCAGCAGCCGAGGCGGACAATGCATTGCGGGTCGCCGTAGTCGCGCGCGAAGTCGGCCTGCTCGTAGAATCCGCCGCGGTCGCAGCCTTCGTGGACCGTGCGGTCGAACAGCCATGTCGGGCGGAGTTTATCGTCCAATGGGATCGGCGGCGCTTCTCCGATGGCCTGGCGAAGCAGATAGAGGATCACTTCCATGAAATTGTCCGGCTGGATCGGGCAGCCGGGCACATTGACGATTGGAAGACCACCGGCTGAGCGGAAATTCCAGCCCAGATAGTCGGCGAGCCCCATGCAACCGGTGGGATTGCCGGCCATTGCATGAACGCCGCCGTAGGCCGCACACGTGCCCGCCGCGACCACGGCCCACGCCCGCGGCGCCAATTGATCGATCCAGCGGCACGTCGGGATCGGCTGACCGTCCACGTCGATCCCGAACCCGGCCCACACACCATCTTCCTTGTTGTTCTCGTTCGGAATGGACCCTTCCACGACGAGGACAAACGGGCCGAGTTTACCTTCGGCCGCCAGTCGGAAGGGTTCGAGAAAATCGCGGCCGTTGCGATAGGCGAGAACGGCGTTGTGAATGCGGACCTTGGGAATGCCCGGGATGAGGCCGCGTACGAGGTCCTCGATGCTCGGGTTGGTCGCGGCCGTGATCGCCACCGTGTCGCCGTCGCAACTGAGACCCGCGGTGATCCACAGGATATCCAGCTCGGCTATTGCAGTGGCGACCACGGCGCCTCCTGGGCTCGGAGCGACTCGCAGGG
>DATNBQ010000301.1:0-5956 GCA_035571955.1 Urbifossiella sp. | reverse complement strand
AACGTTGAACATGAACCAACGCCCTCGGCAACCACGTTGCCATCGGCAAGCGTCACGATGTGACAGGAGAACCGATAATAGAAGAGCCCCGATTCCCAGTTCTCGATTTTCTCCTCAATCACGAACCTGGGCACGCACCGGAAAATGGTGGTGAGCTTTTCCGCGCCGGGCTTGAGCAGCGTCTTGTTCTTTGTGCCGGGGATAACCCCGTAGTCACTGTTCTCGGTCATGTGTTTCGCGACGAACTCGCCAAGCAGGTTTCTTTGCTCGCCTTCCTGCGCGAGAACGTCTGCTACGAGCATCGCTCCCGTCCCGTTCCGTTGGACCGTTGCCAGTTCCGTACTCATCGGTTCCGCCTCGTTCATGGTGGATTCGTCCCTGAGGAACTTCCTCACAGCATCGCCATTTCGCGCTGCGTCATTTCGCCGTAATCGGGGTCATACCAAGACCCGGATTCCGTCTCGCTTTCGCCGCCCAGATGCCCGTTCTCGACCAGATAATTAAGTGCATCAATGTGCTTGCACCCATGCGAATTCTCACTTGCGGGAACCTTGCACTTCGCCGCCGTACAGGTGCACTGTTCGTTCGGACCAATCACGCACTGATACGGCTGGTCCTGCTCGTCGTCGCTCAGGTTGAGAAGCAGGAACACGCGACCCATGACGCCGATAATGGGTGGTTGCTCTTCGACCGCGTAAGTGTCTGTTTCGATTTTCCGCCCCCAGCCGGTTCGCGCGTGCTGCATTACGAGCGTCAGGTTTCCGTCGCGGCGGTCCCATTCCGGATGCTCGCGGCTCGCGGGAATCCAACAGAGTCGGCGGCGGCCATAAGTCGCTGTCGGTCCGAGGTCCGCAGTTCGATAGTCGTTGACGCTGAGCATTGGTTCACCACTTACATTCCGCCTGGTCCATCAACCGTTGCCGCTCTGCTTCGGCGTCCGCCTGGTCCGTATCCACAACCACCGCAGCCGCACTCACCGTCACCGCCGGCGTCATCGGATACGGCGGTTCGGGTCCGAAATGGGCATCAAGGCAGTCGGTCTTGAGTGCCGTGATGTTTTCGGCAACCCCGCAGAAGAGCGCCCGGACGAGTTCGCCGTGCTTTTCGTCAGCCCGCGCAGCCGCATCTCTTGCGGCCTGCGATGCCGCGGTCGTGAACGCATCGGCGGCTTGCCTCAGGATGCGCTCGAGGTCGCCACGGGTGATGGTGACGGTCAGCTTCTTGGTCTTGGTCGCGTTCATGCCGCATCCCTCCGTTCCTCTTCCTTCCGCTTCGCCACCTCCTCGCGGTCCACCGTGACTTCCGGGGCCGCTTCGATGCCGAGCTTCGTTCGCCCGGTCCCGACGCTGAGAACCGTGATGGTCGCCGGGCCGGTGATGACGATCTTCTCGCCGGGCTTTCGAGTGAGGCAGAGCATGGCATCCTCCGTGATGGTGGTGAACTTCCGGTCAACTTGCTTCATCAACAATTTCCGGACCCACAAACGGCCACTCGCCGCGTGTAAGTTGCCGGGCCGGCCTCCGCCGGCTGTCGCCCATTCAGCACAGCATCGACTCGACCCGGCAAACAGCGGTGGGCGGATTCGAACCGCCGTCTCCCGGAATCCGGTCCGGGCGGGATAACCTGGCTTCCCTACACCGCGAGCTAATCTTTCATGCTGGTACACGAGCCCGTTCCTTCGCCCGGTGCAAATGCGCCCGCAAGTTCTGCTGCACGCGCTGCGCTTCGGTGAGGTCTCGCTCTTCGATCCGATACTTGCCCGTGATGGCATCGAGCACGCGCAAGGCGTCCTCGAATATCTCCAGGTCGAAGTCGGGCTCGTCGTGGTTCTCGAAGCTCATAGGATTCCCCTCAGTTCGTGGTCGCGCGGGTCACACTTCCCGCGTCGATTCCATCGCCACCCGCTCCCGGTGCTGATTCCATTCGCGCTCCCGAAGCCACTGCCGACCAAATCGGTCGAGGAAGTCCAGCCCCCTGACCAGGCCGAAAAAGCCCGCGACGCACGCCGCGCCGTACAAGAAGGCTTGCAACTCGGGAATCACGATGTTCTCCAATGGGCGAAGGTGTTCGATTCACTTGCCGACGGCGATCATCCGTTCGACCAATCGCAACGCCGATTGCTGGATTCCTTCCACGGTTGCCTTGAATTTTTTCGCCGCCGCGAGGGACGCCGCGCCCCACGCCGCGCCCCACGCGGCGTCCCACGCGGCGTCCCTCGCGGCGTTCCACGCGGCGTCCCACGCGGCGTCCCACGCGGCGTCCCACGCGGCGTCCCTCGCGGCGTCCCTCGCGGCGTTCCACGCGGCGTCCCACGCGGCGTCCCTCGCGGCGTCCCTCGCCGCGTGGAACGCCGCGAGCGCATCAGATTTTGCTTTGCCAACGACCGCCGACGCTGAGGCCCATGAATCCGTTGATAGTATTGGCGGCAGCGACGCGACCGCATCCGCCTGTGTGTTGAGGTTCGCCGCCCGTAACCACGCCGGAAGGTATTCGCGAATCATCCAATCCGTCGCCATCCACGCGCGGAGTTCGTCGTCTTCTTTGCCTGTGTTGGTGCCGACCAGCCCCGGGATGAACGGCTTGAGCATCTGCCGGTCCGTATGGCTCAGGTCGTCATTCCACCGGCGCAGGAATGCCGAGATAACCGGCGACGCACAAACCGGGCGATCGCTCCATGGCTCGCCCGCCACGAAAGCTACAGCCTCCATCACACACATTTGCTTGCTGCCGTCGTTGTGAGCGCCCTGGTGGAGCGTCAATGCCGTCAGGTCGAGTTTTCGTCGTTTCAGTTTGGTCGCCGTCGCCATGACTTCCTCCGTGGATTCCAGTTTCACGCAGTCGGCTCGGCAATCTTCGCCTAGCGTTCCGATGTTTTTCCGGGACCTACCCGTAGGACACCGACCGCGAATTTCACATCCGCTTGAGCCGCAGCCGCAACGCCTTCACCGCGCCCTTCTTCGCAGGCGGAGCATCGCCTGATTCGTCGCGTACCGCCGCAACTCCACCACAGGGACCATTCGCCGCTTGCCCCGCTTGTAGCTCCAGATCGCCCCGCTGGTCAGCAGGCCGTACACCTCGGATCGCGGTATTCCCAGCCATTCCGATGCCCCCCGTGGCGAACGCCATCCCGCCTTGCCGAGCCGCTTGAGTTCCTCGAACAACTCGGATTCCGAGAGTTCGGAAAGGTCCGGCGGCCCCGGCAGGTCGATGGCGGTCGCGGCCATTGGTCAGCCCTCGCCGCCGAGTTCGGCCGCCGCAACAGCGAAAATTCGTGAATGCCGGCGACTCAGCGCCGCGCGTAAATCTCGTTCGATCACTTCGGACAGCGTTATGCCTTCACGGGCCGCAATCTCTTTCGCCATCCGAACCATCGTCTTCTCGATCCAGCAAGTGACTCGCGGCGGGCTTTCCGCTTCGCGTGAATCCGCCATGACTTCCTTCCTTGTTCCTGTTTAACGCTCAGCGTTTAGCGTTGTGCAGTAGACTCTAAGAAGTAAACCGGAACGAGTCAACTGCATTCTTGTAATTTTGTGGAAGGAAACGCGAACTAGTAATAAGTTCGCGTTATGCAACTCGTTTTGAGGTGCGAAGATGGGGATGCTTCTGATGGCCAGAAAAAAAACTTCGAATGAATCTGGAAAGGAAGCCGACGCGAGGAAGTCTACAGCCGTTCAAGTCGAGAAAGACTTGGCCCGCAAGATTCAAGTGATCTGCGGGCATCGGGGCATTTCGCAATGGGAGCTTATTTCACCGGCTATTCGTGAGTACATCGAGCTGCAATATGCTCTCGTAAGTGGGGAGATTCAGCAGGAAGTGAAGCATCGGAAGGCGAGCGGGCAGGGCTGATAACGAGGCGTTCGGGCTCGCGGCCATCGCCCCTACTGACCGTGACGCTGGCTCCGTCCCACCCCGGATGCTCGCGGTCCACATACTCCCGAAGTGCATCCATCAGTTCATCGCGCGACATGTTCTTCCCCCTTGAGCGAGCCGTCCTTCGGCAAGGTGAGCCGCCTATCCCTCGGCGGGTTGGCATGGTGTACGTAATAACACTACCCGCGCCGGCGCTCACGGCAATCGGAGTAGCGTCGATTTTCCCGGCGGTCCCGCACCAGCTCAGCAAGCCCCGTAGAAAGTCGCGCGTTGTTAGACGCACGACGCCGGGTAAGTGCCGGTTGGTAGCGAGCCGCGAGCCGCGAGCCGCGAGCTGCGAGTGATGGTGCGAGTGTTGAGCTGGGAAAAGCGTAGGACGCCGCGCCGCTGGCGTAAAGGCGAAGAGCGTTAGAGCAAGCATTCTGCCGAGGTTTCCAATGCCAGCACGTTCCCGCCGCGGCCGTTCCGAAGGGTCCATCTACCAGCGGCCCGATGGCCTCTGGGTCGGCTCCATCTCGCTCGGCGTGCATGGCGGGAAGAGGATTCGCCGCGTGGCCTACGGTAAGTCGAAAGCGGAAGCCTCGGCGAAACTGCGCGAACTGCAGATGAGCCTCGACGCCGGCCAACTTCCCGACGCCGCGAGCATCACGCTGGAAGCGTGGCTCGCCCGCTGGCTCGAACTCGTCGAGCCGTCCATCGAGCCGGCGACGCACCAGCCGTACCGCATTCACGTCAACAAGCATATCGTGCCCCGCATCGGCGGCGTGAAGATCCAGAGACTTCGGCCGGCCGATGTGGAAGCCCTGTACGCGAAGCTGCTCAAGGACGGGGTTCGTCCGGCCAGCGTGAGGAAAATCGGCATCACGCTTTCCATCGCTCTGAATCACGCGGCTCGCTCGCAACTCATTCCGGCGAATCCGGCCCGCGGCGTCCGGCGCCCGAAGGCGAAGAAGCCGACCATCGTCGTTCTCTCTGCGGAGAATGCGGCGGCATTCGTCCGGGCCTGCGCCGAAGAACGCCTCGGGGCCCTGTTCGTGCTGATCCTTGATTCCGGAATGCGGCCCGGTGAAGCCCTGGCGCTCGCCTGGCGGGACATCGATTTCGCCGCCGGCCGCGTGTCGATAACGAAGTCGCTGGAGAACTCCGGCCGCGTTAAGGAACCAAAGACGCTGCACTCGAAGCGAACCATCGACCTGACCGCCGGGACTCTGGGCGCGCTGAACCGGCATCGCCAGCGGATGCTCGCCGAGGGTTGGCCGGTTCGCCCGGCATCGTCCGCATTCGTGAACCTGGACGGCGAGCCGATCCTCCCGAACGACATCACGCGGGGGCATCTCCGGCCGATCCTCGCTCGCGCGAAGCTGCCGGCAGTCACCTGCTATGCGCTCCGGCACACGTGCGCCACGCTCTTGCTCGCGGCGAACGTGAATCCGAAGATCGTGAGCGAACGGCTGGGGCACGGCTCGATCGCGATAACGATGGATACCTACAGTCACGTTCAGCCGGGAATGCAGCGGGGGGCCGTGGACGTGCTGGCGAAAGTGATCACGGGCGGATAGGCAACATTGCGGCTACAAAGGCGTGTTGCCGGAATTCGGGAAAAAGTTGTTATTCTTCGGAGAAAACGCACAAAGCGAGGGTGGCGGAATTGGCAGACGCACTGGACTTAGGACCCAAAACAAACGTTCTCGTTCATTCTGGTTCGTCTCAGTTTAGGCCTCTTCCGTTCTCGCTCGGCGAATCATGGCGATTTACAGGCTACAGAATGGCTACAGATTGCCGGGCGTGGGCGGGCGCTGGCCGGCGGCCGTTAGGCGGTAGTTAGGCGTCACCACCCTTCGTGCGGCGCGGCCGCCGTTTCGATGAGTCGCGGTGGCAACCCGTGCCGTCTTGCGACTTCGGCAGCCATCCGCTGAGCAAACTGAGCGTAAGCAAGGGCGTCGGTTTGATCGGTGTTCTGTGCCGCCTCCGGCAACACAAACTCCACCCACGGCCAGCGGTCGCACCGCCACGAGTTGAGGCCGGTGGCGGCGTCGTCCGCGTGGCGGGTGAGTTTTATGCCGCTCAGCGAGACGGTGTGGTTCCG
>DATNBQ010000300.1:0-4941 GCA_035571955.1 Urbifossiella sp. | reverse complement strand
CGAGGCGGCCGAGTACATCCGCTACTATCGGTTCGAACGCAAACACTCTGCGATTGGTTACCTGACCCCCGTCCAGTTCGCGACACGTGCGATGACCCGCAAATAAGCACTCACTGTGTCCGTGAAACCTTCAGCACCTCATACTTCCCTGAAAACATGGAGGGCAGACTGCGCCGCAAGAGCTACGTCGATGAACTCAAGGGAATGCCGATTCAAAATCTTTGGACCGACATACCCGAAGTAAACTCTCAAGCTGACGAACGACTTGGCTACCCAACGCAAAAACCGCTCGCACTTTTGGAACGGATCATCGCGGCCAGCAGCCGCCCCGGCGATATTGTTCTAGACCCGTTTTGCGGGTGCGGAACCGCCGTCCATGCGGCAGAAAAATTAAAGCGTCGGTGGATCGGCATCGACATTACTTGCCTTGCCATCGGCCTCATCGAAAGGCGTTTGAAGGCTGCATTTCCCGGCGCATGCCAATTCGAGGTTCATGGCACGCCAAAAGACTTGGAATCCGCGCGCGACCTTGCGGACCGAGACAAGTACCAGTTCCAATGGTGGGCGGTTACACTTGTGGACGCGCAGCCTTACCAGGGGAAGAAAAAGGGCGCTGATACCGGGATAGACGGCTTGAAGTTCTTTCACGACTTGGGGGATACCGAAGCGCGCAAGATCGTCGTGAGCGTAAAAGGCGGCAAGCTGAAGGCGGACGACGTGCGAGCACTCAACCACGTTCGAGAACGGGAAAAGGCAGACTTCGCCTTGTTCATCTCTCTGAACGAACCAACCGCGAAAATGAAGACAGATGCGGCGTCGGCAGGGTACTACGAATGGCACGTCGGCAAGGGAAAGAAAAGCCCCCGCGTTCAGTTCCTAACTATCGAGGGGTTGCTGTCCGGATTGCAACGGGCCGAACACCCAGACTACACTCCCGACGTGAATTACAAGAAAGCAAAGCGGGAGAAAGCGGCCGGAACTCCGGACCTATTCACCGAAGAACCGAAGCCGAACGACGACCCGTTCTAGTCGTCTAATATGCAGGTCGTGGGTCCTTTGTGCAACTTGCGTCTAAAGTGCAAAGCCGTCGCGAACTGGACAGGGGTCAGGTATCCGATCGCGGAGTGTCAGCGAACGATTTCATCATGCTCGTCCACAAACGGCACTTCGACTGCGGCATTCTGGAAGCGCTACCGCGGAGATCAATTGACATCGTCCGGTGTCTAAACGCACTGTTAGCCCGATGGCGGCACGCGGGCTTCTTCGGTGGGGCCGCCTGAGCCGCCGACCAAGCCGCTGCCGCTCGTGATGGAACCGCTCGTCCAGCCGGTGCCCGGCGTCCGCGTTCCCGTTGCGGTCGAAGGCGGCAAACCCGCCCACCGCCGCAATAGCCGCGACACCCGCGATTTCGACGACCCGTCCAGCACCGACATCATGCCGATCCACATCACGATGACGAGCACGAGGATCAGCACGGTGGCGGCAGCGGCGCCGTAACCGAGCCGCCACTTCAAGGCCGTCACCGGTTGCAGCACGTCGTTGCGTCGCTCCTGAATGAGCACGACCCAGCCGGTATCGACGAGGCCGGCGCCATCGAGCCGCACGATGACGCGTTCGACGGCGGCCAGCCACGGCCCGGAGAACTCGCCGCCCACCGGGTCCGTATAGTCGCGTTCGTCCGGGAACTCCGCCTTCCCGGAATCGGCCCACTTCACCACGGCGTCCGAGTAATACAGCGGCACCAGGCGCCCGGCCGTTTCGTTCTTGTAATGCTCCAGGTACGGATGGCGAATGATGAGGCCGCGGCGGCCGGCGGAATCGGCCCGCGTGTCGATCAAGACAGCGAAGCGCTCGCGGTCGCCCTCGATGCGCGTCTGCCCCTTCAAGTCGAGATTCATGCCGAGGACGCCGATCGGTTCGCCGGTGTCCTTGTCCGACGCCCAGACCGGCACGCTGAACGCGACCGACCAGAATTCGTCGTCGACGTGGTCCTTGCGCTTGTAGACTTCGGAGCGGATCGGTTTGGAAATGGGCGGCGGGGCGGGGCCGGTCTTGTTGGCCAGTTCGCCTCCTTGGCCATGGAAGTAATCGCGGTAGCCGCGGTAGGCGAAGCGATGATCGGGCACGGCGGGGGCGGCGCCGTATTGCAGGCCGTCGCGATTGACCGCGAACCAGAAACTCGACCGCGAGTTTTCATCCACCTGGGAGTCGTAGCGGGCTTTTCGCTGCGCCAGCCAGGCATCGAGAAGCTGGCCGTCGCCGCGCTTGCGCATCGCTTCGGGTTTGAGTGCGAGCCAACCGCGCAGCTCCCGATCGTGGGCTGCGTAGTCGAGCGTTTGCCAGCGATACTGTGCTTGAATCGAGTAGCGTTCGGCGGCGGACTGAGCCGCGAAGCGGTCCCCTTCCAACGAATCCTCGGTCACTTCCCGCTCGGTCGTGCGAATCGTGTCGATGAACAGGAAGCCGCCGATGAGCAGCATGACGGCGAGGAGCAATCCGAAAATGACGCCGGTGAGAATGAAGAGCGGCCGCCGGATGCGGCGAACGCTCCAGACGTCGAGATCGACGAGCACGGCCTGCGGGTTCGGGTAGCGGTGCCGCGGATGGACCGCCAGGCACTTGCTGACCACGGCGGCGAGGCCGGCATCGACGCCGGGCACCTTGCGATGGGCGGTCGGCGGCGGCGTGTTCTCCAAAAGCGTGCGATAAGCCGTGAGTTGGGCGTCGAGCGTGCCGGTGCCGATCGCGGTGTTGGCGGCGTTCTCCTCGCGGTGCGGCGGATGCCCCGTGAGCATGCGGTACATCACGGCGCCGAGGGCGTACACATCCCAGCGGGCGTCCGGGGCCGCCTTCAAATCCGCCTGTTCCGGCGCCATGTAAAAGAGCGTGCCGAGCGCCGGCGACATCTCGTTGGTCAGCCGCGATTGCCCGAAATCCGCCAGCCGCGGATGGCGGTCCTGATCCAACAGCACGTTGGCCGGCTTCAAATCGCAGTGCAGAATTCCCTTGTCGTGGGCGTGAACGAGCCCCTTGGCGATGTCGCGGAACAGGAGAACGGCCTCGGAAACCGGGATCGAACCGCCGCGCAGTTGATCCTCGAGCGAACCGTTCTCCATGTACTCCATGACGTAGTACGGCGGCTCGGCTTCCCAGCCGACCTTGAGCAACTGCACCACGTAGCGATCGTTGAAGAGGTAGCGGAGTTTCTCGACTTCGCGAGCCAGGGCCGCCCAGTCGGTGCCGCCGCGGCGCGTGTAATACTTGATGGCGACCTTGCGGCCGCTGTTGCTGTCGATGGCGACCCAAACTTCGCCGTACGCCCCTTTGCCGAGAAATGCTTCCTGTTCGTAGCCGGCGACGCGGACCGGCGGCCGCCCCCCGCGCAGGCTCAGCGTCCGGGCTTCATCCCGGTCGTGCTCGGGCATCACGGGGGTGTGCGCCGCTTCCGGCGCCGCGGCTGGAACCATCCGTTTTGTTATATGGCGAATGATGCGGGCGACGGGGGGCATGAGATCCGGGACGGATGCGCCAACGATTCCTGGATGCCGACGAAGTGGGAGTCGGGCACAGCCCGACCTACGGGGCGGTTTTGTAGGTCGGGCTGTGCCCGACGTTCCTAGACTCTAAAGAATTGTTGGCGCAGCCCTTCGAGTCGCGATGCTATTCGGAGAATTCGCCGGGCTGGATCATGAACGCCAGCTGTTCCAGTTGAATCGCGAGATCGACGGTGACGAGTTTCACGTGGCCGGGCAGCTTGAGCAAGACGGGAGCGAAGTTGAGTACGCCGCGGATGCCGGCCACCGCGAGCACGTCGGCGACGCCCTGCGCCGCTTCCGAGGGAACCGTGAGTACCGCCAGTTCCGCCTCGAGTTCGGAAACTCGCCGAGCGAGAGTGTCGAGTGCTTCCACGACCAGCCCTTCCACCGGCACGCCGATCTTGGCGGCATCCGTGTCGAAGAGGCCGACGATGTTGAATCCCTGGGCGCGGAAGCCTTGATAGCGGAGAAGTGCGCGGGCGAGATTGCCGACGCCGACGAGAACGGCCCGCCAGGTGCGATCGATGCCGAGCGCGGTGCGAATGGCGGCGCCGAGTTCGCGGGGTTCGTAGCCGATACCGCGCTGCCCCAGGTTGCCGAGGGCCGCCAGGTCGCGGCGAACCTGGGCATCGGTGACGCCGCACGCCTGGGCGATTCGGCGGCTCGACACCGTGCCGGCGGGCCACGCCGCCAGGGCCCGCAAGTACTGGCTCAACCGCAACGCCGCCGCTCGCGACAATCGCTCCGTCGATTCACCTGCTTCCCTCAAGGCCGCCTCCAGCACCGATTATCATCGCTCTGTCAGTGGCCTGATTGTAGCACATTTCACGGGCGTTTTCCGCTCGACCACGACACCGGCACGAGCACGTCCTGCTCCGTCGGTTCGGCCAGGTGCAGTTTCACGAACCCCGAGCCGTCCTTGGCGCTGCTAGCCACGGTGATGCGAACCGTGGCGGCGGCGGCCGCGGCCGCGGAATACTTGACTGTCACCGCGGCGATATCGCTCTCCGCGGCGGCAATGCGAATCTTCTTGCCATCCGGGGCGCGTAACTGCACGAGCGTGGACACCGCGTCTTGGGCCGCCGCGAAGCGTACGGCCACGGCCTCGGGCGCGGCGTTCACGGCGCCGGCCGCCTTCTTCAACACCCGTACCGGCACGCGGAACTCGGGATAGTCGGGATCGTCCGTTTGCAGAACGAGCAGTTCGTCGCGATGGCCGGCCGGCGCCGTCGCCGCGAGTTGCAACGCGATCGATTGAGTGCGATTCCCGTTCGCCTGGAGTTCGCCTTTGCCGATGGTTGCCGTCAAGTGAGGCGACGAACTCACTGCCTTGACAATGGTCAGGTTCTTGCCGCGGCGATCGGTCACCGCGATCGACTGCGTGGCTTCGCTGCTCGTCGAGAAC
>DATNBQ010000299.1:0-16442 GCA_035571955.1 Urbifossiella sp. | reverse complement strand
TCGTGGACTTGGCCTGGCTTTACGCCACCTGCCCGGATGGGAAATATCGCGATGGCAAGAAAGCCGTCGCCTTGGCGAGCAAGGCGTGCGAGATGACTGACTGGAAGGGTGGTTGCTCGCTGGCCGCGCTGGCCGGGGCCTATGCCGAAACGGGAGACTTCGAGAAAGCGGTGAAGTACCAGAAGCAGGCACTCGAAGACAAAGACGCTAATAAGGCGTTACTCGAATCTCGGCGCGAGCGGCTCAAGCTTTACGAGCGGAAGAAGCCGTACCGCAAACCATAGACCAAGCGAGCGTGCTAGCATGAGACCGGTGCCATGTTGGGTGGAACAGGCAAGAATGCCTGTGCCACCCAGGACATTCCCCTGTCAACCCACGAAGACGCCACCGCGGAAGGACGGGTCGAAGGCGAAGAAGCTCGACACTTCGTCGCCGTTTGGGTCGAGGATGCGGATGCGCGGCGAACCCCCCGGCCCCGGCGCCACCACCGTTCCCTGCTGACCCGTCGATGTCGTGGTCGAGGCAGTACGGACGCCGCCGAAAAAGTCCGCCTCGAAGCCGAGCACGCTGCTGATTTGCTGGCCGCTATGGGCATCGAAAGTCGCCACGGTCGGCGGCACCCCTTCCCCCGCCCCGGCGATCACCGTCTCGCGCCCGCCGAGCATGCCCATTCCCACGTTCATGCCATTGGCCACGCCGGGCAGGAACGCGAAGAAACTGCTGACGAGCGAGCGCGAGGCGGCGTCGAAGACCTTGACGTTCGGCCCGCCGCCCGGCCCCGCCCCCACCGTGATCAAATCGCTCGAGCCGGCCACCTCCACACCGCCGCGGAACGACGGATCGTAGGCGAACATGCTGAACGTTTGCGTCGCGCCGCCGGAGCCGAGTGTGAAACCGCTGAAGATCGGGCCTCCGCCGACTCCTGCACCGGCGATGACCATGCCGTCGGCCACCGCCACGTTCACGCCGCCCGTGAAGCCGGGGAAGGCGAAGAAGCTGGCGAGGAGATTGCCGCTGGCGCCGTCGAACACCTCGACGTGCGATGAACCCTGGGCCGAACCGGTGACGATGTCCTCGACGCCGTCGCCATTGACGTCGCCCGTGGCAACGGTGACGCCGCCGAGATACGCGGGATCGTAGGCGAAGAAGTTGAAGCGGACCGAGCCGTCGGCGTTGAAAACCTTCACTTCGGGCCCGCCGCCGGCGCCGGCCCCTACGGCCAAGAGCGACACGGCCTCGACGGTCACGGTCGAACTGGCCGAGTTGTTGGCCGTGTTGGTATCGAAGGCACTGGTCGAGGCGGAGGCCGTCATGGTGTTGGTGACGCTGCCGAGGAAGCCGGCATTCGCCTTGGCCGTCACGGTGAAGGTGATTGTGCCGGCCGCGGCGATGCTGGCCGTCGTGTGAATGTCGCCCGTTCCGCTTGCGTCCGTCACCGTGGAACCGCTCGAAGCCGTGGCGGTCCAGGTGGCCGTGAATCCGGCCGGCAACACGTCGTCGATCTGGGTTCCCGTGGCGGTGCTCGTTCCGGCGTTCTTGACGACGAGGGTGAAGGTCACGGTGCCGCCGAGTGGGATGAGCGCCGCCGAGGCGGTGCTCATCACTTGAATGTCGGCCTGCGGCGCGAGGCTTTCCATCTGGCTGAAATTGACCGCGGCGCGATTGCTGAAGGTCGCCGATCCCTGGAAGCCGTCGGACGCCTTGGAAGCGGTGAGTGTTGGCGATGTGGTCCCGGTGAGCGTTAGCGACATGGTGTCGCCGGTCGCGCCGGTGGGCAAACCGCCCGCCACGGTGAAGCTCGCCGTTGGGTCCGGGGTGATCGTGAAGTTGTCGCCGGAGGAGCCGCCGGTCACTTGCACCGACTCGACGCCGGAATAGTTGATGGCGGCGGCGGAATCGCGAACGGCGGTTGCGCCGAGCAAGTAAATGTGGGCCGTCGTGCTGCCGACGTCGCTTAAACTGAGCGTATCGTTGCCGCCATTGCCATTGAAGGTCAGGCCGTTGGGCAAGGCGCCGCCCAGGGCGTAATTCACCGTCACGCTATCGGCTGCCGAACCGCCCGTTACGGTAACGGACGAACCGGAAACCGATTTATCGATCGTGATGTTCAGTGGCGAACTACCGGGCTGCGTGAAGGTGACGGAACCGGCGGCCGCGGTGACGCCGCTCGTCTGCGTGAAGATCGTGGCCAGCGGGTCGGCGCCGATGGTGCCGACGATAAACGGGCTGCCGTTGGCGAACTGGATGTTCGTGGTGGTGGATGAGGCCGCGAAGGCGCCGGCCACGGCGTTGCTGCCCACGAGGGTGATTGCCGTTCCGCTTTGCACGCCGAGACCGGCGGCGGCGATGCTTCCCCCGGTTTGCGTCACGCTCGCCGCCAGCGAGCGGAGCCGCACCACGCCGTTCGGCGCGTTGATGGTGGCACCGAGCGATAGCGTCTGTTGACTGGCCAGCGTCAGGTTGGCGGTGGCGGCGCTCGCCAGGTCGGTCGTGTTAGTCAGCGTCAGCGTGCTGCCATCTGAGATGATTGTGTAATTGGCGGGCACGGCTGTGCCGAACTGGCTGGTCGGCGGGATGTCGGCGTCGGTGATGGCGGAGTCTTGGCGGAGCACGAAGCTTTGCGGGGCCTTGGTCCCGGCGGCGTTGCGGAACGACGGCGCGTTTGTGGCGAGGTTCGCCGCGGCCGCCGTGCCCGAACCGCTGCCCGCTTGCCACGTCTGCACGTCGGCATCGAAGGTCAGACCGGTGGCGAAGGTGATCGAGCCGGCGCCCACTGACGCACCCTGCACGTTTAACCGCGAGCCGGAAGCACTGAAGGTCGCGTTGCCGTTAAAGGCGGCGTTCGCTCCGGCGGCAATCGTCACCGGGACGGCCGACGCCCCGCCGAGCGTGCTCTGGAAATCGATATCCGCATTGATGGACGTGAGCCTTTGGCTGGTGATGCCTGTGGCCGGCGTGAACGTCACCGCGTTGGCGAAATTCTGCGTATCCGTCGTGGTGATGGACGCATGGATCACGGTTGTGCCGGTCGTTGCGGAGTTGTTCGCGGTGGCGATGGTGTCGAGCGGCGTTGTTCCGCCGACGACACCGACGAAGTTCGTGGCGCCATCGGTCTTGAATGTCGCGGCCACCTGGAATGCCGCCCCATCGACCGTGGAATTGAAGGTGAGATTCCCGGCATTCGTCGAATTGACGTTGACCGTCTGGGCCTGCAACTTCACTGGATCGTTGTAAAGCTGGGTGCCCGAGGTGGTGATGGAAACGGCGGTGGCAGGCGTGCCGGTCGCGTTCGGCCCAATAACGGTGGTACCCGTGCCGGCGTCGGTCGCGATGCTGGCCAGCGGATGCGTCGCGCCGACGTTGCCGCGGAAGGTCGTCGTGCCCGTGGTCGTATTAACGATGAGGGCCGTGGTATTATCGGCGGCGCCGTCGAGAGTGCCGTTGAAGGCGATGTTCGAACCGAGCGTGGCCGAGACCGCGGAAGTGAAAGTAATCGACGATCCGGAAACGGTGACTGGGCCGGTATAAGCTTGCTGCCCGGTGGTCGTGACGTTGGCCGCGAAGTTGATTGCCGCCGCGGTGGTCTGGAGGCCGCCGAGCGGCGTGGCCCCGACGATGCCGCCGAAGGTGGCGACGCCGCTGGCGCTTTCCACGAGCGAGTTCGTACCGGCGGTCTGTGCGTTGAGCGTGCCGGCGAAGTCGATATCGCCTCCGGCCCCCGTCGTGGTCAGCGTGATGGTCGCGCCGGCCAGCACCACGGGGTCGTTGTAATTCTGCGCGCCGACCGTGCTGACATTGGCGCCGATCTGCGTCGTTCCCGCGGCATCAGTGGTCAGGCTGGCGAGCGGATGGACGCCGCCGAGAATGCCTGTGAAACTCGTCGTGCCCCCGGCGTTCAACACCAGGGCGTTCGGTCCGGTGACGGCATCCGAGTTGACGCTTTGCGAAAACGAAATCCCGCCCGAGGCCCCGGCGTCGAGCGTCACCGTCGCTTCGCTGAGTGTCACCGGTCCGTCGTAAGTTTGCCCGCTGGCGGCAGTCGTCGTCACGTCGCTTAAGAACTGGATGCCGGTGCTGGCCGCGGTTACTGACACGTTCCCCGCGTGCAGCGGCGCATCGGCGGTGTCGAACACCACCTGCTCGATGCCCGTTGTTGTGACCGCGCCGGAAACGGCGATCTTGTCGCCCGGACCCGAATCGTTGAACGTCACCGTCTGGTTGGCGTTCGTTCCTCCATCGACGACCGCGATGCCGGTGACGTTCGTGAACGGGTCGGCGGCGCCGGTAACCGTGATGGTCGTACCGCTCGGGTCGGCGCCGCTGATGAAGGCCGAATCGCCGTCGGCGTCCAGCGTGACCGTGACGACGCCGGCCGGGCTCTGCACGGCAGTGACGGCGGGCGTGGTGCGGTCTTCGAGCCGTTCGAACGCGGGAAGCCAGCGGGCGGTTGAGGTGGGGGCGGGGCGACGCGACCGGCGTTGGAGCATGACCAAATCCTTCGGAGGAAGATGCGGCAACGGGTAGAGCAGTGAACTCTACCCGGCAAGAACGGCGCGGAGCGGGAAAATCGCGTGCCGCCGCCGCCGCCGCTCCGATTCGAACGGATTACACGGAAGAGCCGGCGACTCGGGCCAAAGAAACGACGATTGCAGCGACCCGATGGATTGTGCGGGATCGAATCGCCATGCGATTCGAAATGTTCGCTCGGCTGGATTTTGCCGGGAAGGGGCGCGAATGAGTGAAGTGCCGCCCCGTGGACTCGAGCGATGGCGGGTCGCGGCACGGCTTCCCGTACCGTATGATGATTGGGCACCGCGAAGTACATCGGGGCCGACGATGCCGACATTTCGAACCAGCCGGGGGCGGCCGTTGCCGCTCGGCGCCTCCGCGACGGCGGACGGCGTGAACTTCGCCCTCCTGTGCCGCCACGGCGAAGCCGTCACTCTGGTCGTGCTTCCCCCCGATGGCCGCGGCGAACCGCTCGCCACCCTTCCCCTCGACCGCCAAAAGAACAAGACCGGCGATCACTGGCACATCCGCATCACGGAACTGCCGGCGACGTTCTGCTATGGCTGGCGCGTCACGGGGCCGAAGGGCTTGCAGCACCGGTTCAACACGTCGCGCCTCTTGCTCGATCCGGCCGCGACCATGCTGTCCAACGGGGCGGAGTGGGCCGGAACCTGCGAGATCGATCCGGATCGCACCTCGCGGCGCAGCCTGTTCCACCGCGGGCCGCGCTACGAATGGGACGACGACCACCCGCCGCGCACCCCGCTGGAAGATTCGCTCATCTACGAAATCCACGTCCGCGGCTTTACCTGCGACCCCTCCAGCGGCATCCAGCACCGGGGCACGTACGCCGGCCTCGTCGAGAAAATCCCTTATTTGAAGGCTCTCGGCGTTACCGCCGTGGAACTGATGCCCGTCTTCGAATGGGACGAATGCGATTGCCCGTTCTTCAATCCGGACACGGGCGAGAAGCTAACCAACTTCTGGGGCTACAACCCGATCGCCTTCGCGGCGCCGAAGGCCGCCTTCGCCGCGACGGCCAAGAATTATGGCCAGGTCCACGAGTTCCGCGACATGGTCAAGGCGTTCCACGCCGCCGGGCTCGAAGTGATCCTCGACGTGGTCTTCAATCACACCGGTGAAGGGGACGACCGCGGCCGCACGTATTCCTTCCGCGGCCTGGATAACGAACTCTACTACCTGCTCGACGATCGCGGCCGCTATCTGAATTACTCCGGCGTCGGCAACACCGTGAATTGCAACCATCCCGTCGTCCGCGATCTGCTCATGACCTGCCTGCGCTACTGGGTCAGCGACATGCACGTCGATGGGTTCCGCTTCGACCTGGCGAGCATTTTGGGGCGCGATCGCCGCGGCAACGTGATGGTCGAGCCGCCGGTGATCGAGAGCATTACCGAAGACGGCGTGCTGGCGGATACGAAGCTCATTGCCGAACCGTGGGACGCGGGCGGGTTGTATCAGGTCGGCGGGTTCCCGTTCGGCCGCCGCTGGAGCGAATGGAACGGCCACTATCGCGACGACGTTCGCTGCTTCTGGCGCGGCGACGCCGGCTTTGCCCCCGTCGTCGCATCGCGCATTTGTGGCAGCGCCGACCTGTATCAGTGGAACGGCCGCCTGCCGAGGCATTCCGTCAACTTCATCACTTGCCACGATGGCTTCACGCTGTGGGATCTCGTCACCTACGACAAGAAACACAACGACGCCAACGGCGAACGCAACCGCGACGGCCTGGACGAGAATTTCTCGTGGAACTGCGGCATCGAAGGGGAAACGACGGACTCGGAAGTCCTCGCCTTGCGCTGGAAGCAGTGCCGCAATCTCGTGGCGACATTGATGCTGTCGCAGGGCGTGCCGATGCTCCTGGGCGGCGACGAATTCCTGCGCACGCAGCAGGGGAACAACAACGCCTGGTGCCAGGACAACGCGGTATCGTGGGTGAACTGGAAGTTCGCCGAGGCCAACGCCCTGTTCCTCCGCTTCACGAAGGAGATGATCGCTTTACGAAAACGGCATCCGGCCTTGCGGCGGCGGAAGTTCTTCGTCGGCCCGATCCGGCCCGGCAGCGTCGAGTGGCAAGAAGCCGGCCTCGTGATTCCCATCGAACCGGCGGTCGTCGAGGATGCCCCGCTCGTCATCGAGATGAGCGAACACACGGTGGCGACCTCCTTGCCGCGGCCGTCCATGATCACGCCGCCTGCGGTGGCCGACATCCACTGGCACGGGACGGAACCGCACCAGCCGGATTTCGGGCACTACTCGCGCATTTTGGCGTTCAGCCTGGATGGCCGATTTCCGGGGCAAGAGGTGGGCCGCGGCAGCCAGCCGGTGGACAACGATTTCTATGTGGCGATGAACTCGTGGCACGGGGCGTTGCGGTTCCGCGTCCCGCCGTCGCCGACGTACCGCAAATGGCGTCGCGTCGTCGATACTTCGAAGCCTTCGCCGGACGATTTCATTCCCGAAGGGGAAGGTCCGGTAGTGCTCGACGGCGCGCTGATTACCCTGGAGCCATATTCGTTGGTCGTGCTGGTCAGCGATCCCGCGTAGCGGAATCGCGCTCGGCTCCGCGGACTCCGTCTCGCGGCTAATCAAAGGAGACGTCGATGATCCCGATTTCTCGTCGCGGGTTTTTGGCCGCGAGTGCCCTTGCTGCATCGCCGGCGTTGGCTCATGCCGCCGCGCGGACGCCCGTCGTCGATACCCATCTCCACTGCTTCGCCGGGCCGGCCAGCGCGACATTCCCTTATCACAAGGAGGCTCCCTATACGCCGGATGCCGCCACCCCGGAGCATCTCCTCCGGTGCATGGCCGATGGCGGCGTCGATCACGCCATCGTCGTGCATCCGGAACCGTATCAGGACGACCATCGCTATCTCGAGCATTGCCTGGCCGTCGGCAAAGGCAAGCTGAAGGGAACCTGCTTGTTCTTCGCGGATCGGGACGACTCGCCGAAGCGACTAACGGAATTGGCGAAACGGCTGCCGCTGGTGGCGGCGCGGGTGCACGCTTACAACCCGTACCGATTGCCGCCGTTCGGCCAACCCGGCCTCAAGGCGTTGTGGAAGGCGGCGGGGGCCGCCGGGATCGCGGTTCAACTGCACTTCGAGCCGCGCTGGGCCGAGGGATTCGAGCCGCTGATCGCCGAGTTCAAGGACGTGCGCGTGTTTGTCGATCACCTCGGCCGGCCGCTGCAAGGGGCGCCAAAGGAATACGAACGCATCCTCGGCTGGGCGCGGTATCCGAATGTAATCGTGAAGTTCTCGGCGGTTCCGTCGCGGCGCAACTATCCGCACCGCGAGGTCGGGCGCGAAGCGAAGCAGCTGACCGATGCATTCGGCCCGGACCGCTTGATGTACGGCGGTGGGTTCGGCGCCAGCGCGACCGGGGCCAGTTACCGGACTGAGCGCGAACGCATCGCCGGGTTGCTGGCGCATCTCAGCGAAACCGACCGGGCCAAGATCTTCGGCGGCACCGCGGCCAAGATCATGGGATTCGCAGTCTAACGGTTCTACAAGCGGATGCCGCCGGAAACGTCGAGCCACGTGCCGGTGACCCAGCGGGCGTCATCCGTGGCCAGGAATGCCGCGGCGTCGGCGATGTCCTCGGGTTCGCCGATGCGCCGCAGGGCCGTGGCCGCCGCTTCCTGTCGTTCCTCTTCCTTCGTCTTGCCGCTCTTCTCGCTGTTCATGTCGGTGCGCGTGGAACCGGGTGCGATCACGTTCACGCGGATTCCCTTCGGCCCGAGCTCGGCGGCGAGCACCCGGCTCATCACGTCGATGGCCCCCTTGGTCGCGGTATAAACCACGGCGCCGGGGTAGGCCATCCGACTAATGGCGCTGGCCACGTTGATAATGCAGCCCCCCGCGGTCATCAGGGCTGCCGCTTCCTTCGCAGCCAGCAGGTAGCCGCGAACATTCACGTTGAAGTGGGCGTCGATGGTCTCGGCCGTGACTTCCTCGATGAAGGTTCGCTGCATGATGGCGGCGTTGTTGACGAGGATGTCGAGGCGGCCAAAGCGCGACTTGGCCGCGGCGAAGAGCGGCGGGATTTCGGCGGGCTTGCCCATGTTCGCCTGGAAGGCGATGACTTCGCCGCCGGCGGCGGCAATGGCCGCGACCACCTTGTCCGCTTCGCCCTTGCTGCTCGAGTAGTTGACGACGACCTTGGCGCCGTCGCGGGCGAGTCGCCTGGCGATGGCAGCGCCGATGCCGCGGCTGCCGCCCGTCACAATTGCCACCTTGCCGGAGAGTTTCATGGTGCGTTCCTGGAAGTAAGCGCGGCTGGCGCGCCGGGAGCGTGAGCGACCGGAGTGTTCAACGACTCCGGTCGCTCACGCTCCCGGCTCGCCAGCTTTCATAGACAACGCGAACGGAGGCGACTACCCGCCGCTCACGGGCGGGATTATGGCCAGTTCATCCGTCTCGCGAATCGTCTGCTGGTCGTCGGCGAAGTCGAGGTTCACGGCGATCCGCGACGCGGCGACTATTCCCGCGAGCGCCGGTTGGCGTTCCACCAGTGCTTGCCGCAGTTGGCCCACCGTGGCACTTGCGGGAAGCTGCACTGCGAGCGTTCCGGCCGAGGCCAGCTCGCGAGCGCGGGAAAATAACTGAACGCTAACTATCATGCTCAAACGGCCTCCCAAATTAGCTGAATTCCGCGGTCCACGCCGTTTGGCTGTTCGATTCCAACGGCGATAGCTTTACCGACGATTTTTGTATTTTTTCCAGAATCCATTCGGAATTGCCGCCGTCATCAGGTAATTTATGATTGTTCCTTCGTTGATGCGATGCGGATGCAAACTTCTCCTGGCGTCTCGTTCGCCTCGACTCGCCCTCAGTTCCAAGCTCGTTCGCGAGGCGCCGTGGATTGCGGTGCACCTTCCGCCCCGGTTGGATCCGAGCCTGGCAGGGAATCTGCTTCTCTGCCCCCGATGACTTTCCCTGGCGCCGGCGGTCGGCCCAGGTGCGTCGCCCATTCCCGCGCACTTTCCGGAGGTCAATCGATGACCCAAACCGAACGCGACACGTTGAAGGTCGACGTGCCGGTGGGCTTTTTGCTGCCGGCGTCCCGCGAAATCCTGGTCTCGATCGACCGGGCCAGCGAGGCGCCGCTCTCCATTCGCCTGCGGCTGATTCCCGCCGAGCAAGATGCCGCCGCCGATCTCGGCTCGACGCCCTTCCGCAGCGAACACGATACGCCGATGCCGGTCCGCCGCTTGAAGCGCAAACGCCCCGACGACGACTACCCCGGCGACGACCTCGGCGGTAGCGATTGAACGGAATTGCGGAATGCGGAGTTCGGAACTAAAGGACTCGCTGCTTTGCGTGGCACCGGCTTCCAGCCGGTGTTGCCTTAATCGCACGGACTGGCAGTCGGTGCCACCTCTTAATGTCGCAGCAGGAATTCGTTCACGTTCAGCAGCGCGTGCTGCACATCTTGCAAGCCGGCGGTCTGGTCGGAAATGTTTGCCAAGTGCTTCTTCACGAGTTCCCGTTCGTGAGCCCGCGGACGGCGGCTCAAGGTGGCCAGGTAAATTCGCTCCACGATCTCGTCGCTGCTGTTCCCATCCTTTAACCAACCCGCAACTCGGCCCTTGCCGGAACGCACCTTCGCCAGCACTCCGGCGTTGTTCAACATGTGCAGCACCTGCGGCAAGGAGGGATCGTCCTCGCGGGCGCACTCGCAAACGACATCGCGCACGGGCCGCGAGAATGCCTGCAAGAACGGATGGTCGATGCCCCCTTCGGGCAAGTCGAGGGCCCGCGTGCCGGCCGGGTAACCCTTGAACGATTCCGGCACGCCCGTCGCCAGCGACACGGCATCGAGCACCTGCTCCGCGGCCAGCATTCGCACCGAAGCGTGCACGAAATAGCGTTCCGGGTTCGCCGCCTCCGGCGACTGTTTCGGTTCCTCGGCCGCAAGCTGATAGGTCCGCGAATTGAGTATGGCGCGGATGAGCGGCTTCAGGCGATAGCCGTGCTTCGCGAATTCCGCGGCGAGCGCGCCGAGCAGCGCCGGATTGCTCGGCGGGTTGGTATCGCGGAAATCGTCCACCGGGTCGACGATCCCCTTGCCGAGCAGGTGGAACCAGATGCGGTTGGCGACGGAGGGGGCGAAGTATTTGTTGTCCGGCCGGGTCAGCCAGTTGGCGAAGGCGCGGCGGCGATCGTCGTCCGGGGCGAATGGCCCGGCCTTGGCGCCGAAGGCGGTCGGCGGTTGCGGCTTGCGCGTCAGGGGGTTTTGCACCTCGCGGCCCGGCTGCAAATAGACGATCTCGGCATCGAGCCCGAACTGCGTTCCCTTGAACTGCACTTGCGAAAAGAACGCGGCCAGGCCGAAGTAATCCGCCTGTGTCAAGCTTTCGAACGGATGGTTGTGGCACTTGGCGCACTGCACGCGAATGCCCATGAACAGTTGCGCGGCGGTCTCGGCGGCTTCCTCCGGCGTGCGCGCGACGCGGAAGAAGTTGGCCGCCGGCTTGTTCAAGGTGTTCCCGGAACCGGTCAAGAGTTCGCGGGCCAGTTCGGTCACCGGGCGGTCGTCGCCGACCATTTTCACGAGGTAGCGGTGGAAGCTGTGGACGCCGCGCTCGCTGATCGTCGTCGGGCTGCCGCGAAGAATGTCCGCCCATTTCATGGCCCAGAAGAGGGCGAATTCCTCGCGCTCGAGCAGCTGGTCGATGAGCTTGGCCCGCTTGTCGGCGTCCTTGGAATCGAGAAACGACTTGGCTTCCTCGATCGTGGGCAGCGTGCCGATCGCATCCAGGTAGACGCGGCGGAGGAAGACTTCATCCGGGCAGATCGCGGCGGGGAGAAGTTGCAACTCTTTTTGCTTCGCGAATACCAGGGTGTCGATAAAGTTGGCAGGCCGCGGGCTTGTAAAGGCGAACTTCGCGTCGGGTTTCACATAGGCGAGCCGGGCCGCCGTGATGCCGTCGAGGTAGCGGGCCAGGATCGAGGCTTCCGCCGTGCGGTGGAAGCGAACCATGCCGTCCGGCGAAACGCTCGTATCGGTGTCGGCTGTCGTGAAGACGGTAAGGTCGGTGACGTCGCGACTGGTGCCGTCGGCGAAGCGGGCGCGGGCGGTGAGCCGCTGTTGGGGCACGGTCAAGCGGGCCGTGGACGGAGAGACTTCTAGCTTCACCAGCGGCGCGGCCGGTTCGTCGCGGCATCCTTCCGCCACCCAGCGCGCGAGAACCTTGTAAGCCGGGTGGTCGCGGCCGAAGAGCGCCCCGCCCTGATGCGAGACCCGGCCAGTCGCCTTGAGCAGAAAGAGGCTGTCGTCCGGCGATTGGCGATTGACGCGGCGGCCGCCCTGGTTGCGCGCCAGCGTCTGGTAATCGAGGTCCGGGTTGCCGCCGCGCAGCGACAGACGGAATCCGTTCTTCCCCTGCGGCGAACCGTGGCAGGCGCCGCTATTGCACCCGGCGCGCGACAGTGCTGCAATCGCATCGCGGCGGAACGCCACGGGCTCGGCGGCGGATGCGGATGGCGAACCGATCAGCAAAGCAAGGAGGGCAAGCAGGCGGAGCATTGAGGCCTCGGCGGGGTCGATGATTCGATTAGACCCGATTGGCAGGGTGGGAACAACCGCTTTTGCAATCGAGAATCGCGAATTACGCAACGGGGACAGATAAGTAAGGACACCACGGGAAGCCCCTCTTCCACCTCCCCCCTTGTGGGGGAGGTCGCCGAATGTCGTCTCGCAGAGACGACTTTCGGCGGGTGGGGGGCATTGATCGAGCGCACCAGAACCCCCACCCGCCGACTCGCTTCGCTCGTCGGCGACCTCCCCCACAAGGGGGGAGGTTGTAGGTGATTGGTATTGGTACCTTATGATTGCTTTCGTGACGTTCGATCACTTTGCAGCGTCTGCCAGCTCGCCAACAAGTCCCCTTTGGCGATACAATCAACGCACGGGGCCATTCGTGCTACCGCATTCATCATACCGCGTTCCACCATGTCCTTGATCGGCATCGACCTGGGCACGACGTTCTGTGCCGTCGCGACGCTGGACGATCGCGGCCGGCCGGTGACGCTGCCGAACCGCGACGGCGAGATGCTCACCCCGTCGGCGGTGTACCTGGCGCCGGATGGAGGCGCGGTGGTCGGCCAGCCGGCCCAGGACCTCGCGCTCGAACAACCCGATCGCGTCGCCACGCTCATCAAGCGGCGGATGGGCCACCCCGATCTCGGCCGCTCGATTGCCGGCCGCTCGTTCCGCCCCGAGACGCTCTCCGCCATCATCCTTCGCAAACTGGCCCACGACGCGGAACTGCACACGGGGCCGGTGAAACAGTGCGTCATCACGGTGCCGGCCTACTTCGACGACACGCGGCGCAAGGCGACGATGGATGCCGGGCGAATCGCCGGTTTGGAAGTGCTCGACATCATCGATGAACCATCGTCCGCGGCCTTGGCGTATTCGATGCAGCAGGCCTCCGGCACCGGCCCGGAAGGGCTCACGGCCCTGGCCCCACCGGCCGCCGGCCCGCGCACGGTCCTCGTTTACGATCTCGGCGGCGGCACCTTCGACGTCACACTCGTCATCCTTGCCAAGAAACGCTTCCAGGTGCTGGCCATCGAGGGCGACGTTCGCCTGGGCGGCAAGGACTGGGACGACCGCCTGGTGAACTGGGCCGCCGATCGCTTCTTCCAACATTACGGGGCCGACCCGCGCAGCGACGCCCATTCCCTTGCGGCGTTGCAAGCCGCCGCCGAACGCGCCAAACGCACCCTCAGCAAGATCGACCAGACCACGCTCACCGCTTCGCATTCGGGCAATCGGCTCGTCGTGCCGATCACGCGCGCCGAGTTCGAGACGCTCACCAAGGATTTGCTGGTGCGCACGCGGTTAACAACGCAACAGGCCTTGAACGAATCGGGGCTTTCGTGGCAGCAGGTGGATAAGGTGCTTCTCGTGGGCGGCAGCACGCACATGCCGGCCACGAGCCGGATGCTCGCCGATTTGACCGGGAAGGAGCCGGATCGGTCATTAGCCGTCAGCGAGGTGGTGGCCCGCGGGGCGGCCGTGCATGCCGGGATCGTCAAGCAGCGCGAAGCGGCGCTCCGCAACGAAGCCGCGCCCATCGAACTGCTCGCCGATGTGGTCGAGATCAGCGTGAATGCCCACAGCCTGGGCGTGGAAGTGAAGCAGAAGAACGAACGGCTCAACAACCGAATCATTCCGAAGAACACGCAATTGCCGGCCGCGGTGAGCCGCGTTTACCAGACGGCCCAGGACAACCAGACGCGTGTCCGCGTGCGGATTCTGCAAGGCGAGGGGCACCAGGCCGAGGCGTGCATTCCGGTGGGGGAATGCTGGATCGACGGCTTGCCGGACAATCTGCCGAGGGGGTCGCCGGTGCAGGTGCGGTGCGGGGTGGCGGCGAACGGCCGCATCGAGGTGATGGCGCTGGACATGACGAGCGGCCGGGTGGCCAAGGCGGAGATTCACCGCCCCGGCGGCCTGACCGAGGAAGAGATCGCCGCCGAGGCCGCCTGGGTGCAGTGTTTAGCAATTCAGTGAGTGGGCGGCGTTGAGTGGCACAGCCATTCTTGCCTGTGCAAGCTACGGAGCACAGGCAAGAACGCCTGTGCCACCAATGCACGAGCAAGTTCGCGACCTAAAAGGTCGTGCCGGTTCCGGCCACGCCGCCGCCATCGAACAGCTTCGTGTTGGGCAACGGACCCCCGGTCAATGGGTCGCTGAGTGGGATGCCGGCGAACACCGTATCCGGCTGATCCGGATCGACGAAATTCGGCACCGTCAATTCCGAGAGGAAGTCCTCGCCGTTGAAGAAGGCCGGCGCGGTCGCGCCCGGAGCGAACTGGAAGCGCTTCATGACCAGCGGGACGCCGCGCGCCGAACTGACCAGGATTTCCTGCCGCCCCTTCGGATCGAGAATGCCCGTTTCGAACTTGCCGGTGGCGGTATTGAAGACTTCCTCGGTCGATCCGAAGGCGACGCTGCCGACGCCATTGTTGCCAGTGCCGCCGAGCAGTTGCAGGCCGTTGCCCAGGTTCGGATTCCAGGCGTAGAAGTTGGCGAGGGGCAGCGGCGAATTGAAGCCGAAGACTTCGATCTGTGGCCCGCCGCCGAAGCCAGGGGCCGTCACGATGTCGTCGTAAACGTGGCCGCTCGGGCTCACGGCGCCGTCGAAGACGCCCGAGCCGACGAGGACGCCGCCGCGGAAGATCGGATCGTAAGCGAAGAAGCTGGCGATGGGGAGCGCCGGATCGCCGTTCTCGAACACCTCGACGTGCGGGCCGCCGCCCGGCCCCGCCCCGGCGATAATGTCCGGCGTGCCGTTGCCGTTGTAATCGCCCACCGCCACATTCACGCCGCCGCGGAAGACTGGATCGTAGGCGAAGAAACTCTGCTTCAGGAAGCCCGTGGCCGTGGGGGGGAGGCCCGGGGTGGGATTGTATCCCCAGACCTCGACGGCGGGGCCGCCGCCCGGCCCGGCGCCGAGCACGATGTCCGCCGGGTTCTTGCCGTTCGCCTTCGCGGCCACCGACAACCCGCCGCGGAACGACGACTGCCCGCCGATGCCGTCCGGGAACGCGATGAACTGCGTGATGATCGAGCCGGCCGGCGGATTGTTCAAGGCGAAGAAGCCGCCGAACAGGAAGTTGCCGTTGATGACTGTGACGACCGGCGTGTCGTTGGCCCCGTTGGCGATGATGAGGTCCGGAGTGCCGTCGCCGTTGACATCGCCGAAGGCAATCGACGGCGCGGTGAACGACGACAGCGGATCGATGAAGTTCGGCGCCACGACGAACGGACTCGTCTGCAAGGCCGTGCCGGAAAGGAAGCCGCCGAGCGATCGCCCCTGGCTCGCCTGCAAGCGGATCGAATACTGGTTCACGCCCGTCTGCACGACCAGCCCCTGGAACGAAATCCCTTCGAACGATTCGATCTGGCGGAACGAGATCGTCGTGGTCGTGTTGTTGGCGTACATGATCGTGTAGACGCCGCTGAAGCCGTCCGCTTGTTGAGTCTTGGTGATGGTCGCGTTGACGATGTTCGGGTCGTTGAGCAATGGGAAGATCGAGTCGCCGGGAAGCACGTTGACGGGGTTGAAGCCGACGACGTTGATCGGCGTGTGCTCGCTGGGGCGAATGCGGAATTTGTCGGGCTGGCCGTTCTCGATGAGCCCCGAGTCGCTGCCGATGGTCACCGACTGGGCAATCACCTCGGCATTGAACACGACGGTGCTGGCCGTCGCGAAACCCGGGATGATCTGGACGACGGCGCCGGGGGCGTTGATGAGCACCTGGCTCGGGTCGTTCGCTTGCACGGTAAAGTTGCCGCCCGCGTAGAGGGCCAGGCCGCTGCCGCCGGTCGAAATTCCCAGAGACGAACTCACCGTCAGGTCGTTCTTGTCCTGGAAGATGATGGAGCCGACGACGTTGGCCCCGAACGTGCCGATGGCGTCGTTGCCGGAATTCACGAGGCTGAAGGAACCGGTTCCGTTAAGCGCGATTGTTTGGGCCGTGAGCGGATGGACGGCGGTTCCCTGGTTCACGCCGCCGGCAGCGGTGTTGAAGAGCACCGTGCCGCCAGAGGTCACTCCGCCTTGCAGGCTGATGGCGTCCGCGGTGTTAGCCGTGATGTTCCCCGGCGTGCTGATGTCGGCGTTGATGGCGAGGCCGTTGCCGGCGCCGGTGGTTGCCAGCGCGATCGGGCCGGCCGTCGTGGCGATCGCCGCGCCGATGGCCATCGGCCCGCCATTGGAAGTCAGGCTGATCGCGCCGCCATCCGCGGTAATCGCGCCCGTGGTATTCGTAACGCCGGCGTTGACGATGGCGATATTCCCACTGCCCGTTTGCGAGACGCCGAGCACGGTCAGGGTCGCCGCGTTATTCAAGTTGACGTTGCCGGAACCGCTGTTCGTGGCCTGGAACGCG
>DATNBQ010000298.1:0-7823 GCA_035571955.1 Urbifossiella sp. | reverse complement strand
CGAGGTGGAGTATCATCAAACACGCAACCGCCAGGCCAGGAAATCCCACGAGAAACGGACGCGTCGGTTGTTGCGGGAACGAGGTATCCGATTAACGACGATGGCACGGTGCCAACGGCTGGATTAGCGCTGTAGGTTTAGAATCTCGCTGCCGATGGCGGTCGTTGCTAACGAAACCGGATCGGGCGGCAAAGTCGCGCTCCCCATTGGGTCGCGGCTACGCTGTCACTTGGCGTCGAATTCGATCGCCTTGATCAAATCGAGGCCGCGGGCGCCGAGCGCTTTCACCTTCTCGGGCTTCATGGCAATGGTAACGGCGACCTGATCGCCGCGCGGGCCGGCGAGCATGTGGAACGCCTGCACCGCCGGTTGCTCCGCCATTTTCCCTTCGGCACTCAACCGGTAAAGCCAGCGGCCGCCGCCGAGTGGCACCTCGGCATCCTCCAACACGCGTTCCGGCACCCAGCCCGGCGACTCGCTGACGGCCTTCTTGAATTCCTCAACCGTCGCATGTTGCCCCGCTTCCGCCTTCTTCCATGCGGTGATGGTCGCCTGGGCCACGAACTCGCCGCGGTCGAGCAATCGCAGCACGAGATGGTCGTCGGTCTGCCCGGTGATGTGCCACTGGCGAGGATACTCGAATCGGTATCGCCCCTTGGAATCGGCGAAATGGAGCATCGTTTGCCGAGCCGATGGTTCGCCGATGGGTGCCGCCGCCAGTTCCTTCGGTTCCTCGGCGAGTTTCTCGCGCTGCAGCACGACGACGGCCTCGAGCTTGGAAGCGGGGCTGGCGGGGCCTTGCTCGCGGTCGTCGGTCTGCTTCCACGTCAATGCGACAATGCGGCCGGTAGCGACCTGGAAGCGGCCGACGGCATCGATCGTCAAGGTAACCTTGGCGCCGTTCTCGATTCCCTCCATCGAACCGGTGATGGCGAATGTCGCGACGCCGTCCTTAACGTCGGTCAGTTTTCCGGTGAGGGAGTTCTTGATGAGGGAGTCGAACAGCCCGGCGGCTTGGGCGGCGGCATTGCCGACAGCCCAGGTGTTGCCGACCTTGACGGCCTTGCCGGGAAGTAACCCCGGCAGGCAATGCGGATCGAAGTGCTCGGAAACGAGATCGAGTTCCTCGCGCGTGACGGCCCCGGCGAGTGCGAAGCAGAAGAGCCCATCCGCCGTTCGGGCGGCGATGAACAGTTTGCGGTCGGCGGGAAGCCGGTGATCGTCCTTATCCGTGCCGACCAGGGCCGAAGCCGTTGCATCGTCGAAGAGCCGAATCGATCGCGCCGGCATGCCGTCGGCTGCCGCGAGGGTTTTTTCCACGAACCGGTGCTTGGCCTTCGCGGTGAGTGCTACTTCCTGGGGTTTCCCTTCCTGGGAGACGAACAGCTTGCCGTGGACGCTCAGTTCGATCTGGTAGCGCGCCAGGTCGCCCGCTTGGGGCGTCTCCGCGAGGTTCACCTGAGCGGCGGCCGTCGAGCCGACGACGGCACAGACAATGAGAACAAGGCTGCCGCGATGGAGCATGGCGGTTCTCGTATCGAATGAACTTCCCGGGCGCTGGCTGCGTAGAACGGGGCATATGCCCGGAAGCGGCCCTCGCGTCTAGCCGAACCGCGCCGGCCGGGTACAACAGCGGGACGCTATCCCGAGCCGCTCCGTGGAGGAAATGCTGTGTCAGCCATTCGTTTAAGCGTTGCTGCCGTGCTGGCCCTGGCCATCGGGGCCACCGTCGCCGCCCAGGACAACAAGGACAAGTCCCGCTTCGAACCGAAACTGGAGAAGGACAAGCCCTTCTACCAGAAGGTCAACACCGACGTGCAGCAAATCATCAAGGTGCAGAATCAGGATCTGACCCAAAAGCAGGACAGCACCTTCTACTTCAAATGGACCCCCGAAAAGAAAGACGGGGACAAGTGGACGCTCAAGGAAAAGATCGAAGGCCTGAAGATGACCATCGACATCTCGGGCAATCCGATCACTTACGACTCCGAGAACAAGACGCCGAGCGGCTCGGCGGGCAATCCCGGCCTGCTCGATTTCTTCAAGAACATCGAAGGGGCCGAGTTCCTCGTCACGCTCGACACCAAGAACTGGAAAGTCGAGAAGGTGGACGGCAAGGATGACTTCATCAAGAAGCTCGGCACCGGAAACACCCAGATGGATAGCCTGCTCAAGAAGATCATGACCGATGACGCCTTGAAGCAGATGGCCGATCCGACGTTCAACATCGTGCCGGACGCCCCCAAGGCGCCCAAGGAATCGTGGGAGAAGAAGCAGACGCTCGCCCTGGGCCCAATCGGCACTTATGAAGTGACCTACAAGTACACGTACGTCGGCAAGGACCCGACCAAGAAGCACCTCGATCGCCTCGACGTGGCCACGTCGCTGACGTACAAGCCGCCGACCGGCAACACCGAGGGGCTGAACTTCAAGATCAAGGACGGCAAGATCACGACCGTCGATCCCGGCGCGATGGAGAAGAGCTTCGTGCTGTACAACCCGGCGACGGGCCGCGTCGAGGACGCCGAGATTTACCTCAAGCTCCGCGGCGACCTCACCGTGACCATCGGCGGCACCGACACCAAGGTGGAACTGCAGCAGACGCAAAAGACGACGTTGAAGTCCGGGAACGATCCGTTCCTCAAGTCGGCCACGCCGCCGACGCCGCCAACGCCGCCCGCCCCCCCGCCGGCGCCTCCGAAGAAGCCATAAGGGAGTCTCGCGGGACAGGTACTCGCACAGGCAAGAATGCCTGTGCCACCAAGAAGGGCTCATTCCTGGTGGCACAGGCATTCTTGCCTGTGCTTCCAACAATTCCCATGAAGATCGCCGTTCTCGGAGCCCAGGGGCAACTCGGGCGCGACCTCGGCCCGCGCCTCGCCGGCGAGGTCGTGCCGCTCACTCGCGCCGACATCGACCTCGCCAAGCCCGAGACCATCGCGGCCGCAATCGACTCCCTTCGCCCGGACATCTTCGTCAACTGCGCGGCCTACAACTTCGTCGATCTCGCGGAAACGGAACCGGCGGCGGCCTTTCTCGTGAACGCCTGGGGCGTCCGCGCACTCGCCAATGCCTGCCGCGAAGTGAACTGTAGGCTCGTTCATTTCAGCACCGATTACGTCTTCGGTCTAGATGCGTCGCGAACCGAGCCATTCTCGGAAACCGACGCGCCGGGGCCCGTGAGCGTCTATGGCCTCAGCAAGCTGGCCGGCGAGTACTTCGTTCGCGGCGCCGACCCGCGCAATCTTGTGATCCGCACCTGCGGCCTCTACGGCGCCTGGGGTTCCGGCGGCAAGGGCGGCAACTTCGTCGAAACGATGCTGAAACTGGGCCGGCAAGGCAAGCCGCTGCGGGTAGTGGACGACCAGCGCTGTACGCCGAGCTCCACGGTGGATGTGGCCGAAGCCGCCGTCGCCTTGATGCGAATCAACGCCGGCGGCCTGTTTCACGTTACCAACGGTGGCTCGTGCACCTGGTTCGAGTTCGCGACGGAGGTTTTCCGGCAAGCGAAGTTAACGGTCGATCTGACGCCGATCCCGAGCGCCGAGTATCCGAAGCCGGCCAGGCGGCCGCGGTTCAGCGTTCTCTCGTGCGCCGCGCTGGCGAAGGCCGGCGTCGCGGCGCCGCGGCCGTGGCCCGAAGCGCTCGCCGCCTATCTCGCGGAGAAGGCCAGCCAGCAGGCGCCGGCCATGGCCGCAGAGGTCTGAAGCGCCGGGTAAGCGTCTCCTTATGTGGGTAAACCCTTCAGCTGCTTACCCGGGCCCGACAAATTCTCCGGAAGGGTATTGACGCCGACCGATTTCTGGTTTACGCTCCGCATCGACCACTGAGATTGACAACCCTGGTTCCCGGACCGACAACTCCCCCGCCGGCCCGGGCCGCAGCCACGGACGGTTGGGATGGTCGCCCCACTCACCCACGGACGGACTCCTTGCATCTTCGCAAGCTCGGATAAGCTCGTTCTCGCCGCGCCCGCCAAGCTCAATTTATTCCTTGAAATCCTCGGCAAGCGTCCCGACGGCTACCACGACCTCGCCACGCTGATGGTCGCGGTCAATCTCTTCGACACGCTCGAGTTCGCGCGGCGATCCGACTCCGTCGTTGCCCTGGAATGGGAAGCGGCCGACTTGCCTCCGGCCGCTCAGAACTTCGTTTACCTCGCGGCCTGCGAGCTGCGCGCTGTCGCCAACCGGCCCGACCTCGGCGCCGACATCCGCTTGACGAAGCGGATTCCCCTGCAAGCGGGGCTCGGCGGCGGGTCGAGCGACGCCGCAGCCGCGATTCTCGGCCTGAACGAACTGTGGAATCTGAATCTTTCAGCCGATCAACTTGCCGCGATCGCGGCTCGGATCGGCTCGGATGTGGCGTTTTTCCTAGCCCTTCCGGCGGCGTGGTGCACCGGCCGCGGCGAGATCGTCGCTCCGGAAACTCCAGGCACTTCGTTCCATATCGTGTTGATCTGCCCGCCGGCCGGCCTTTCCACGGCCGCGGTTTACCAGGGCGTGCGGATTCCTCTAAATCCCGTCGATGGTTCCGCCGCGCGGGCGGCGTTCCGGGCCGGCGACCCGGACGCCCTCGGAGCGGCCCTGGTCAACCGGTTGCAGGCCGCGGCATTTCATCTTGCCCCGGTTGTCGAAACCGTGTATCGCCGCCTCGTCGGCCTGAACCCCGCCGGATGCCTGATGTCGGGCAGCGGGTCGGCCGTCTTTGCCCTGTGCCGCGACGCGCACGAGGCCGAGCGGGTGGCAGCCGCGGTTCGGGCCACGAGGCCGACCAACCAACCCGAGTCCCGCGTTATGGTCGTCCGCACCCTTTGAGAACGGTGGCTATTGCCGATGGCGAGCGAGCGGAACACCCCGGCTCACTCGCACTAACCCCGCGCACTCACACTCACAGGAGGCTCACGGTGGTCATCACGGAAGTCCGCATCAAGCTATGTGAGGAGAACAACGAGCGGCTGCTCGCGTTCTGCTCGGTTACCTTCGACAACGCCTTCGTCGTTCGGGATTTGAAGATCATCGAGGGCACGAAGGGGATCTTCGTGGCCATGCCGAGCCGCAAGCTGACAGACCGCTGCCCGCGGTGCGTCTGCAAGAACCACCTGCGGGCCCGCTTCTGCAACTCGTGCGGCTGCCGGCTCGACGACACGCGGGCGCTACGCGATAGCGACGGCCGCGCCAAACTCCACGCCGACATCGCCCACCCTATCCACAGCGGCGCCCGCGAGATGGTCCAGAATTCCGTCGTGAAGTCGTACCTGGAAGAGAAGGATCGCTCGAGATTGCCGGGCTACGTGTGCACTTACGACGAATACGATTTCGACGGCGACGAGACGCCGGTGAGCTACGGCAGCGTGGTCAATGAGATGGCGGGCAAGGCGGTGCGCGGGCACGGGCCCCACGCGGCGCCGAAGGGGACGCACTTCCACGCGGCGGAGGCGCCGGCCGCCAAGGCCCACGCCGCCGACGATTTCGGCGTGGGAATCGGATAAGGTCGCTCACGCTCTACGAGTTGTTGAGATGCTCCCCGGTCGCGAAGCTGCTTGCGGGTTCGCGACCAGGGTTCCCGCGCCGTAGAATGGCTCCCGAGGAGCCGCCATGCCCAAGACCATCGACTGGCTTTACTTCCGCAAATCGTGCGTCACCTGCCAGAAGGCCAAGAAACACATCGATGCCGGCGGAATCTCCGTCAAGGAAACCGTGGACGCGCGGACGGTGCGCTACGGGGACGACGAGGCACTTGCCCTGCTGGAAGGCATTCAGACGCTGACAGCGATGCGCGGCGCCAGGATCGAGACCTTCGATTTGAAGAACGACCGCCCGGACGACACCGCCCTGATGGCCAAGCTGATCGGCCCGAGCGGCAACCTTCGCGCCCCGACGGCCCGGATCGGTTCCACGCTGCTCGTGGGGTACAATCCCGAAGCCTACAAGCGGGCGCTGGGGGCGTAGGCCGCCCTGGGCCTTTTCCAAGGGACCCGTCTGAGTAGAATACCACTCTCGATTCACCTTCATCGCCGATCGGTACCATGTCCGCAACTCCCGAAGTTCCCGAACCTGCGGCCGACGTGCCGGCGACTCGCCAGCGCGTGCTGGTCGTCGAAGACTTGCCGGACACGCGCGAGTCGCTGCAATCGCTGCTCAAGATCGGGCTCAATCTGGAAGTCGATACGGCCGAGGACGGCGCCCAGGCGCTGGCAATGCTGTTCGAGCGGCCGTACAGCCTCGTCATCACCGATCTGAAGATGCCGAAGCACAGCGGCATGAAGTTGATCCACGACATTCAGGAAAAGCGGCTGCCATCGACCGTCATCGTGACGACCGGCCACGGCTCGGTGGCCGACGCCGTCGAGGCGATGAAACTCGGCGCCTACGACTTTCTGGTCAAGCCATGCGACCCTCAGCGGTTGATGCTCCTGGCCAAACGGGCACTGGGCGAACGGGCCCTTCGCGACGAAGTGATCGCCCTCCGCGAGCAGGTGCACGGCCGCCATACTTTCCTCAACGTTCTCAGCAAAAGCCCGAAGATGTACGAGGTCTTCGACCTCATCAGCCAGATTTCGGACACCACTTCGACCGTGCTGATCACGGGTGAGACTGGCACCGGCAAGGAGCAAGTGGCCCGGGCGATCCACGAGGCCTCCATCGACCAGCGGATGGGGCAGTTCGTGCCGATCAACTGCGCCGCCTTCAACGAGAACCTGCTGGAAAGCGAACTGTTCGGCCACGAGAAGGGATCGTTCACCGGGGCGGACCGCAAGCGGATCGGCCGGTTCGAACAGGCCCACGGCGGCACGCTGTTCCTCGACGAAATCGGCGACGTGCCGCTCACCATGCAGGTGAAGTTGCTCCGCGTGCTCCAGGAACGGCGCTTCGAACGGGTCGGCGGCAGCGATCCAATCGAGATCGATGTCCGCGTCATCGCCGCGACCCACCGCAATATGGAAGCGCTGATTCGCGAAGAGAAATTCCGCGACGATCTCTTCTTCCGCTTGAACGTGGTGCGGATTGATTTGCCGCCGTTGCGGTCGCGGCCCGAGGACATTCCGGTGCTGGTGAATCACTTTTGCCAGAAGTATGCGCGGTCGGGGAGCGAACCGCCGCGGGTCAACGACGAGGCGATGGAAGTGCTGATGAAGGCGCCGTGGCCGGGCAACATTCGGCAACTGGAGAACGCGATCGAGCGGGCGTGCATCACGACCCGCGATGGCGTGATTCAGCCGAAGAACCTGCCCGCGGACATTGCCGGCCGGGCCGTGAGCAAGAACCCATTCCACGTTGATCTGCACAGGAAGTTGCCGGAACAGATGGCGGAGATTACGGCGGCGTTCGAGGAGCGATACTTGCGGAAGGCGTTGCGGCGGACCCACGGCCATGTCGGCAAGTGTGCCAAGATCACGGGGCTGTCGCGGCGATCCATCACCGACAAGATCGCTCAATACAACATCGACAAGTCGGAGTTCAAGAAGTCGTAGATGCGTCGGGCGAGCGGGGGACACTTATAGCTAGGAAAGCAATGACACCCACCCAGCCAGCCATTCTGACCCTCTCCCCGTTGGGGAGAGGGTGGTTTGCGAGCGCAGCGAGCAAACCGGGTGAGGGGTTGGAGAGTTGCAACAAGACCCCTCACCCGCAATCTCGCTAGCGCGAGATTGCGGCCTCTCCCCAACGGGGAGAGGCGTGGGCTGGTTGGCTTCATGTCATTGGTTTTCCTGACTGTAATCAGCGCCCTCTCGCCGGGCCATCTCCCGGGGATCATTCGTTCATGGCCGGCGTCAACCCGTACATCGAGAAGGTCGCGACTACGCGGCCCGTCCAGGCGTT
>DATNBQ010000297.1:0-5115 GCA_035571955.1 Urbifossiella sp. | reverse complement strand
GCTTGCATGACGATGCTCCTTCCGGGAATTGAGCCGTAAAAAGCGTAACATTCCCGCAAGAATGGTCAACCGAATGCACGCCGAGCATCGCTCGACGGTCCGAGGCTGAGCCTCGTTAGCGTTACCCATAATTGAGACGCTAACCCGCGGTTGTCGAACCCGGAGCGTAATCGCTGGTGAGCCGGGAGCGTCAGGTCAGCGACCGGAGGTTGACGCAATCCGAGCGCTCCCCTTCGGGTCGCGGCTACTGTAACCGGAATCAATCCTCGTCGTCCCAGCCTTCGCGCTCTCGCTCCTCTTCTTCCTCTTCGGTCAAAGTTCGTTCGGTTTCGACGGCGATTTGCGCCTTGGGGTCGGCGTGGGGGTCGTTCTCTACGGTGATGCCCTGATTAAACTCCTTGCCGTCGATGTTCAGCACGATGCGATAGGTTCCGGCGGGGACGGCCAGGTTGCCGCCGCCGGCGCGGTTCAAGCTCCACATCTGCCGATGGAAGCCGGCGTCCTTGGCCGCGTTGCGGAAGTCCCAAACCAGTTTGCCCGAGGCGTCCAGCAGCTTCAACGACAGGCTCTTGGCGGGCTTGGTCAAGGCATAATCGATGGCCGCCCGGCGGTCGGGATTTGTGCCGTAGAACTTGCGCACGTTCCGCGAGTAGATCGATTCTTGCAAGTCCGCGCGCAGCTTCCAGCGCACCGCCGGGGCCGGCGCGAACAGCGTCACCGGTTCCTTGAGCGGATCGATAGCCTTGTTCCCCTCGGTGCGCTGGGCCATTTGCCGCAAGCTGGCAACGTCGAGAATCCACAGACTGCGGCCGTGCGTGGCGACGACGATCTCGCTGTCGGACGCGGGTTGGGCCACCTCGTGGACCGCGACCGTGGGAAGGTTGTTGTTCAACTTGGTCCAGGTCGCGCCGCGATTGACCGTGACCCAGACGCCGAACTCGGTGCCGGCGTAAAGGATGTCCGGATTGACGATGTCCTCGCGGAGCACGCGCGCGGAACCGAACGCAGGCAGGTTGGACGCGATCGGTTGCCAGGTCTGCCCGTAGTCTTCCGTGGCATAAAAAAAAGGCCGGTCGTCGTTGGAACGGTGGGCGTCGAGGGCGACGTAACAGCGGCCATCCTTGGCCTTGCTCGCCTCGATGCTCGAAATCCAGAACGGCCCCGGCAACCCAGCGGCCTTGAGCTTGTCGTAAACATTCGTCCACTTCGCGCCGCCGTCCCGGGTAACCCAGAGATAGCCGTCGTCGGTGCCGGCCCAGAGGACGTCCGGCGTGCGCGGGCTTTCACAAAGGGCCGTGCCGCTTCCTTTCTTGGTCCGCGTGATCTCCGGCGAAATGACCTTCAAATTACCCCCCTGCTTCACCGACCGCGACACGTATTGCGAGGCGGCATAGACGATGCCGGGGTTGTGGTTCGACAGGATGAACGGCGTGTTCCAGTTCTTGCGCGGCGTCTCGCCTTGCTTCGGCGTGCCGGGGCCGAAGCCGCCGCGATCGCCCGTGCGCAGGTTGTGGCGCATGATGTTGCCGTTCTGGCTTTCGGCATAAACGAGATCGGAATCCGTGGGGTCGACGCGGCAAACGAAACCGTCGCCGCCGAGGATCGTGCCCCAATCGTCGTTGACCGGGCCGACGCTGCGAAGCACGTGCGACGGGCCGACCCAGCTGCCGTTGTCTTGCAGGCCGCCGAAGACGCGGTACGGTTTGCGATTGTCCACGGCGACGTGGTAGAACTGCCCGAGCGGCAGCACGTTCATGTGGTCCCAGGCGGCGCCGCGATCGTACGTGACGTAGAAGCCGCCGTCGCAACCGAGCAACATGTGGCGACTGTCGCGCGGGTCGATCCAGAGGGCGTGGTGGTCCGGGTGGACTTCGCGGGCCCGCTGCGATTCGAACTTCTTGCCCCCGTTGGTGCTCTTCCAGAGCGTGGTGTCGCCGGCCGCGTAGATCAGGCTGTCGTCGTTGGGGTCGACGCGGATTTGCGAGAAGTAGAACGGCCGGGCGTTGAGGCTATTGACGCGCGTCCAGTGGTCGCCGTTGTCGCGCGAGACGTAGATACCGCCGGTCTGGAAGCCTTCGAGCCCCTGTTCGTCCTGGATGTTGGGGCGTTGCCCGCCAACCTGCGGGCTGATGAGATACGGGCGCTGCGGGTTGGGAGCGGCCCGGTTGCCGCCGCCTTTGCGAATCTGACCGGCGCCGAGCGTTAACTCCACCTGCCGGCTCTTCTTGCCGCGGCCGACCGTCACCTTCACCTTGTCGCCCGGTTTGAAGGAACCGAGCACGGTGCGAAGCGTCTCCTGGTCGGTCACCTTCTTGCCGTTGACGGCCGTGATGAGATTCCCTTTTTTCAAGCCGGCCTTGTCGGCGGGGCCATCCGGCGTGATCGCTTCGATGCCGATGCCATCGTCTTCCGATTCGATCTGGACGCCGAGGATGGGCGGCGGCGTTTTGGGATCGTTCTTCTTCTTGGCGGGAGGCTCCTCGCGCGGGGCGAGTTTCACGTCGATGGTCAGTTCCTTGCCGCCGCGCTTGACGCCGATCTTCAACTGCTCGCCCGGCTTCTTCGTCGCCAGGTAGTGGTGGAACTCGTCGTACTTGGCGATCTTCTTGGCATCCATCTTAACGATGATGTCGCCTTCCTTGACGCCGGCCTTGCCAGCCGGGCCATCGTCGGGCGCCGCCGTCACTTTCAAGTTTCCCTTCTGGTCCTCGGTGGAAAGGCCGACGTACACAGTGACCAGCGGGCGGCCGTAGCCAATCCGTTCGGTGTCGATGATCGCGTAAACGAGGCCTTTCGTCTTGCGGGAGTAATCGAGGCCGATGCGGCCAGTCTTGACGGTGGGCAGGCCGCTGGCGGCATCCGCCCCGGTCAGTTTCTTCCAGTGGGTCCCGCCGTCCGCGGTCTTGAACAAGCCGCCGCCGGGGCCTTGACCAACCGCCGGGCCGTATTGATCCTGCGTCGGCCAGCTGGCCGCCGGGCCGAAGAAGCCGTCGAACTCGTCGCGCTTCCGCTCCCACATCCCGACGATCAGCGTTTCCGGATCGAACGGATCCATGCGGAAATCGATGACGCCGGTACGGTCGTCGACGTAAAGCACCTTCTTCCACGACTTGCCGCCGTCCGTCGTTTTGAAGAGGCCGCGCTCCTCGTTCGGGCCATAAAGCCGGCCGAGGGCACCGACGTATACCGTGTTCGGATCCTTCGGATGGATTACGATTTTGCCGATCTGGAAGGACTTTTTGAGCCCCATGTTGATCCAGGTCTTGCCGCCGTCCGTGCTTTTGTAAACGCCGTCGCCATAGGAAACGGAATTGCGCGGGTTGTTCTCGCCCGTGCCGACCCAGACGATCTTGGGATCGCTTTGCGCCACCGCGACGTCGCCGATCGACACCGTGGCTTCCTTGTCGAAGAGCATCTCGAAGGTGGTGCCGTTGTTGACGGTCTTGATGAGGCCGCCGGACGCCGTGGCGACGAAGTAAGTGTTGGGGTCCGATTCGACGACGGCGATGGCGGTGATGCGGCCGCCCATGTTGGCCGGGCCGACGCAGCGCCAGGTCATCGGCTTGATGTAGCTGGCCGGGATGGTGCTCGGCGGAGGCGGGAGAACGGGCCGCGGCGCAGGGGCAAGCGCCGGCTTGTCGGCGGACAGGACCGGCAGGGCGACGAGGGCGACGGCGAGCAGGCCGAAGAACGGCCCGCGCGCCCGGAATGCTGTGCGGTTCACGGTGCGACTCAGGGGGCTGGAGGGGATGGAGAACGTGAGGGGATTGTAACGCCGCGACTGGGGAGTTGCCACGATTTACCGCGCCGCGGGGCATCCCAACGATTCTTGGACGAGCAGTAGGCGGATGTCGGGCACTGCTCGACCTACTAGTCGGCCTATCGATCACTGCCGGGTGTAGTGTAGGCTGTGGCCAGACGGAATACCCCCGGAGAGGGCAAGGATGCCGAAATCTACCGCCAAGCACAAGGTCGCTCTCACTGCCGATCAACGCGCCGACCTCGAGCGCATGACCCGCCAGAAGTCCATCGGCGTCGCCAAGAAGCGATGGGCCACCATCCTTCTTTTGGCCGACGAGGTTCATTCCGGAAGTCGAGGTCGTGACGAGCGTCTGCCCGGAGACCGTCCGTACCTGTCTAAAAAAACGAACTGCAGCCGTGGAAGACCAAACGGTTCTGCATCGCCCCGGACGACCGGCCGCGATTCGTCACCGCGATGGAGACCGCCCTCGACGTTTACAAAACCGCCTACGACGCGAACCACTACCAACGCCCGAGTGAAGCTGAAGGCACTGTATCTCATACCCAACACCGATCGATAGGCCGACTAGTAGGTCGGGCTGTGCCCGACACCCGCTTAAAGACTTCTCCAAGAATCTCGCGAGCCCGAAGCGATTCTCAGAGCCGCGACCGTTAGGGAGCGGGACCCGTTTCAGACCGCTCCCTGACGGTCGCGGCTCTGGCGAACGCAGCCGATTGTTCCGACCGGGGCGTTTGCAACGATTGCGCCGGACTGCGGGGTTCCAGAGGAAGTAGCGGTTTTGCCGGAAGTTCGGGGGAGTGCGCATCCGATACTTACGACGGACGCTCCACTCCAGTCCGCGCGTGCGCGGGCCGCTCCCGGGGGATGGCGATGAGTCGAAAAATCGCCCGCAAAGCCTGGCTATCGTCGGTTGGTTTAGGTGTGGGAATCTGGGGAAGCCAGGCGCTTCGCGGGGCGGAGCCGGGCCCGCTTGCGCCGCTGCCGCCGCCCGAAATCCTTCAGGCCCAGGTCAAAAAGAAAGACAACGAGCCGATCCAGCCGGCGCCGGTTCCCGTGCAAGCGCCGACACCCGCTGCGCCGACGCCAGCCGTCCCCGAACTGGATCGTAGCGTCCTCAACGGCCCGGCGCCGTCGCCCACTCTGGGCACGAACCTGACCCCCACGGTGCCGGTGCAACCGGCCGGCGCCACGCAGACGTCCATCCCCGTCGCCGCCAGCTCGGCCCCGCAAGTGCTGAACGCCTCCGACCTCAGCCAGTTGCTCTTTAAAACGAACACGGCCACCGGCATCCAGTTCCAACAGCGGAACCCGCTAGTCAGCGACCCGCGCATCCGCGGCCTCCGCAACTCGCA
>DATNBQ010000296.1:0-4760 GCA_035571955.1 Urbifossiella sp. | reverse complement strand
CCCGTTGGGGAGAGGCCGCAATCTCGCGCCAGCGAGATTGCGGGTGAGGGGTCTTGTTACACGATCACAGCCCCTCACCCGGTTTGCTCGCTGCGCTCGCAAACCACCCTCTCCCCAGCGGGGAGAGGGTCCGAATGGCTGGCTGGCTCGATGTCATTACAATGATGACCATCAGTAATTCCGACCCCCTTGTCATCGCCCCGCCCCCGGAGGAACATCATGTTGCGGTTCGCATCGCTGGCGGCCCTGTTCGGGCTCTGCCTCACCACGGCTTCGGCCAAGGACGACACCATGCTCAAGGTCAAAGCCGGCGACAAGTTCCCGGTCATCCCGCTGGCCGCCGCCCAGATCGACAAGATCAAGAAGGACGCCAAGACCGTTTCCATCGCCGATCTGGAAGGGAAGGTCGCGGTCGTCTTCTTTTACCCGAAGGCCGATACGCCCGGCTGCACCGTGGAATCGTGCGGCTTCCGCGACAAGGCCAAGGAGTTCCCCAAGGACGTGGTGCTGGTCGGCGCGAGCATCGACGACGTGATCGCCCAGCGGAAATTCATCGACAAGTACAAGCTGCCGATGGCACTCCTGGCCGATACGGATTCGAAGCTGGTGAAGGAACTGGGAATCTTGAACCCGAAGAATTCGCGGGCCCAGCGCGTCACGTTCGTGGTCGGCAAGGACGGCAAGATCGCGAAGATATACGATAAGGTGACGCCGAAGAACCACCCGGAGGAAGTGCTGGAATACGTCAAGACCCTGAAGTGAGGTTTAGCCGCGACCCGACGGGGAGCGCGAAGGCCTTCGCGCTCCCACTGTTTCACTTCAGTTCCAGCACGTACGCGGTGCCGTCGAGGTTGGCGGTCACGATCGAGCGGCCGTCCGGCGTGTAGGCCGCCCCCTTAACGCCGACCGGCAACTTCCAACTGCGGATCTCGCGCGGCGCCGACGGATCGGCCAGCGACCACGCCTTCACCTCGCGATCGCCGCCGAGCGTCAAGAATGTATCGCCCTTCGGCGACACGATCAAGCCGCCGATGGGGCCCTTGTGGGCCACGATCTCCTTCGTCGGCAAGACGGCCCGCTTGGCCACGTCCGCGATTTTCACCCGGCCCCCCTGGTCGATGGCCACCAGCAGTTTCTTGTCCGGCGTCAGGCCGAGGTCGCCGACCGCGAACTTGTCGAAGAGCGGCCAATCGCTGCCGATGCGTTCCTTCTTGTTCAAGTCAAGGATGCGGACGACGCCCTGGTCGTCGCCGACGGCGGCCCAGGTCAGGTCCGCGGAAAATGAAGCGGCCGATATCTTGTGGCCCGGATCGGGGAAGGCGACGAGCGATTTGCCCGCCTTATCGAGCAGTTCGTAGGAGTGGATATCCGTCTCGTTGTTGCCGAAGCGGACGGACCAGGCCGCGGCTTTGGAACCGTCGGCGGCGCCGAGCACGTTGAACACCCGGCCCATCGTCGATGTGTGCAGCAGGCGCGGCGGCTGAACGCTCCAGATGTTGAGGAAGCCCTTGTCGTGTTTGTGGGAATCGCTGCCGACGACGACGCGATCGTTGCCGAGGAAGCTGACGGACAGGGGAATTTCGTCGCTGCTGCCGATGAGTGTGGCAAGTTCGCGGCCGGTGGCCAGTTCCCAGATCTTGACGGTGTGATCCGCGGAGGCGGTGGCGGCGAGCTTGCCGTCGGGGCTGACGGCGATGGCGTTGACCGTGAGGAGGTGGCCGAGCCCGCCGGCCCCTTCTTGCGGGGCGAGTTCGAAGATGCGGGCGATTTTGTCCGCTCCCCCCGAGAGGAGAAGGCGAGCGTCCGGGCTGAAGGCGACGCAGGTGGCCCATTCCGTGTGGCCGCGCAGGCCGCGGACTTCCGCTTGCGTCTGCACGTCCCAAACGCGGACGACGGCATCGGCGCCGGCCGAGGCCACGAATCGGCCATCCGCGGAGAAGGCGACGCCCGACAGCGGCGAGAACCCCGAGGGCGAACCCGGCTTCACCTGCCCTTCGAACTTCTTGAGGGCGACGGGTTGGCCGGTTTCGGCGATGGTCCAGATGCGGAGGGCGCCGTCGCCGCCGGCCGTGGCCAGCTTACTGCCGTCCGGGCTATAAGCGGCCGCGGCGACGCCCGCCGAGTGGGCGGTTAACGTGGCCACTTCCTTCGGCACGCTGCCGGAAACATCGAGGACGACTAGGGTGCCGTCGGCGGCGCCGAGCGCGACTTGCGCGTCGCCGGCCCGAATGGAGACCGTACACAGGGCCTTTGACCTGCCGCTCCAGTTCCAAAGCGCGTCGCCCGTGGTCGCATCCCAACCGCGGGCCGTGCCGTCCGCGGAGACGGATACGATCTTCTTGCCATCGCTCGTCAAAGCCACGCCGAGAATGGGCAGTTCGTGTCCCGGCATCTCCTTGACGGCTTTCTTCGCGGCAACGTCCCAGATTCGCACGGTGCGGTCGCCGCCGCCGGAAGCGAGCCGATTGCCGTCCGGGAAGAAGGCGATGGTCGTGACGGCGGCCTTGTTGCCGGCAAGGGTCGCCTCGAGCCTGCCGGTTTCGGGATCGTAAACGCGGATCATCTTGTCGCCGCCGGCGGCCGCGGCCCGCTTGCCATCCGGCGAAACGGCCACGGCCCAGATCGGCTGCGTCGCTTCAACGAGGGCCCGATGGTCGTCCGACGGGCTCATGTCCCACAGGCGAATCGCCCCATCAATGCTGGCGGAGGCGATTTGCCGGGCGTCACTGCGCACGGCAACTGCCACCACTTCGTCCATGTGCCCCTGGAAGGAACGCAGTTGCTTGGCGGTGGTCGCGTCCCACACGCGGACGGTGTGGTCCTGCCCGCCGGTGATGAGCAAATTGCCTTCGGAAGGAACGGCGAGATCGTTGACGCTGCCGGTGTGGCCGACGAACTCGCGAACGCGCGAAGCGGTGAGTGCGTTGGGTTTGCCGTCGGGCTCGGTGGCGTGGGTGAGGCGGGCGCGGGCATCATATCCGCAGGTGAAGATGGAACGGTTGTCCGCGGTGAAGGCGACGCCGAGGCATGCTCCGGTTTGATCGATGACCCCCGTCGACATGGGCATTTGGTTCGCGGCCAGGGGGGCGTAGACCGCGGCGTTGCCGGCGTTATCGGCGATGCCGATCAACTTGCCGTTGGGGCTGAAGGCAACGCGTTCGATGCGGGCACCGTTGCGGACCGGGCTGGTGTAGGTGCCCTTGCCGGTCTCCGTTTCGAAGGCGCGAAGGATGCCGTCGTCGCAGCCGACGGCAATCGACTTGCCGTCCGGGCTGAAGGCCACGCACTTGAGCGGCTTGTCGGATTTCTCAATCGTGGCCAGCACCTTGATGCGTTTGCCGGTGTCCGCTTCCCATAGGTGCAATTGCGTGCCGCCGACGGACGCGACCATTTTCCCTTTCGGGTGGAAGGCGACGCCGCCGACACTCAGAACGTTGGCGTTGGCGCTGCGGTCGTTCGGCTGATCGGCGTGGCCGCGGTAGGTGACGAGTTCGCGGCCGTTGCTGAGATCCCAGATTTTCACGGTGCCGTCGCGGGAAGCCGAGGCGAGCCGGCCGCCGTCCGGGCTGTACGCCACGCTGTTGACTCGGTCGGAGTGGCGCATGCGGCTTTCGCCGAGTACGCGCGTTACGTGCGGAGGTAGGTCGACGGGGAGGTAGGGAAGTTGCCAGCGGGCATCGCGGTAGTAGCGGGCGGCGCGGCGCGGGTTGCCGTCGGCCTGGGCCGTCGCGGCGCGCTTGGCCAGGTCGTCCGCCTTGGCCATCGCTTGTTGCGGGAAGCGCGCCTTGATCGCGGCGTCGCGTTCGGCTTTGAACTTGGCGGCCAAGGCGTCGATCTCCGCGGCGGTCGGCTCGGGCAGTTTCGCGGGCGCGACTTTCGGCTCGGATTTCTTGGCCGGTTGCGCGAAGGCGGCCAGACTACTGAATAGCAACGCGAACGCCGCAATGCGGCAAACGGCGACCGGCATGGACCACCTCATCGGCGGGCGGATCGGGATATGAATGAGTATATACCAAGGCGAGCGCACGCCGAAAGGCGGCGAAGCGACGGACCCTTACTTCCGCTTCAACACGCCGCCTTCTTCCATGAGGAACCACAACTGGTCCCAGATGGCGTCCGGGGGAACGGCAGCCAGCCCGCGGCTCGCCCACGCCTGGGCCGCCGTTTGCAAAATCGCGATGGCGTCCGCGCGGACCGCGGCGTCGGAAATAGCAGTCTTCGGTTGCGATGCGGCCGCCATCGGCTTCTTGCTCTTTCCCGCCTGACCGTCGAGCACCTGGTTGCACAGCGCGTCCGCCCGTTTGTTCTGCTCCCGGCGAACGTGGGCGATCGACACCGACTCGAATTCCTTCACGAGTTCCCGCGCTTCTTCATAGAGCGGCAACAGGTCCGGGTGCTTGACGCGATAGACGCCGTTCATCTGGTGGACGAGCAGTTCGCTGTCGCTGAACACGGCAAGCCGCTTGAGGCCGAGGTCGGCGGCGGCTTCGAGTCCGCGCACGAGAGCCGTGTACTCGGCGACGTTGTTCGTGGTCTTGCCGAGCGTCTGGGCTTCCTCGACGGGCGGAAGGCCGGGGCGAGCAATGACGAAAGCGAACGCGGCCGGGCCGGGGTTGCCGCGCGACGCGCCGTCGACATTCATCGTGGGAAGATCGCTCATCGTTGCACCGCCGATTTTAAATGAAGGATTCCCAGTAGAAAGAAGACCATGGATCACACGGACTCACTCGATGTTTTTATCCGTGACATCGGTGCCATCC
>DATNBQ010000295.1:0-20414 GCA_035571955.1 Urbifossiella sp. | reverse complement strand
ATCTGGTGCTCCTGTTCGTCCATCAGGATTTCGCGGATGTGCTCGGCCATCGCGAATTCGCCCAGCGCCTCGCACTGCTTGACCCGCTCCCGATAGTTGCGGACGGTTTCCGTCTCGTTGTCGAGGTCGAAGCGGAGCATCTCCTTGGCGTCCTCGGAAACCTTGACCGGTTTCGGCGTCACGGTCGGCATCCCGCCGAGATAGTCGATTTGCTTGGAGATAATGAGGGCATGGGCCAGTTCCTCCGACGCATGCTTCTCCAACTCCGCCGCAATCGCCATGTACTCGGCCCCCTTGAGCACCTGCGAATAAACGACGTAAGCGATAATCGCCTGGTACTCGCGGGACAGGTCTTCGTTCAATAAGGCGATCAACTGCTTGCGGTCGATCGCCGGCTGGGCGTTCTTGTCGCTCATGGTTGCCTCATTTGGGTTGAGGAATCGGAAGCTCAGTGCTTCAGATGTTGTAGCATCTCCTTGCATGAGGCGGCACAGGCTCGGCACGATTTGGCGCAATCGGCCATGTGCTGGTCGTTCGGATACTTCTCGCAGGCGGCCGCGCACTTGTCGCACGCCTTCATGCAGCATTCGCACGCCTCGGCGGCCAAGGGGCTCTTGCGAGCGGAGAGCGTGGCGGCCAGCTTGCAGCACTCGCCGCAATCGACGCACAGTTCCATCGTTGTTGCATATTCCTTCTTCCCCTGCGTCACGAGATCCTTACAGTGCGAGAAGCACATATCGCATTGAAGCTGGCAATCGGTGCAGGCCTTGGCGCACTTCATGAAGTGTGCGTGGTGGTTCGGCGCGTCCTGACCTACCGCGGGCTTCGCGGTCCCCATGAACAAGAGAGCGGCCATGTTCACAGCGAGGCCTCCAAACGCGAGCCGCCGCGTCACTTGGTCTGCCATGTCAGATTCTCCTGAAGTGCGTGGATGGTTTTGTCGGGCATGGGGTTGATGCGTTCGAGCAGGTTGTAGCTGAAGCCGCCGCAGAGCAATCCGACGACGCTGAAGGCGATGCCGATGATGCCGCACGAGGCCCACATCGCGAACCCGGCCTGCTCGTGCAGCAGGAACACCAGCGCGACGATGAGCGCCAGGACGCCAACGATGAGGCAGATGATCCCCACGGCGCCGAACTCCGCGGCCCGCTTCGAACGGTGCACCTCTTCGCGCATCTCGGCCTTGAACATATCGGCCTGTTGGCGGATCAAGACCTGGGCATCGGTAATGATGCCCGACACCAACCGGGTCACCGATTCGTTGTTCGAATCCGCGGTAGGAACGGTGGAGGCCACCGGAACTTCGATCGCCATGGGAAACTCTCCTCGATAATACTCGATAAAAAGCGATGCACGTCGCGTGCCGCGGCGCGGGGAAAGAATCCTCCACAAAGACACCAAGATCACACAGAGAAGCACCGAGAAGAACAAATCAATTCAAGCATTCATTCCGGTTCCTCTGTGCCCCTTTGTGTAAACTCCGTGCCTTTGTGATGAACCCCATCTCAGCTTTTGGCGGCTTCGATCGCGTCGCGGGCCACTTCCTTGGCGTCCGGCTTAGCTTCCTCCACATCGATCACGATTCCCCCTTCGCCTTCCAGCCGCGAGATGTCCTCCTTGTTCTCGATTTCCGTAACGGTGGGAAGGTTGCGGAAGTCGCCGCGCATCGCCTTGAGGGCCATCTTCTCGCGATCCAGGTCGGCGCCCGAATGGAAGCCGAGTTCCTGGAACAGCAAGCTGAGCCACGACGTCCGGCCGAACAGGTACTGAATCAGAAGCAAGCCGCCGACGGACGGCAAAATGAGCCACCACCAGTTGATGGCGGCGGCGAGGACCAGGCCGACAATAATGGCGACACCGATGACGGCCTTGGTCATGCGGCCGGCACTCCAGATGGCGTCGATATGGTTGAGCCGCTCCGTGATGGCTTCGGGCCCGGCATCCGCCAGGCAGGCCAGCCGCTTCTCAAGAGACTCCTGAGTGCGGCAACGACACATCATGGCTTTCAAGGTGCGGGTCATGGTGTAACCCTCCAAACTTGGGCCGGGCGAATGGGCAAATGGGCGATGGGCGAATGGGCGAATGGGCGAATGGGCGAATGGGCCTAGGCCTGCCGGTTGGCCATCCTTGCACGGGCTTAAAGAGGGTGAACGGAACCGGCAGATAGGAACGAGCCGATAGAAACTGGCCTCGCGCGACTTGAACCGGATTGTGCAAACGAGCGCCGCAATGCAACCGCGGCGCTCGTCCTGGAGTTTCTTCGTCTTGGCTACACCACATCCCTGGGCGTTCTCGAACCCGAGATCAACGAGACCACGAACAGCACCAGGAAGACGAAGAATAGAATCTTCGCCGCGATAAACGACGTTCCGGCGACGGTTGTAAAGCCGAACAGAGCCGCAATCAATGCGACGACTAGAAACAGTATGGCCCAGCGAAGCATGGCGAATCTCCCGAGGCGACAAGACGCGCGGACGAAGCATAACGAGCGTCGCCGCATGGGAACGAAGAGATGCATTCGCCATGCCAAAGGAGGTCGGGACGATTCCGGCGAATGCGATGGAAAGGCAAACGACGGACGCTTAAGCTGAGTCCATTGCCTATTGAGCAATTCATTCGTTCGCATCCGAGATTGTCATGCCTATCTCCGTCCGGTGCCCGGCTTGCGATCGAGGACACAAAGCGCCCGATCGCGCCGCCGGCCGCACCCTCAAGTGCCTGGCTTGCGGGGAAGCGATCGCGGTTCCCGTGCCCGACACCCCGCCACCAGCAGAACTCGACCCCGCCGCCATCCTGCTCGGCACGGACGACTCGGCGAAGTCCCCAGATGACTTGGGCGAGCCCGATAAAGTTCTAGTCGATGAGGCGTCCGAACCGAAACCGCCCTCGCGCCCGATTGTGAAGCGGAGCCGGCCCAAGCCGGATCTGGCGACGCTGCCGCCGCTCACGACCGACGATCCGCCGCTCTGGCGGCGGCAACTCCACTGGCTCCTCGCACTCGCCATGATTCCCCTGGCGGCCTCGCTGCTAATCGACCGCCAAGATGCCACGCTCTTCCAGCGGCTCATCGACACCCTGCAAGATGCCCCGGAGGATGTGCAAGCCCGCGTGATCGCGGCCCTGGATTCCGGCGCCTCCAGGGACGATCTCTTGCAAATACTGCCGCGGCATCGCCTCAAGGGCGCCTGGCTGGCGAGCGATACCCTGGCTCACTGGGGAATGGCGGCGGCGGCCACGTTCCTCTTCATGCTCTTCTTCATGTTTCTCGCTTCGGACGGTTCGGCCAAGCCGCTCCATGTGCTCTCCGTCGGCCTGTTCACCGCGACTGTCGGCATCGGCGCGCTACTCCTCGTTCAGTGGATCGCCTCCTTCACGGAGGGCCGCGTCTTCGTCGGCAATATCGTCTTCATGATCGTCTTTTACATCTTCAAGTTCATCGCCTTCTCGTACGACGCGGCGAGCAATCCGGACAACGGCTTCTTGCTGAGCTTCATCGGCTTCACGCTCGGCGTCGGCCTTTGCGAGGAACTCGTGAAAACGGTGCCGCTCTTCTGGCACCGCGATCAATCGCAAGGCAAGACCTGGCGCGGCGTCTTCGTTTGGGGGCTTGCGTCCGGCGCCGGCTTCGGCATTGCCGAGGGAATTCTCTATTCGTCGCGCTACTACAACGGGATCAGCGGCCCCGGCATTTACATCGTGCGCTTCGTCTCCTGCGTCGCTTTGCATGCGATCTGGACCGGTTCCGCGGCCATCACGCTCTACTTGCGCCGCGATTCTTTCAACAATCTCGATTCGTGGCACGCCTGGATCGGCCCGATGCTCGTCGTCATCGGCGTCCCAATGGTGCTGCACGGCCTGTACGATACGAGTTTGAAGCGGGAGATGAACTGGCTGGCGCTGGTGATAGCGGCCGCGAGTTTCGGTTGGCTGGCGTTCTTGAGCAGTCGCCTCTATGGAAGCGACGATGCCGAAGCCAACGCCGAGATGCTGTTGGAATACAAACGCCGCCGCAAGGCCATGGCCTGACGGTCGGAACTCGGAGTCACGGCGTTCGGAGTTGGGCGGCGGCGGGCGGGATGCCCATGACGGGTCGGCCGCTAAAGTAAGCCGGCGGATAGCCTCCGTAGGTCGGCACCGCGCCGAAGAACGGCGCGGGGTTGTAGCCCGCGTAGGGCGACACCGGAGGTGTGAAGCCCATGCAGAATGCCGTGCCCGAGGGATAGGCGATCACCGGCGGCGGCGCCGCGGGCACCGCGGCGCCGTTGACTCGGGCGCCGCGGCGCCAGTGCTTGCCCTTGGCGCTGCCGACAGCGATAAGCAGCAACACGATCGCGAATGAAAAGCCCTTGAACATCGCGCTTCTCCGCCCGGGTGTTCGTCGTCGATGTGGCTGGTCCGACCAACATCAACGTTACCACGACCGGCCGGACGACGCCAACGCGACGACAGCCATTCCCTGCGGAAAAGAGGAAACGAAGTGCCATTCCGCCCGCGCAACGCCTACATTTGTTAATCGCGAATCACTTCACAAGCGCTGCAATAGGCTCACGAGAATGGCAAGGAGCACCAGGCTACAGATCAAGGCGCAACCGCCGAATACGAAGATCAACGCTTGCTGGGTATCGGTATCTTGCTGCCGCGGCTGCTTCCGCCCCGGCCGCACCATGCGGATTTCTTGGTCCGCCGCTTCGTCCACTTCCGCCACGGGGATCGCTTCCCACAGCGACGGATCGATGTTCGGCTTATCGATCTCGGCGACGACCTCGCGCTCGGTATGGACGGCGGCCGCCGGCAATGGGGCTGCGCTCGCCCACGGCATCAATAACTCGCGTACGGCCGCGGCGGTCGGCGGTCGGTCCGCCGGGGCCTTGGCCAGAAGTTTCTCGATGATTCGGGCGAACGCCTGCGGCACGGCGGAGTTAATCGACTCAGCGGGGGGCGCGGCGGCCGTTCGGTGCCGACGCATCTTCTGCAGGGCCGTGCCGCCCGGGAACGGCGGTTGGCCGCTCGCCGCGTAATAGAGCGAACAACCGAGCGAGTACAAATCCGACTGCGGCGACACGTTGGTGGCGTCGGCGGTTTGCTCCGGGGCGATGTAATCCATGGTGCCGAGGATGTAGCGTTCGCCGCCGAGCATGGTCGGGTCTTCCGGCAGCGCTTCGTCGACGAGCAGTGCCAGCCCGAGGTCGAGAATCTTCGCGCGCCCTTCCGGCGTCACCATGATGTTGGACGGCTTCAGGTCGCGGTGGATGAGGCCGCGCTCGTGGGCGTGCTGCAAGGCGTCCGCCACATCGACGAAAAGCCGGGCCGCGTCCGCCGCCGCCAGCGGGCCGCGTTCTTCCACCCGCTGCCGCAGGCTGTGCCCCTCCACGAATTCCATGGCGATGAAGTGCACGCCCTGCTGCTCGCCGGTGGCCAGCGTCCGCGTGATGTTCGGATGGTCCAAGTGTTTGCCGAGTTCCATCTCGCGGCGGAAGCGGAACAGCGTCCGTTCTTCTTCCTGGGCCCGTTTCGGGGGAAGCACCTTGAGTGCGACGAGCGACGAGGCCGCGTCGGCATTCTCGCGGTGCAACCGGGCCAGGTAAACGGTGCCCATGCCGCCGCGGCCAAGCGGCGCGAGGATTTGATAGCGGCCGACGATCATGCCGCGCCAGCGGCCGCCCAGGAGCTTTTTCGCCTGGTAGTGCGTCAGTTCGCCGGCCGCGACGAGATAATCGGCGAAGGCTTTGGCCGAACCGCGAATGCCCGATGCGGCGGCCGTGAGATGCGTCCCGACCTTATCGCGCTCGATCAGGCGGCTGAGCATCAACGTCTGCAAGAATGCGTCGAGAGAGGGCTCGGCGTCCGCCGCGTCGTCATCGCCATTCGGGTTCGTTCCGCGGCGAGGCTCGGACATGGCGTCCACCGCAACAAATTAGCCGCGACCCGAAGGGGAGCGCTCGGTTCCACGGCGAATCACTCAAGGTTTCAGCACGGACATGTCTTCGATCCAACCGGCGACGCTCGGCTCCATCCAGTTCGTTAGCAGGCTCGGCCAGACGCCGAGGACAATCGCCAGGGCCGCGAAGGGAACCAGCACCGCTGCTTCGCGCAGCGATAACTCCGGGAACCACGCCGTTCTCGGGTTGATTCCGAAATAGACGCGTTGCCATGCCCACAGCAAGTACCCCGCGGTGAGGATCACGCTGAGAATCGCGGGGATCGCCAAGCCCGGCGAATAGTTCCACGCCGCCATCAGCACCGTGAACTCGCCGAAGAAGCCGCACAGCCCCGGCAGACCCATCGACGCGAAAAAGAGAATCGCACTTAAACCGGAGTAGAACGGCATCGGTTCGTACAGGCCGCCGAATTTGTTCAAGTCGCGGTGGTGAGCGCGGTCGTAGATCACGCCGACGATGAAGAAGAGTGCCGAGGCCGTGATGCCGTGGGCGACCATCTGGAACATCGCGCCATTGACGCCCCAGCCCCAGTATTGCGACTGGCTTCCCGGCGACCACGCCGCCAACCCCAGCACAACGAACCCCATGTGGCTGACGGAGGAATAGGCGAGCAGCTTCTTGAAATCGGCTTGGCCCATCGCGACGAGGGCGCCGTACACGATGCCGATGACGCCGATGAGTCCGACCCACCAGGCGAGTTCGTTAGCGGCCCACGGACAAATGGGGAAGGCGACGCGGATGAGGCCGTAACCGCCGAGTTTCAAGAGGACGCCGGCGAGGATCATGCTGATTGGCGTCGGCGCTTCGACGTGCGCATCGGGCAGCCACGAATGCAACGGCACGATCGGCACTTTTACCGCGAAGCCGAGGAACAGCAAGATAAAGATCAAGTACTGGAACCGCGGCGTGCAAATGTCCTGAGCCTTGAGGCGTTTGATGGCGGCGCCGCGGTCGACGCCGGGGGCGAAGAGCCGCACCTGTTTGCTGTCGCCCTGCGTCGGTTCGTCGCCGATCTTTTCCTTGGCGATGAGCCGGTCTTCCTGGCCGCTCATCACGAGCATGGCGGCCCGGCCCGCCTTCGCCAGCGTCACGAAATCGAAGCTATGCACCTCGACGGCATCCATCACGGTTTGCGGGACCGGCCCGGAAGGGACGTTGCTTTGTTGTCGGGCCTTGGCGATGACTTCATCCTGGTTCACGAAATCGCGGACGTTCACGGAATAGAGGGCGATGAGCGCGACCAGCAGGCCAACGCTGCCGAGCAGCGTGTAGAGCACGAACTTGAGCGCGGCATAGCGGCGCCGGCCGCCGCCCCACAGCCCCACCAGCACGTACATCGGCAGCAGCATCACTTCATAAAAGACGTAAAAGAGAAAGAAATCGAGCGACAGAAACGCCCCGAGTACGCCACTTTCCAGGATGAGCACGAGCGCCAGGTAACCGCGAACGGACTTGTCGATCTTCCAACTGGCGATGATGGCGAGGAAGGTGACGAGGGCCGTGAGCACGGCGAGCGGCAGATTGATGCCATCGACGCCGAGGGCGTAATCGATGTCGAAGCGATCGATCCACGGCCGCCGGGCGACCCAGTTTTCCGAGAGGTAGCGGGGAACGTCCTTGGCGGCGTCGGCGGCGGCCTGGTCGGCGCGCACTTCGAGGTTGGTTTGATAGGCATGCAACGGGCGGCCGGTTTTATCCAGCCGCGTATCGAGCAAGCTGTAGTAGCCGACGAGCACGCACAGCGACAGCGAGAGCGTGCCGGCCGAGCCGAACAGCGCCCACCAGCGCATTGCTTCGACCCAGCGCGCGGGGAACGCCAGCAAGCCGATGGCGAAAACCATCGGCAGAAAGACGAGGGCGGACATCCACAGAAGGTCGGACTCGGGCATTCCATAGCCTTTAAGAAAACCGCGCTCCCCTTTGGGTCGCGGCTAATCGTCAACTGTTCAGGACCGCAAGAATCCCCAACAACGCGGCCACCGTCAAGGCCAGGAAGAGGACGTAGTTCCGCAATTGGCCGGTTTGGACGACGCGGAGGGCGCGGCCGACCGTCGCGACGCCCTGGCCCAAGGCGTTGAGCCAGCCATCCAGGGTGAACCAATCGAAGCGGCGCGGCGGCAGTTCCGCTTCGCCTTCGGGCGGCGGTGCGTCGGTTGGCCGCTTGTCCGCCGCGGCGCAGGCGAACGCCAACCCCACCGCCGGCTTCACCACGGCCGCATCGTACGCCTCGTCGAAATACCACTTGTGCAAAAAGAAGGTGTAAAGGCCGCCGAGTTGACCGCGAATGGCCGCCGGATCGACTTTCGGCCGCAAGTACATGAACACGGCGATGACCACCCCAAGTGCCGCCGCCGCCAGCGCCAGAATTCCGGCAGCTTCGTGATGTTCGTGCGCCTCGTGCGCCGCTTCCGCGAAATCGACTATCGAAGCCGGTTCGCCGCTTTCCAGCAAGTGGCCGAGATAGCTCTTATCCACTTCCCACACGGGCCAGCCCCAGGCCACACCGAGGGTGAACACCGCCAGGATCACGAGTGGGAACGTCATGAGCCACGGCGACTCGCGGGCGTGATCGTACACATGTTGATCGCGCGGCTTGCCGGTGAACGCCAGGAACCAGAGGCGGAACATGTAAAAGCCGGTCATCACGGCGGTCAACAACGGCAGCAGGAACAGCAGGAAGTGCTCTGGATGGCCGCGATCCTTCTCGACGAGCCCGAAGCCGAGGGCGGAGCCGATGATCTGGTCCTTGCTGTACCAGCCGGAGAAGAACGGCGCCCCGCAGATGGCGAGTACGCCGATCAGCATGGTGATGGCCGTGATCTTCATCTTGGGGAAGAGGCCGCCCATCTTGCGGAGGTCTTGTTCGTGGTGGCAGCCGAGAATCACGCTGCCGGAACAGAGGAAGAGCAGGGCCTTGAAGAAGGCATGCGTGAGCAGGTGGAGGAGCCCAGCGACCCAACCGCCAACGCCGAGGGCCAGCATCATGTAGCCGAGCTGGCTGCAGGTCGAATAGGCGAGTACCCGCTTGATGTCCGTTTGCACGAGCGCGATGGTCGCACTGATAAAGAGTGTGATGGCGCCGATATAAGCGATAACCAGGAGCACTTCGGGCGCGAACAGCGGATAGGCGCGGCCGACGAGGTACACGCCCGCCGCGACCATCGTGGCCGCGTGGATCAAGGCGCTCACCGGCGTCGGCCCTTCCATCGCGTCCGGCAACCAGGTTTGCAGCGGCACCTGAGCGCTCTTTCCCACGCACCCCATGAAGATGCCCAGCCCCATCACCACGAAGAGCCAGTACGGCATCGTCGAGTAGCTGAGCAGGTCCGCTCGTGGCGGAACTGCAAACGTCGGCGTGCCGGTTCGGTCCGGGCCGAGCGGAAAAATTGCGACCTCCGGCCCCGGCTCGTTTAAAGTCGCGTCGCGCCGCGGCCAATGGTAGACTGGATTTCCCGCGGAGTTCTTCTCCGTCGAAGCCGCCACCCGCACGATCCGGTGTTCCTGCGGCGAACGGACGCGCTGGATCATCTCCTCGAAGTTCAGCGTGCCGAGTGTGCTCCAGGCGATCATGATGCCGATGAGAAAGCCGGCGTCGCCGATGCGATTGACGATGAAGGCCTTGTTGGCGGCCCGCGATGCCGACGGCCGTTCGTAATAGAAGCCGATCAAAAAGAACGAGCAGACGCCGACCAGTTCCCAACTCACGAATACCTGGAACAGGTTGTCCGCGATCAGGAGGTTGAGCATCGAGAAGCAGAAGAGCGAGAGGAAGAGGAAGAACCGGCCGTAGCGGCCGCGGCGATGGAAGCCGTCGTGCGAGCCGGGCCCGTGGCCGACATCGTGGGGGTCGTGGCCGTGCGGGTGGGCGGCGGCTTCAGGCGGGTCTTCGGGACCGGGCGGCAGTTGCCGATCCACCTCGTGATCGGCCACGACCTCATCGGTTTCGTCGCGCATGTAGCCGAGCGAAAAGACGAAGATGCCGGTGCCAATAACCGTCACCATCGCGAACATGAGGGCGGTGAGGTGATCGATCTTGTAGCCGAGTTGCAAGGCGAGTGCGGTCCGTGGCGGCTCGGAGGTGCTGCGATCCCACTCGGCGGGGGCGACGCTGATGGCGTTGCCGATGCGGACCCAATCGCGGCGCTCGGCCCATTTCTCCGCCATCTTATCGGGCTTGAGGCCGCCTTCCCGGGCATCCTTGAGAAAGTGGACGAGGCCGCCGATGGCAAGCGCCGCCGCGCCGGCCATGCAGATCGTGGCGAAATACGCGCCGCTTTTGAGCGGCCGATCGCCGCCGCAAAGCCAGTACAGCGACGAGGCCAGCCCCGGCGATTGCCGCGACGGCCGGCACAGCGCCCGCAACCCGCCCGCCAACAGCAGCAATGCAAACGCCGCCAGCGGCAGCAGCGTCGCCGCGACGTACAACCGGCCGGGATGGAGATCGAACGACTCGAACATCGCAAACAAGTTCCAAGTTCCAGGTTCCAAGTTTCAAGCCGTCACTTGGAACCTGGAACTATCCTTTCATCTCATCCGCTTTGTCCACGTCCACGGTGGCGTGGTTGTTGTAAAAGTTCAGGATGATCGCCAGGGCGATGGCGGCCTCGGCCGCGGCCAGCACCACGACCATCAGCGCGAACACCTCGCCTTCCAAACGGAAGACAGGGTTGAACCGGGCATAGGCCACGAAGTTCACGTTCGCCGCGTTCAGGATCAATTCCACGCCCATCAGGATGCCGATGGCGTTCCGCTTGGTGGCCAAGCAAACGGCCCCGCACACGAAGAGGAACGTCGACAGCACCAGGAAGGGCGGCAATCCGAGTTCGATCACGGCTTGGCCCTCCGCTTCGCCCGCGCCAGATAGGCCGCCCCGACCAACACCACCAACAGATGCACCGAGACGATTTCAAACGGCAAGAAGTAGGCGACGGGCAGGCGGCTGATCTTGCGATCCGCGGGAATGCCGGACACCTCGGCAATCGGGGCGGTTTCGGTGACGCCGAGGAATGAGAGGCCGAGCGGCCCGGCGCCAGGCAAGTGTTCGTTGCCCGGCGGGGTCGGCTGCAGGGAACCGCTGGCGCCGACGCTGGCGTTCAGGATCAACACCATGAGCACGGCGCCGAGGATAACGCCGATGGCCCATTCGGCGGGCCGAGTTTTCAAGGCCTGGAACGGTGCTTGCGCCGTCAGCATCACGCCGAACACGACCAGCACGAGCGTGCCGCCGACATAGACGATGAGTTGCGCCGCCCCGAGGAATTCGGCCCCGAGCAAGAAGTAATTGAGCGACACGCCGATCAAAGTAAAGAGCAGCCAGACCGCGGCGCGGACGATGTTCCGCGATAACACGACCCCCAGCGCGGAGACCGCGGTGATGGCAGCGACGATCGCGAACAGAATGACCGAGAGCGTCATCGGACAGGGAGGCTCCGGAGCGGCACGCGGCGGGTGAGATTGGGATACAAGAAATCGGGCGCATCGGCGAGCATTCGCGAACCGTCAACCCGCCGAATGGCCACCCTGCAAGATCGACAGCGTGTCGGCGTGCAGGTGGCCGTTGGTGGCAAGCACGTCCGGCGTCGCGGTCGTCGGCGTGCCCTTCCAGTCCGTAAAGCGGCCGCCAGCTTCCTCCACGATCGCCTTCAAGGCCGAGACGTCCCATTCGTGGACGCCGTGTTCGAGCATCACGTCGCAGGCGCCCTCGGCCACGAGCACGAAGCCATAGAAGTCGCCGAAACCGCGCTGTCGCTGCGTCTTCGCCACCAGTTCCAGGAACGTTTGCTCGCGGCCCGCCTTCTGGAACCAGCGGATGCTCGAATAGCACATCAGCGAATCGCTCAACTTCGACACCGACGACACGCGAATGCGGCGATCGTTCATATAGGCGCCGTCGCCGCGGAGGGCCCGGTACGTTTGCCCGAACACAGGAAGGTAGGCGACGCCGCCGATTTGTTCGCCCCGGTATTCGAGCCCGATCAGCGTGGCCCAGATAGGAATGTGGCGGACGAACGAGCGGGTGCCGTCGATGGGATCGATGACCCAGCGGAAGCCGGAGCCGCCCGGTTGGTCGCCGAACTCCTCGCCGAGAAAGCCGTCGTCCGGAAACTGTTCGGCCACCAATTTGCGGATCAGCTGCTCCGCCTGGCGATCGGCAATGGTGACCGGGCTTTCGTCGGCCTTACTCTCCACATCGAAGGTGGTCTCGTAGTAGGCGCGGGCCAGGTCGCCGGCCTTGCGGGCTGCTTCGACCGCCAGTTCATAACGGGTTCGCCATGATGCCTGCATGGAAAGAAGCCTCGCGGTGGGTCAGTTTGGTGGCACAGGCATTCTTGCCTGTGCCCTTGCTCGCACAGGCAAGAATGCCTGTGCCACCAGATCCAAACATTTCGGTCGTTATATCGCAAAACCCGCGTGGCATTGGCGAGCCGTCAAAGGTAGAATAATCGCGCGAGTCGAACCAGATTCCCCATCTTCAAGGTGATGCCATGGGACGGGTGGGTGCAGGATCAGTCTGTCGCGGGGCCGCCGCTCTCGGTTTGGCCCTGGCGGTCTTCACATTGGCGGGCCGCGGCGACGATGCCAAGCCGGCCAGTGCCGACGAGGCCCTCAAGGCCGAACTCCTCAAACTGAACCGCGTCACCTCCGAGGACGCCCAGAAGGAAACGCTCCTGGCCATCGCCAAGAACAAGGCCAAGGCCAAGAAGATGGTCGAAGTCGCTTACAAGCTGCAGAAGGACGCGAAGAAAAACGACCGCCCGTTCAACTTCTCGGGGTCGATCCTGATCGGCCGCATCGCCAACTTCGTGAAGAATTACGATGCCGCCGAATACTTCTACAACCAGTGCGTCGACACGGCGACCAAGCTCGAGAGCGGCGAGAAGCTGGTTCAGGCGTACGACGGCCTCATAGACACCTACTGGGACGCCAAGCGCTACGACGACGTGATCGATGCTTGCGAGCGGTTCGTGGAACTGAAGGGAACCGATGAAGTCGACCGGGCCAAGCCATTCGTGCTAGAACGGCTCGTGCAGGCCAAGGCCCGCGAAGGGAAATTCGACGAGGCCCTCCGCATCACCGAGGGGCTCGTGCAGCTCGATGAGGGCGGCTTCTACTTCGTGCAACTCAAGGGATGGGTGCAGCGCGAGGCCGGCAAATTCGACGAGGCCATCGAGACTTATCTCGACGTGCTCGACAAAGTCGACGGCACCAAGCGGCTCGGGGCCAAGCAGCGCGACAGCATGAAGGACCGCATTCGCTACATCCTGAGCGGCCTGTACGTGGACGTGAAGGATATTCCCAAGGCAGCCAAGCAGCTCGAAACGCTCGTCAAGAAGGATCCCGAAAACCCTACTTACAAGAACGATCTCGGCTTCATCTGGGCCGACAACGACATCAAGCTCGAGGAATCGAAGAAGCTCATTCAGGAAGCGCTCGACCTGGACAAGAAGCGCCAGGAAAAGGCCTTGAAGGAGAAGAAGATCGGCGAGGTGAAGGAGACTGCGGCGTACCTGGACAGCATGGGCTGGGTGCTTTACAAGCTGAAGAAGCCGAAGGAAGCGTTGCCGTATCTGAAGAAGGCGGCGGCCGACGAAGAGGAAGGCACGCATCTGGAAATCTGGGACCATCTCGGCGACGTCTACAAGGCGCTCGACGACAAGAAGGAAGCCATCGCCGCCTGGCAGAAAGCCTTGACGATGGAAGACGTTTCGAAGCGCGATACCGAGCGCCGCAAGGCCGTGGAGAAAAAGCTGCGGGCCGAGGGCGTCGAGCCGGCCAAGCCCGCGAAAAAGAGCCCGCCCAAGAAGAAGAAAGTGATGGATTGATCCGTGGCGGACGGTTGGTCGCACGTGACAGTGGCCGGTCAGCCGGCCCTGCTCTTCGAACCGGGCGGCTCCGAACGCCCGGTTCGCTTTGCCTTGCTCTGGCTCCATTCGCAAATCGACGGCATCGGCGAGCCGCTCGGCCTGACGCCCTGGAATGCGTTGGCAACGCTCTCGGCCAAGCATCGCCTGGCCTGCCTGGCGCCGCTGGCCAATCAATCGTGGTGGGTGGGCGAGACGGAAAAGCATCTTCTCAGTGATGTCGTGCCGTGGATGGAAGAACGGTGGAAGTTGCCGGCGCGGGCGATCGCCGCGGCCGGCATCGAGATGGGCGGGCAGGGGGCGGTGCGGCTCGGGCTCAAGCATCCGAGCTTATTTAGGGCCGTGGGCAGCGTGGGCGGCGCCATCGACTTCCACGAACTCCACGGCCGCGGCACCCCGCTCGACGATCTGTACGATTCGCGCGAACGATGCCGCCAGGACACCGCCACGCTGCACATGCATCCGTCGGAATGGCCGCCGTACATCTGGTTCGCCTGCGATCCGGCCGATCCGTGGTTCCGCGGCAACGACCGCTTGAACGAGAAACTCCGGGCCTACGGCGTTCCCCACACCGCCGACCTGGAGAACACCGGCCCGGACTATGTGGAACGCATGCTGGAGCCGATGCTGAAATTCCTGGCCGATGGCCTCGATCGCGAATCGCGTCGCCTGATGTGAATCTTGGTGGCACAGGCATTCCTGCCGGCATGCCTGACTGTACTCCTGACCCGCACAAGCAAGAATGCCTGAACCACCAAAATCCCACCCGCACTGCCTAAGATCCAAACACTTTGTTCAAGCCTTCTTCTTGGCGGATTTCTTCGGCGCTGGCGGCGGCGCTGCGGGCGCCGGCGGCGCCGATTTATCCGGCACAGGCGTCCATCCCTTCGTGAATGCCTCCGCCGCCAACTCGTTCCACAAGTCCTCGATCTGCTGCCGCGAACTCGATACGCGAATGTCCCGTTCCAACGGCGTCTTCCGGTTCGGGCTGAAATCGGTCATGTGCAACACGAACGCCGGGTAATGCTCGCCGTCGCTTTCCTTGTTGGTCTGCCACATCACGAGCTTGCGGATCATGGTCGCGCCTTTGAGCACCTTGGTGGCGACCTCGCGACGGAGCACCGTGCTGCGCGGCAAGTTCAGTTGCCGGGCGTCGCGATCGACCAGTGACACTTCCACCAAATCCGCGACCTGTTGAATGCGAATGTCGTTGGCGTTGAGCATCTTGTCGTCGCGGCGGCGGACGAACTGCGGCGAGATCAAGGCGACCAGCGGCAAGCGGCGGACGATCTCGTACTTGTTCTCCGCCGAGTTCCAGTTCAGCACCATCTTGTTAATCGGCTGGCCCCGCGTGGTCTGGGCAATCAGGTCGAGCACGCTGATTTCAATGACGCTTTCGGGCCGCACCATGTGATAAGCGACCTGGTCGTTGACCTCGACGTAATCGCTTTTGACGACGTCGTCCTTCAGGTCGGTAAGGAAGGCCCGGCGATCGTCGTTGGAGAAGCCGCCGCCGACGTGGCCGAGCACGTGGAGGCAGCCGTCCGCCCGCATCACGGCCACCAGCAAGTCGTGGATCATGCCGCGGCGATCTTCTTCCGTGTTCTCCGTGAAGCCGATGATGACGGCGTCGAGCGTGTGCCGCGGCTTCAGTTTGAAAACGCCGACGGCGTCGCTGCGGACGACAATCCCTTCGGACCCCGCATCGACCCACTTGCGGAACTGCTGTTCGATGCTGCCGGCATCCTTGACGATCGTGGTTTCGATGGGGTGAACGCGACTCCCTCCCTTGCAGAGGTCGTTGAGCCGCTTCCAGGTGTCGGCGAACGGCGCGTCGTTCGTCACGCCATCGATCTGGATAATGTCGAAGGGAGTGAACGTGAGTTGATCGATTTCCGCTTGCGAACCGGCTTCGCGCGCAACGCGGCTGACGTCGTGGACGCGCGGCCGCTTCCCCTTTGCAAGATAAAGTTCGCCGGCGAGAATCGCCTTTTTCACGCCGGCCTTTTTAAGAAGTGCCTCGGCTTCTTTGTGCAAGGCCAGGCCGACGCGCACGGTGCCGCCAGGGTTCACCGTCAGCGCTTCGCCGTCTTCATAAACGAGGATGTTGAATTCGCCATCCACCTTGAGGCTGACGAAGTATTCGCCGGGCGGGAAGCGTTTGGGGATTTCGTCCGGTTCGAGGGGCGCCATGCGGGCCGCGGTGAGTCGCCGGTAATCCTGGGCAACGTTGACGAGCATGGGGTCGGCAAGGGCGGTGGCCGATCCGACGGCGTATTCGCCGAGTTTGATCTCGAGCCGGGCGCGATTCACGATGGGCATGGTGTACCTCGAGGTCGTTGCCATCGACGTTACGGCAAGTCGTCCGGAGTGTCCACCTTTGGAGGCACCGCGGAAAACTTGCGGGAATAAACCGGGCGGGTCGCGGCTCATTGTTGTATCGTTGGAATGATCGCGCACGGATTTCGGAGCCCGACCATGCCACGTCTTGCGCTAATTGGCCTCGCGGCAATGCTTTTTGCGGGGTGCGGCGTCCCCGTGAAACCGACGCCGCCAAACTCGCCCGCCTCGACCAATGAGGTTTACGACAAGGTGGCGCCGATGCCGCACACACCGGGCACGAAACCGGTGCCGAAGCTTTAACGGTTGACCGGGCGGCTCGGCTCGGCGTAGGATAGAGGGATGCCGCGTGTTCGCCATTGCCGCCCGGTGCTGTGCCTGCTGCTTGCGGTCGCTACCGCGATCGGTTCGCTGCCGGTGAGCGCCTGCGCATGCCCGAGCCAAGCTCCTCCGGAAGTGCATCGGATTGCTCTGGCGATTGAAGTCCAGCCGGCCTGTTGCAGCGCTTGCCAGACGCACTGTTGCGGCGACGCGGCCGCTCCGAAGGTATCCGCAAGTTGCTCGTGTGTGGTGTGCGAGTGCCCGCCGGGGTTCCCGCCCGCCGATTCGGCCCCACCGCCGACCCCGATCGATTCAGGCATTCTCCAATTTGCGTCCGCTCCGCCGGCGCCGCCGGCTCTCTTGGACCTTCCCAACGCGGTCTTCCCTCGCGCCGGCGAGGTTGCCCATCCGCCCCCCATCGATCTCGTCACCCTGCTTTCGCGCTTGACCTGTTAACGGCCGGCAGTTTCCGGTAGAGTCTCTGCGCGCCGTGCGCACTCGCTTTCCTTGTCTCTTGTCCGATTCAATAACCTCGTTTCCTGGAGTAACTCCGATGATTCGTGCCATGATGATCGTGACCGCGATTTCCGCCGGCGCCTGGGCGCTCGGCTCGCAATCCCCGGCCAAGCGTTCGTGCTGCGCCCCGAGCGAGGCATGCTGCCTTAGCAGCGACGCCTGCTGCTTCGAGCACGCCAGCTTCGCGTCGGTTCTCGTCGACGACAAGCCGAAGACCGAGAAGCCGGCCAAGGAAGTGAAACTGACCGGCACCCTCGTCTGCGGCGCCTGCAAGCTCAAGCAAGCCAAGAGCTGCACCAACGTGCTGCAAGTGAAGGTAAAGGACAAAACCGTCAACTACTGGCTCAGCGATAAGGGGAACGGCGAAACGTACCACGAGAACGTCTGCGGCGGCGGCGAACTCAAGGGCGTGACCGTGACCGGCGTCGTCACCGAGAAGGATGGCAAGAAGACGGTCAAGGTGAGCAAGTTCGAAGAGAAGAAGTAAACCGGTTGGGAAGAACGACGAGCCGCGGGGCCAATCCGCGGTTCGTCCATTTCTATCAAGTAATTGCTTGCACTCTCATCTCGTTCTCAGGTATCCTCGGAAGAACGCGGGGTCTCGCATTATCCCACCCGCGCTCACGTCTTCCCGAGGTGCGTCATGAATCGGACCCCATCGCCCCGCCGCCGCGCGTTCACCCTCATCGAACTGCTCGTCGTCATCGCCATCATCGCCATCCTGATCGGCCTGCTTTTGCCGGCGGTTCAGAAAGTTCGCGAAGCGGCTGCACGGATGAAGTGCAGCAACAACATGCGGCAGTGGACCATCGCCATGCATTCATATCACGACGCGAATTCGCGCTTCCCACCGGGCTCGCGCAATAATCCCCGGCAAACCTGGGTTATGTTCCTTTGGCCCTACGTCGAACAGGGGAACCTGATGAACGGCATCAACATCAACACCCAGCAGTTCTACCAGCCGCCGGCCACGGTTCTGAACACGCTCAACGGCAGCACCGGGGCCAAGGTGTCGATTTACTACTGCCCGAGCGACAATGGGGCCGACCTCGATTCTGCGAGCGCCACCTACCAGCGCCGCCGCGGCAACTACGTCGTCAACTGGGGGAACGCCCTGTACGACACGCCGCCGCCGGCCGGCAAAGCGCCCTTCTACGAAATCAACGGCAACCGCGGCACGCCCGGCATCGTCACCTTCACCAGCATCACCGACGGCACCGCCAACACGCTGATGATCTCGGAGACGCTCATGGCCAAGAGCCACGACGACAACGACTGGCGCGGCGACATCCAAAACGACGACGGCGTCTTCAAGTTCATGACCATCACGACGCCCAACTCGAGCGCCCCGGACATCGTGAACTGGGCGATTCCGGACGCCGACAGGTACACGCCAGTGAGCACGTCGGGTTCGGAATACAGCGCGGCCCGCAGCCGCCACATCGGCGGCGTTAACGTGGCCTTCTGCGACGGCTCCAACCGCTTCATCACCAACAGCATCCCGCTGCAAACGTGGCAATCGCTCGGCACCATGAACGGCGCCGAAGTGTTCAACGGCAATTATTGAGCGAATGGACGACGAATGAGCCGCGACCCGAGGGAAATGCCGAACGGGCGTTTCCCTCGGGTCGCGGCTCCGCCATTTCGTATCACATCCGGTGCCGCACTTCTTCCCGGAGATTCCCCTGATGGACGCGATCGCTCCCGAGACGGCACTGGCCCGGTTGCAGTGGCGCTACGCCACCAAGAAGTTCGACCCGACCAAGAAGATCCCCGCCGAAGTCTGGAGCGTACTGGAGCAATCGCTGCAACTCGCGCCGTCGTCCACGGGATTGCAGCCGTGGAAGTTTGCCGTGGTGACCGACCCGGCGGTGCGGCAGAAACTGCACGCGGCGGCGTACAACCAGCCGCAAGTGCTCGACTGCTCGCATCTCGTGGTGATTTGCGCGAAGGCGCCGCCGACCATTGCGGATGCGGAGCGGCACGTGGCCCGGACCGCCGAGGTTCATGGCGTCTCCGTCGAATCGCTGGAGAAGTTCCGCGGCATGGTCGTCGGCGTCGCCGATAAGCCGGCCGACGAGGCTTCGGCCTGGGCCGCCCGCCAAGCCTACATCGCCCTCGGCATGTTCCTCACCACGGCCGCGATGATCGGCGTCGATGCCTGCCCCATGGAGGGGTTCGATCCGCCGAAGTTCGACGAGATCCTCGGCCTGGCGAAGCACGGCGTCAAGTCGTTCGCGCTGGCCGCGGCCGGCTACCGCGTTCCCGGCGACAAGTACGCGACCGCTCCCAAGGTTCGCCTGCCCATCGACGAAGTGATCATCCGCTTTTAAGGCATGACTCCGGAATAGAAACCCTAAGCGCGCGGCGCGCTTCGTCTTGGATTTTGGTGGCACAGGCATTCTTGCCTGTGCAAGCCCGCACAGGCAAGAATGCCTGTGCCACCAAGACATGCCGCTCCCGGCTCGCCACGTGTTTACAGCAGTTCCGAGATCGGTTCCGGGTCGTCGAGGACGTTCACGGGACGCCCGGTCGGTTCCAGAAGTTGCAGCTTGGGATCGATGCCGAGCACCTGGTAAATCGTTGCGTGGATGTTGGATGGTGTAACGGCGCGGGTGTGCGGCCGCTGGCCGAGGCGGTCCGTCGAGCCGACGATCTGGCCGCCCTTGACGCCGCCGCCGCCCATCAGGCAGAACATCGCATTGCCCCAGTGATCGCGGCCAGGGGTTCCCTTGCTCATCGGCGCGCCGCCGTTGCCGCCGTCGTTCATCTTCGGCGTTCGACCGAATTCGCCGCACAACACGACCAGCGTGGTTTCGAGCAAGCCGCGGTCGTCCAGGTCCTCGAACAGCGTGGCCACGGCGGCATCCACCTTCGGCAAGTAATTCTCGTAGCCGGCTTTCAGGTCCCAGTGGTGATCCCAGCCGCCGAAGTGCACGGTGACGAATGTGGAGCCGGCCTCGACGAGCCGCCGGGCCAGAAGCGTCGATTGCCCCCAGCTGCCGCGGCCATAGCGATCGCGGAGCCGGTGGTCTTCCTTGCTCATGTCGAACGCTCGCCGCGCCATCGGCCCGAGAACGAATTCCATCGCCTCGCGGCTAAAGCGGTCCTGGGCGATCGCCGACGGATGGTTTTCGAGCGATGCCCGCGTGCGGTCGAGATCGGCGAGCAGCGACCGGCGATCGTCCATCCTTTCGAGCGTGAGGCCGCCGGCGAGGTTGAGGTTCCGCACCTGGAAGTTCGGCGTGCTCGGTTCGCCGGTGACGAACGGATCGTGCTGGATGCCGAGCATGTGGCCGCCGAAGTAGCCGGGAACCAGGCCGATGCTGGCTGCATGCGGCGTGCCGACGTACCCCGGCATCCCCGGCACGCGCGGGCCGATCTCCCGGTTCACGATCGCACCGATGCCCGGGAACTTCTGGCCGTTGTTCGCCCC
>DATNBQ010000294.1:0-17608 GCA_035571955.1 Urbifossiella sp. | reverse complement strand
GCCCACAAGGCCTACATGATTTCACTGAAGGGGAAAGAAGCGCCCCAGATCGACGGCTGGAGCGGCCGGCAGCGCTTCTTCATTGGTTGGGCTCAGGTGTGGCGGGCGAAGTATCGCGATGAGGCCTTGAACCGGCGCTTGACGACCGATCCACATTCGCCGGCCGAGTTCCGCTGCAACGGCGTCGTTCGCAACCTCACGGAGTTCTACGACGCGTTCGGAGTCAAGCAGGGCGACAACCTGTGGCTGCCGGCCAAGGACCGCGTGCGCATCTGGTAAGACGGGTGCTATTCGAATAGCCCGGCGATCGCGCAGGCGAAACCGGGCAGGATGTCGCCGCCGGTCAGTTCCGACGGTTCGTAAAGTGTCGTGCCCTGGCTGGGGCTCGTCAACACCGTGACCGAGCGATCTTCAGGATCGACAATCCACACCAACTTCACTCCTGCGGCGAAGTACTCCTTGGTCTTGTCGCGAAGTTCCCGCTTCGTGTTGGACGGCGAAACGACCTCGACGCAAAGATCGGGAGGCACATCCGGATATTTGACGACGCGCCGGTTGAGCGGCACACTTTCCTTGCTGTAGAAACTGACATCGGGGCCGCGAACGGTGTCCTCGTCGCGTTCGGTGATGACGCCACTCTCTGTAAGAACGGTGCCAAGTTTGGAGGTTCGCAGGAAATTCCAGAGGATCGCAGCCATACTTGTTTGGATTTTGCCGTGCTCGAATCCAGGAGCAACCATGGTGACAACCTCTCCCTTGACGAGTTCTTGCTTTGAACCGTCCGCTGGTTCGGGTAGTTCGAAGAACTCCTCGGCCGTCAGCTTCGTGGCTACCGTGCTCATGCGCGTCCCTCATCCTCGTTTCCGCGATTCGCCTCGAACACCTTGCACCCCGACGATCGCGGCTCGGTTATCGTAAATCGAGCGGCAAAGGCCGTCAATTGACACGGTCTATGGCTCCGGCCACCAGGCATCCTTCTTTTCCACCGCCTCGCGGATGCGGCGGATTACTTCCTCATCCGTCGGATATGGCGACTTGAGTGCCGGCCGCAAGGGTAGGGGAATCTCATCCATGCGATAGACGGTGCCCGGCGCGCTGATTCCCGTCACCGCCGTGGTGATGTGCACGCGGGCCAGCCGGCTCGTGTGCGTCACTTTGGGATCGAGGACGATCGTCGGCGTGCGGCTCATGTGTTCGATGGCCGGCTTGGGCATGGTGGCGCCGGGGTCGGCGCCAAGCACGAGCGTGGCGTCGTTGTCGCCGCGGACGAGCAGGTCGATGGTCGAGAATTCGCCGGGGTTGAAGCGCGGGTAGCCGCGGCTCAGGTTGATGCCGAACGGATAGGCCGTGGTGTAGCGGAGCACCACGTCCGCCCCGGTGACGTTGCCGTGGCCGCGCATCGGCATGGCGACGAACTTGGTGAAGGCATTCATCTCGGCGGCGAGCGTGAGGGCAGCGGCGGAATTCATGTGCTTGCCGCGCGTCATAGAAAGACCCATGCCGAAGAAGAGCACGCCGAACTTGGCCTTCTTCATCCGCTCGACCAGGTCTTGCAGTTGTTCGAGCTTGAGGCCGGTCTCGGCGACGCCGGCCGGGTCGACGCGTTGGCCTTTTACCAGAGCCCGCAAGATAGTCAGCACTTCAAAATCCTTGCCGGGGCGGACCTGCAAGAAGATGTCCGCGGCCTTGGCGCTCGGCGTCTCGCGGATGTCCACGAGCACCATGGTGCGGCCCTTGCGGCCGTTCGGCACGAACTTCCCCTTCTGCGTGAGGGTGTACTTGGTGAAGTGGCGCGGGTGGCACTCGGCCGGGTTGCCGCCCCAGTAGATGATGAAGTCGGCCCGGTTCTTCACTTCGCCGAGCGTGCACGAGACCTTTCCACCCAACTGGGCGGCGATCTCGGTGGGACCGTGTCAAAGCGAGGTATGGCTATCGATGACGCCGCCGATCAGTTCGGCCAGGGACACGGCTTCGCGGGTCGCCTCGCAGGTAACGTTCGAAAGGCCGTAAACCAGCGGCATATCGGCGGCGTGGAGGAACTCGGCGGCGGCCTGGACGGCTTCGTCAACGCTTGCTTCGCGGCCATCGATCAAGGCATCGGGGTAAAGCCGCTCGGCGGTGTGGTTCTTGAACCACGATTCGCCGAGGATGCAGGCCCGCTTGGTCTCGACGATGCGAGTTTCATTCGAGTGCAGTTCGATGTCGTCGCACACGCAACCGCAGAAGGTGCAGGTGGCGTTCTTGGTAACGGTGAGTTGCATATCGTTCCGAACAATGGATGTTCGCGGATTAGCCGCGACCCGGAGGCGAGCGCTCAGCTGAGGGGCCACCCGAACCGGGCGGCGGGGCGAGGAAGCTTCAACCCAGGGTGCGGCCGCGGAAACTGCCGCGGATGCGCCGCGGCATGAACCGCCCCGCCTCGATTTCTTCCCAGGCCCGGAGATCGCCATCCGACGGAACCGAATCGGCGGCGAGTTCCTGGGGATCATTGCGATTATCGGATTGCATTCACAGATCCTCGAGCCGCGCTCCCCGTTGGGTCGCGGCTATACTTTTTCCACATCCACGTCCCAGCCCTTGGAGGTTGGCATGCCGGTGCCGTCCGTGCTGCCGCCCATCAGTTGGCAGGTCGGCGGGCCGTAGGGAACGAACAGCATGCCGCGCGGGATGTTCCCTTCCTTGCACGCGAAAACCGCTTCGCCGATCTCATTGCGAATGCGGACGCTGCCGCCTGCCGCCACGCCCAGTTCCTTCATATCGTCGGCATGCATGGTCAGCGTCGACACGATTTCCCGGTAAGCGGCTTCATCTTTGCCGACGTTGATCTGCACGCCTTGCTTGTTGGTGCGGCCGGGAATCAGCAGGAATCGCATGGTCCTTTATCTTAGCGAATGGCGGCGAGGTTCAAAAGCGGGCCACCGTCCACGGCCGCAAATGAAAACCATCCCCGCCGCAAAAAGGCACAAAAAACACAAGACAGAGGTAGAAACGGTCCCCGCCGCAAAAAGGCACAAAAAACACAAGACAAAAGTAGAAACGGTCCATCTCTTTTGTGTGTCTTTTGTGCTTTTTTGCGGCCTTGTATCTTTGGTTATTTTTTGCGGCCCGGCCTCAATTTCCGTTCTAAGGTTCCCAAAGAACCATGCGGAGGCCTGCGGTGAAGCGATTGTTGCGGCCGGAATCGGCGTTCTTCCTTGCCATCTGGCTCATTTTGCTCATCACCTTCCGCGAGCGCGGCTTCTACGATCCTGGCGCCCTCTGGCACATCAAGGTCGGCGAGATCATCCTCGATCGCGGCTTCCCCCACACCGATCCGTTTACGTACACGTTCGAAGGGAAGACCTGGATTCCGCAGCAGTGGGGGGCCGAAGTGCTGATGGCGGCAGGCCATCGCATCGGCGGCCTCGATACCCTGTTGCTCGGCTTCACGGCTCTGATCGCCGGGCTATTTACGCTGATCTTTCGGCGGGCGGTGCATGCCGGAATGGGGCCGTTGCTGGCGGGTCTCATCGTCGGCGTCTCGCTCTTCGTCGGGGCCTTCCACTACTTCGTCCGCCCGCACATGGCTACGATTGCTTTGCTCGGCTGGACGATGATGTGCATCATCGACTTCGAGCGCGGCCGCTGCGGCGTTGCCCGCCTCGCCTGGCTGATTCCGCTCTTCGTCATCTGGACGAACTTGCACGGCGGCGTGCTCGGCGGCACCATGACGCTCGGCCTCGCCGTTGCCGGCTGGGGCGTCATCTTCCTCGCGAATCGTCTCGCGTCGCCGATCCGGAACTGGCGAACGGCCTTCGTGCTCGTCGGCATCGTGATCGCTTGGGCCTGACGCCGTTCGTCAATCCGTTCGGCATGGAGCTAATCAACACCTGGCAGCGAATCGTCGGTTCGAAAGTGCTGCCGCAGGTGGTGAATGAACACATGCCGCTCGACCCGACGTCGCCGCTCGGCTTAACGATCATCGCTTTCGGGGCCTTCTACCTGGTATTGCTTGCCGGAGTCGCGCCGAGGTTGCCGCGCGTGTCGTGGTTGTTGCCGCTCGTTTGGCTCGTGCTCAGTTTCAAGGGAATTCGCCAGGGACCGCTGTTCGCCATTACCGCCGCCGTGGCAATGGTCGATCTGTGGCCGCACACGATCTGGCACCGGCTCTTGAAGAAACATGGCGACGGTTCCTTGGCCCGCGACCCGGACCCAGCGCCGCCGCGCAGCTGGGCCTGGGCCGCGGTGCCGGCGCTGGCCGTGATCTTTGCTCTTACCTTGCAGGCGAATCACGTTCGCGTGCCGGTCATCGGTTCCGGCTGGGCCCGACTCGATCCCAATTTCATTCCGGTCGAGCTCACTCCGGCGTTGCAGGGATACGCGGCATCGCGGCCGGCCGGCACCCGCATCTTCAACGACGCCAACCTCGGCGGCTTCCTTATCTACCACACACCGCGACTGAAGATATTCATGGATGACCGCTGCGAACTTTATGGCGACGACCAGATTCGCTATTACTCGGATACGCTCGGGATGCCGCCGGCGGAACTCGGCCCGCGCTTCGAGGAGTGGGCCAGCCGCCTCAAGTTCGAGCGCGCCCTGATCATGACCGACCCGACCGGGGAAACCAAGCCGCCACTCGAGCAGTATCTGCTTAACAGTCCGGAGCGGTGGCGCGAAATCGGTCGGGCCAAGCGGGCCGCCATGTTCGAACGAGTGAGCACGCCGTGACCACGCCGCGCCACTGATCTTCCACTCACCTCCAAGTCCAGTGAGTCTCGCCCTGCGCTTCGCGGCTTTGCGCGCCCGGCACCCCATTTGCCCTGTAAAATACCATCTCCCGACTCACATTGTTCCTGAGGGTCGCAACATGGCTGGGCGCTGTCTTCTCGCACTTGTCGCTGGTGGCTTGATTCTGGTCGCGGCGCTGCCGCTGCCCGCCCCCGCCAGGCCGCCCGTCGATCCCTGGAAGGTCAGCGTCGCCAAGGCCGTGGAATACCTGCGAACGGCTCAAAACGAGGACGGCAGCTGGGGACCGAAGCCGCAGAACCGCGGCATCACCGGCGTCGTCGTCACCGGGTTGCTCCGCACCGGGATGAACCCGGACGATGAACCCGCCGCCAAGGGAATCAAGTTCATCGAATCGCTCGTCAACGTGAAGGAAGGGCATATCGCCGGCAACGACAATCCCATCCAGGTCAATTATGTCACCAGCATTAACATCATGGCCCTGGAAGCCGCCCACAAGGCGGACAAGTACAAGACGGTGATCGGCAACGCCGCCAAGTATTTGAAGTCGTACCAATGGGACGAGGACACGGGGAACAAGAATCAGGACAGCGATTACTACGGCGGGGCGGGCTACGCGGGCGGCAAGTCGCGGCCGGACCTCTCGAATACCGCCTTCTTTTTGGAAGCCTTGAAATCGGCCGGAGCGCCCAAGGACGACCCGGCATTCCAGAAAGCGCTCGTCTTCGTCAGCCGCTGCCAGAACTTCGCCAGCGAGCACAACAAGGCGGCGTGGGCCAAGAAGAACAACGACGGCAGCTTCATCTATACCGGGGCCAACGGCGGCGAGAATCGCCACAGCGCCGACACCAAAACGGACATGACCGGCTACGGCTCCATGACCTACGCCGGCATCAAGAGCATGATTTACTGCGGCGTCGGCAAGGACGACCCGCGCATGAAAATGGCCCTCTCCTGGATCAAGAAGAACTACACTCTGGATAGCAACCCCGGCATGGTCGGCGCGAATTCGCAGCGCGGGCTTTACTACTACTACCACACCTTCGCCAAAACCATGGACGCACTGGGAATGGATCAGTTCGAGGACGCCAAGGGAAACAAGCACGACTGGCGTGCGGACCTGACCGCGGCCCTGCGCAAGCGACAGCAACCGGATGGCCGCTGGAGCAACGAGAACAAGGCGTGGATGGAAAGCGATCCGACGCTCGACACGGCCTATGCACTCATGTCGCTGGCCTACTCGAAACCGAAGTGAGGGCGCCCACCCCTTGCCAGGGGTGGGCTTGCGGAACTCAACCCGTGCTGAGCAGTTTGGCCACCGGGCGCGTTGACGCGAAATGGTTCATCACGATCACGGCGACCACGGTGAGCGGAATCGCCAGGAACATGCCAGGGATGCCCCAGAGCAAGCCCCAGAACGCCAGCGAACCGAGGATCACGAGCGGGCTTAAGCCCACGGCCTTGCCGAGCAACATCGGTTCGACGATTGCCGCCGAAGCGGCCTGGCAGCTAAGCACCAGGAGCGCCGCCGCCACTGGTCGCCATCCCGGCTCCAGTTGTAACACCGCGAACCCCACCGGCAAACAGAATGCGACGACGCTGCCGATGTACGGGATGAAGTTGCAAAGGAACGTCAGCACGGCCCACAGGAAGGCGAACCGCACGCCGAGCGCCGCCATTGCGATTCCCACCGCGATCGCCAGGATCAAACTCGATTTCACCTTGGCCTTCAGATAACTGATAATGGCGGCATTCACCTGGCCCGCGAGGTGAAGGATTTCTTCGGCGCGATCCGGCGGGTAAGCCGCCCGCACGCGGTCGGGGAATCGGGACGCTTCCAGGAGCAGAAACACGAGGTACAGGGCGACGACGCCGGCCTCAACGAGAGCCCCGCCGGCCGCATTGAGCACCGGGCCGGCGATCTTCGTTGCCAGGCCGCCCAGTTGCTTGCCCAGCGACTCTTCCGATTCGCCCATGAACTGCGGGGCGATCTGGATGACCGTCTCCTCGGCTTGCAGCGTCAGGCTTTCGACCCGCTGCTGCAGTCGCGGCAATTCGTCGTTCAAACCCAGGACGCTCAGGTAAACCGCGAGGGCGAGGCCGAACAGGACCGCCGCGGTAAAGCTGGCCAGTAGCACGATCGACACCGGCGCCGTCACCCGCTTGCGCAGCCAGCTGTGATACGGCAACAGGACGTAGGCCAGGATGATGGCGATGAGGAGCGGCCGCAGCACCGGCGCCAGTTCCTTCAACAGGAACCACGATATCGACGCAACGACGAGCACGGCCGCCGCGGCATAAAGCGAGGCGGTCGGCGAACGCGGGACTGGGGCCGAACTTCCCATTGGATTTCACAACCCCGAACCGGGCAGCGGAGTAATGGGTTGAACCACCATCACCAGCCGACGTTCCTCGTCCAACAAGTACTTCACGACGAGTGGCGGTACTGTCGCGATCCAGAGTTGCGCGGGTTCAACCGTCAAGTCGCGCAACGGTTGGCCGAATTGAGGATAAACTCGCAGACGGTGGTCGAGTGCCTGGATTGCCGCTGCCAGTGGGATTTCCAAGCCTCGTTGCCGAGCACGGATGGCCAACTCTTTGAGAGCGTCTCGAACGCGTCCGGAATAAGAGACGACATAAGGCCTGGGAGCGTCCGAGGGCTCACTCATTGATTGTCCGGGGTAGATTCAGTTCGGCATAAAAGTCGCGAAGCTGGTATCCGCCCGTCTCGCGGATCTCGCGAATCCCCCGAGCGATCTCCTCTTCATCGATCTCCAGTAGCGCTCGTTCGACCACCTCGGCCGGAACCGGCGTGACGTCGAACGGCAGCGCGCTCGCTCTCGCGGTATCGCGGGCTTCTTGGGAATCATTCATCGCGATTCTCGCGAATAGGGGTGTTTACCCATATTCTATCGGATGCGCGTCGCAGGTGCATAGTGCGGTTCTTTTCCACTTTCGCATTGTAGGTATAGGATAGGTGTGACTGTGGCGAAACCGTTCCTTCGAGATGCCCGATGCTGACGCGCCGTTCCCGTGCCCGCGAAGTCGCCTTGCAACTCCTATTTCAAGCGGATCAGAATCCGACGCCCGTGCCGCGCGGGGCGGTGGAAGCGTTCGTGCGGGAACGATTGCACGCCGATGCGGCCCTCTCGGCCTATTGCCTGACGCTCCTCGACGGCGTAATCGCGCACCGGACGGACATCGACGGCCGGCTCGCGGCCACGGCCGAGAACTGGCGGCTGTCGCGAATGACCCCCGTCGATCGCAACGTGCTCCGCCTCGGTTGTTACGAGCTATTGTTCAATGCGGACCAGGTGCCGCTGCAAGTGGTGCTCGACGAGTGCATCGAGCTGGCCCGGCGGTTCGGTTCCAAGGATTCGCCGGCGTTCGTCAACGGCGTTCTCGATAAGGTCGCCAAAAGCAGCCCCGCGTAGGATTCTTCTGAGGATGGACCTCTTCGACACCCTGCGTGCGGAGAATCGCGGCCGGGCCAGGCCGCTGGCGGCCCGCATGCGGCCGCGCACGCTCGACGAGTTCATCGGCCAGGAGCACTTTCTCGGCGAAGGGAAACTGCTGCGCCGCATGCTGCTCGCCGACCGGCTCAATTCGCTCATCTTCTACGGTCCGCCGGGCAGCGGCAAAACGGCCCTCGCCCACGTCATCGCCGGCCACACCAAGAGCCGGTTCAAGCCGCTCAACGCCGTCTCCGCCGGAACCAAGGAAGTGCGCGAACTCCTCGCCGAGGCCCGTTCGCACCTCGAAGACGCCGGCGAACGAACGATCCTCTTCCTCGACGAAATCCACCGCTTCAACCGCGCCCAGCAAGACGTGCTCCTCCCGGACGTGGAAGATGGCGTCGTCATCCTGATCGGGGCGACGACGCAGAATCCGTTCTTCGCGATCAACACGCCGCTCCTGTCGCGCAGCCAGATCTTCACGTTCGAACCGCTCGGCCGCGAGCCGATCAAGACGCTGATCCAGCGGGCAATCGCCGACAAGGAACGCGGCCTCGGCAACTTGAATGTCGCCATTACCGATGACGCCCTGGCATTTCTGTGCGAGGCGTGCGACGGGGATGCCCGCCGCGCCCTGACGGCCCTGGAGATCGGCGTCAAATCCAGTTCGCACGATTCCAACGCTCCCATCGTCTTCGACCTGGCCCTGGCGCAAGATTCCATCCAGCGAAAAGTGCTCGATTTCGACCCGACTGGCGATTCGCATTACGATCTCGCCTCGGCGTTCATCAAGTCGCTGCGCGGCAGCGATGCCAACGCCGCCGTGTACTGGCTGGCCCGGATGCTGGAAAGCGGCGAGGACCCGCGCTTCGTCGCCCGGCGGCTCGTCATCTTCGCTTCGGAGGACGTGGGCAATGCCGACCCACAGGGCTTGCTGGTCGCCGTCGCCGCCTGGGACGCGGTCGAGCGCGTCGGCTTGCCCGAATGCCAATTGAACCTGGCGCATGCGGTCTGCTACCTGGCGACGGCGCCGAAATCGAACGCCTGCACGATGGCCATCGGGGCGGCCGTCAAGGATGTGAAGGAAGGGCGGACGCTGCCGGTGCCGAAGCACCTGAAGGATTCGCACTATCGCGGCGCGAAAGAGCAGTTCGGCCACGGTGTCGGTTATCAGTACGCCCACAACTTCGAGGGCGGCTGGGTCGACCAGCAATACATCCCGACGGAAGTTGATTATTACCGCCCGACCGATCGTGGCTTCGAGGCCGAGATCCAGGCGCGCATGGAAGCGATCCACCGGCGGAAGAAGCCGCCTCCCAACCCCGCGTAGCCGCGACCCAACGGGGAGAGCTTGGGGCGGCGCAGGCCTTATTGCAAGCACAGGCAAGAATGCCTGCGCCATCGGACAGTAGTCGCCTGTTCCATCGGCCCGTCTTCCTGGCTTGTTAAACCCCGGGGCCTCGCTATAGAGTCTGCTAGGTTCCGCTCGTTCCTTCCCGAGACCGCCATGAGTTTTTCCTCATATCACCTTTACTTCGACGACCTGGAGACCGGCCAGGAATGGACGTCCGGCGGGCGGACCATTACGGAAGCGGACATCGTGAATTTCGCGGGATTCAGCGGCGATTTCAACCCGATCCACGTGGACCACGAATTCGCCAAGGGAACGCCGTTCCGGCGGCCGATCGCCCACGGGTTCGGCGTCTTCTGCATCGCGAGCGGCCTCGGCGTGATGACGCCGCCCGTGCGGACAATCGCGCTTTTGCGCGTCGACGAGTGGCGGTTCCAGTTGCCGGTCTTCGCGGGAGACACGATCCGCTGCCGGAGTCGCGTCGTCGAGAAGACCCTCCGCGGCCGCGGCAAGCGCGGCGAACTCGTCTGGCACCGGTCGATTCTCAATCAGGACGACAAGATCGTGCAGGAAGGGGAAGTCGTGACGCTGCTCGAATGCCGGCCGCTGACCTCGACGCGGAATGCCGGCATGCGCAGCGCGGAATGCGGCGCGGAAGAGGCCGCCTGCGAGCCAAGGTGACCCATCACTTCTCGTTCAGTTTCCGCTCCAGCCGACGGATCCGTTGTTCTTGCCCCACCAATGCCCAGATCGCGGCAAAGCCGATTGCTCCGGCCGCCAACCCCGGCCACGTTCCCGCGCCGTAGCCCCGGCCGAGCGGTAACAGCAAAGAGAAGTAAGAAAGCGTCGCGAGCGGCAGCAATCGCACGAGCGCTCCCTAGCGCGCCTGATCCGTCGTGGCGGGTTCCTCGGGCCGGATGCGGTAGGCACTGTAAGCCGCCAGCCCGATAAGCGAGCCAACGAGGCCCATGGCCGGACGTTTCGCAACGGACCTTTCCGAAACGTGGGCCGCCGGAGAGAATACAGAAAAGGAGAACCACATGACGCCGACGATTTCCTCACTCGGCCTCGACAAGCTATCGCGCGAGGATCGATTGGTCCTCGTTCAGGAACTGTGGGATAGTATTGCCGCGGAAGGGCCATCCTCGCTGAGTGCCGGAAGGAGGGATGAGCTATTGCGCCGGTCTGCGGAAGTGGATAGCGATCCGGACGACGGCATTTCTTGGGAGGAACTTCAGACCAAGGCCCGGGCCCTGTTCCGATCATGAAGCGCAAGATCATCTTTCGCAGCTTGGCGGAAGCCGAATACCTCGGCGCGATTGCTTACTACGAAAGCCAACAACCTGGACTCGGCGAGGATTTCGACTACAAGGTGAGGCAGGTAATCCAAACGATCGCCCGGCAACCGAATCGCTATCCATTCGCGATTCGAGATATTCGCGAAGCCCCGACTCCTCGCTTCCCCTATTGCATTTACTACCGCGTTTTGAAGACGCGGATTTTCATCCTGGCGGTGTTCCATCAATCGCGAGATCCCAAGGAGTGGCAGTCCCGCGCCTGATCCGCATGAAACTCCTGCACACCGCCGACTGGCATCTCGGCGACCGCCTCGGCCGCATCGACCGCACCGACGACCTGCGCCGGGCCGTCGACCGCGTCGCCGATCTTTGTCGGGACGAACGCGTCGACGTGCTCCTCGTCGCCGGCGATCTCTTCAGCGAACTGGCGCGGCCGGACGGCCTCCGCGAAGCCATCCGCCACTGGCGCGATCGGTTCCGCGAGTTCCTCGAAGGCGGCGGCACCATCCTCACGCTCACCGGCAACCACGACAACGAGAACTTCTGCCAGACGCTCGTGCACGCCATGAACCTCGCCGCCCCATTGACGGGGCAGCCGGGCGAATTGATCGCCCCGGGCCGCCTCTACCTCGCCACCGAACCGTGGTTCCTCCGCTTGCCCGACCGCCACAGCGGCGACGCCGTGCAGTTCATCCTCATGCCCTGGCCCACGCCCGCCCGCTTCCTCCGCGAGTCAAACCTCCACTACGGCAGCCCGGAAGAGAAGAACCAACTTCTCGTCGATGCGTGGAAACGGGCCCTCGTCGATCTTCGCCAGCTGCCCGCGTACGACCCGAAGGCCCCCGCCGTTCTGTCGGCGCACATCAACATCCACGGCGCCCATATCGGCTCCAGCCTCTTCCGCATGACGCCGCAGGAAGACATCGTGATCGACGGATCGGACCTGGCCGAGCAATTCGACTACGTCGCGCTCGGGCACGTGCACAAGCCGCAAGCGGTGGGAGCGGCCCACGTTCGCTACAGCGGCAGCATCGAAAAGATGGACCTCGGCGAACGCGACGATGTCAAGTCAATTGCGATCGTCGAAATTGGCGCGGAAGGATTGATCGGTGAGCCGAGCGAGCATCGCTTGAAGGAAACCACTCCGATCGACGTCGTGAATATCGACAACCCGCGCGAAGACTTGCTCCGGTTGCGGCAGAGCTACAAGAACGCTGCCGCCACGCTCGTGAACCTGCATATTCGCTACACGGCCGGCGTCGACAACCTCGAAGACGTGCTCCGCGGTCTCGACGAGCTCTTCCCGCGCTGGTACGCCCGCGACTGGGAGGAATCCGGCGAACTCGGGCCCTCGCTGGTCGCCCCGGACGATCCGCGCTCCCAGGGATTCCGCGAAACCGTCCGCGAGTATCTCGAACAGGAACTGATCCAGCACGGCGACGCCGATCGCGACGCCATCCTGGCGATCGCCGACGAACTAATGGCGAATAATGATTAGCCGCGAGGCGGAGTCCGCGGAGCCGAGCGTGCCGGTCGCTCCGGATTCACGAAACCGCGTTCGCTAGGAACGGATACCCCCAATGATACCGCAGCGCGTGAAGCTTTCCGGGTTCCTGTCCTACAAGGACGAACAGGAAGTGCACTTCGACGGCGTCCAGCTGTGGATGTTGACCGGAGCCAACGGCAGCGGCAAATCGAGCATCTTCGACGCCCTTACCTTTGCCCTGTTTGGCTGCCATCGCGGCGGCAGCCAGAACAGCGGCGAACTCATCAACCGCGGCTCGGCGTCGCTCGCCGTCGAATTCGACTTCCTCCTGGATGGCGCCCGCCATCGCATCAAACGCACTCTCCGCCAACTCAAGCAGTCCGTGAAGAGCACGGTGCAGGTGCTCCTCCACGAGAGCGGCGACGCCTGGCAAGCCGTCTCCGGCACCGACCAAAAAACCAAGTTCGATGCCTGGATCAAGGATAAGATCGGCCTCGATTACGAGACCTTCACGTCGTCCGTATTGCTGCTGCAAGGGAAGGCGGAGAAGTTACTCGACACGTCGCCGAGCGGTCGGGCGGGGGTGCTGGCGCGGATCGTCGACCTCGAACGCTATCAGAAATTGCACGCCGCCGCCGATGAGAAGCGCCGCCAGGCGAAAAATGCCGTCGAAGGAGTCGCCAACCAGTTGTCCGGCGTCAAGGAGGTTTCCGACGAGGAGTATGCCGCGGCCTCGGCGAGCATCGATGCCGCCGAAGCGTCCCGCGGGCAAACGCAAGAGCGCATCGACCAGTTGCAAGCTCAAGAACTGCAATCGCTCCGCTGGGCGGATGCCCAGGACAAACTCGCCGCCGCGCGCGACAAGCTGAAAACCGCCGAAGCGCTGCTTGGAAGTGCCGTCGCTATCGACCGCGACCACACCCGCCTCCGCGAACTTCGCGATGTCTTTCCCGCGATCAATGTCATCGTCACCGATCGCAGCCGCATCGCCGAATCGCAGCGGAGTGCCGAGAAGCTGGCAAAAGAGCGGCAGGTGAAGGCCGATTCGCGGCGGCAGATCGAGCATGCCCTCGAGCAAGCGCGATCCAAATTGGCCGCCTTAAAGAAGACGCTGACCGAGGACGAAGCGAAGCAAGGGAAGCTGAATGCGGAGTTGCGCGAATTGGCTACGGTGCTCGAGAAGGTGCGCCAGGCCGAGGAAGCCGAAACGGAAGTGAAGCGCCTCGACGCCGAATTGCAGCGCTTCCCCACCGATGCGGACGCCGTCATTCGCAATCTCGACGAAGAGCAAGGGCGACTCGCGGTCATCGCCCAGGCCATTCCATCCCTGGACCGCCTGTGCAGCGAGCGGACCGAACTCTCCCAAGCGGTGCGCCGCGAGTCCGGCGCGAAGGCGGAGGCCGATCGGTTGTTGGCGGAAGGGAACGCGGCGCGGGCGGAAGCCGATCGCTTGCAAAAGGACCTGGCCACGCAGTCGGCCGAGCGGGAAGCCGCCGCGGCGGCCGCCGTCGCCGCAAAAACGTTAGCCGACCAGGCCAGGCAACTCGCCGAAGAATTCAAGAAACTCTCGAGCGAGAAGACGTGTGTCGCTTGCGGCCAGGAACTCACCCAGGACCACTTTCAAAAAGAGAAGAAGCGCCGCGATCTCGATGCCAAGGCGGCCGACCGCAAGCAGCAAGAGCAGACGCGCCTCGCCACCGAGGCCCGCGATAAAGAGGACGCTCTGGCGGCGGAGCTCGCCGCGGCACAGGCGAAGCTCGATGCGCTTCGCATGGACTTCCAGGCGAAGGCCGGCGAAGCGAAGGCCGCTGCCGTCGAGATCGAGAAACTCACCGCTTCGTGCAAGGCGTCGTACTTCGCCCTGCCCGAAAACTTCAAACAAATGGTCAGTCCATCGGCGCCGGCGGACTGGACGAAAACGACTTACCCCGAGCGCCACGAATTGACGGCGCTCCGTAAAGAAGCGGAAGAATTGGAGGCCGTTCGCCGCAAACTGCGCGCGGCGACCGATACGGCCAACGCGGTTCGCACGGTGCGCGCCCAGGCCGATGCGGCCCGCGACCGCTGGGAACGGATGAAGCAAACCCTGCCGCCCGGCGACTCCGCCGCCCTTCGCCAGAAACACACTGCCCGGCAAAGCGAAGACACCGCACTCGTCAATGCCATCAAGGCCGCCAACCAAGAGATTGATCGGACCGCAATCGAAGTGGATCGGCAGCAGCGCGCGCTCGGCGCAGTCGATCGCGATCTCGTCGAGATCGACGGCAAGTTGAACCTGGAAGAGTCGACGCGCAAGCAGAGTCAGGAAGCGATCGACCGGGCCAAGAAGACGCTGCCGGCGGCGTGGCAGGGGCCACTGGAGAACGCCGGGCTCGCCGAGCGGAGCCGCTGGCAAGACGAGTGCGACGCTCTCGCCGCCAAGGGAACCGAGGCGAAGTTCACGCAGTTGCAGGCGGCCCGAGGCGGGCTCGATTCGCAACGCGCCGAGATTGACGTGCTGCAGGAGGAAGCCGACGTGTTTCCCGAAGAGTCGCGGCGGCCGCCCGCCGAAGTGAAGGAAGAATTGGCCGCGGCCCGCGCGGAACTGGACCGCCGCAACGCCGAGTTGATGAATGCTCAGCGGAACCGCGGCATCCTGGAGGAATATCGCCGGCTGCGTGCGGAACTCGCCGACCAATGCCTGGCACTCGACGCCGAGCACCATCGCTACAAGCGGCTCGCCGAACTGCTCGGCCGCGACCGATTGCAGCGGCACCTGGTCCGCAAAGCCGAGCGCCAAATCGTCGATTGCGCCAACGGCGTGCTCGATCGCCTCAGCAACGGCCAGCTTTACTTGAAGATCGTCGGCAGCGACGACGGCACGAGCGCCGACAAGGCGCTCGACCTGGAGTGTGCCAACCGGGCCACCGGCGCTGCCGCCATCAACGTCGCCTTCATCAGCGGCAGCCAGCGCTTCCGCGTCGCCGTGTCGCTCGCCCTCGGCATCGGCCAGTACGCCAGCCGCCAGTTCCGGCCCATCGAAAGCGTCATCATCGACGAAGGCTTCGGCTGCCTCGATCGCGCCGGCCGACAAGTGATGATCCAGGAACTGCAGAATCTCCGCGGCCACCTGAAGTCCATCTTGCTCGTTTCCCATCAGGAAGAATTCGCCGACGCCTTCCCGGACGGTTATCGCTTCGAACTGGTCGATGGCGCCACCCGCGTGACGCGCATCCGCAAGTGAACCAATCAGATTGTCGGGACTCGGAACTTGGCCAGAAGCTCCGTAACCCCGGGCGGAATGGTCAGGCCGCGCGTCAAGCTCCAGGAATAGCTCTTCGTCGTCGTGCCATCCGAAGATTCCGTCAACATCAGGAAGTTGGCGTCGGCACTGGTTTTCGCGAGCCGGTACCAGTGGCCGATCAGGTCCGAATAGGCTTGCTTGATGGCCGAAGGAACGCTGTCCGTGGCCGTCGTGTACTCGATCTGCACGGATTCGGGCCAGTCGTTGGCCCCCTGGCGATACGGCTGCAGGAACGGCCCATCGAGCGATTCGATGACGCCGCGGTCGGCGTGGACGACGTATGTGGTCGGGTCGCGTTCGGTATCGGTGCCGAAGACGCGATCCGGATCGACGCGCAGGCTGGTTACCGACGCGACCGGGTAATTGCTGAGGAACAGCGTGCTTCCGCCGGCGGGGTGCGTCTCGGTGTAGCTGCCGCCTTCGAAATCGCGGCCGGTATGTTCGGCGATGAGCGAATCCGCGGCGCCCATCAACTGCGTCAGCATGGTGTCGTCCGTCGATACGGTGACGGTCAGCAGCGACTTCACATTGGCAAGCGTGTCGAGAGACATGGGGACCTCGGTTCCAGTGGCTGGCGAGCCGGGAGCGTGAGCGACCGGAGTCTCAAAACACTCCGGTCGCTCACGCTCCCGGCTCGCCCAAAAGTCAGAACGTCTTCTTCTGTTCGCCGATCAAGACGCTGACGAGGAACTCGGGCGAGGCGCCGGCGAGCGTGCCGACCCAGCGCAGATAGCGCGACGAGCGCTCGAATTGGATCGCCTGCGTGATGTTCGAACCGCCGACCTGGGCGAAGGTCGCGCCGCTGATGGCGGTCCAGGTGGTCGCGTCGGCGGATTGCTCGATGTGGCCGTCGAGCGTGCCGTCGCCGCCGGCATTGCCGACGACCTGGATCGCGAAGCACGGCCCGTCGCCGTCGGCCATGTCGACCGACAGGCCGTTGGTGGTCGCGCTCAGGTCCGCCGGATACTGCGAAACCAACAAATCCGCGGCGGAGGCGAGATCGTTAATCGAAGTGGCCATGAAGGAATCTCCAAAAGAAGGATGGATTAGCCGCGAGGCGCCAGACGAGCGCGGACAGTGTCACGACACGAGCAGTTGATCGCAGAGCACGAAACTCGCCTGCTGGCGCGGGCCGGCATCGATGTGCTGGATGCCGCGGAGATACGTCATGTCGTTCTGCAAGGCGGTGTCGCCGAGGCCGCTGGCAAGGAATTCCATCACGCCCATTCGCGCCACCACCCAGTCCGGGAACGACCCGAGCAGAATGTACGAAAGGTCCGTGCCGGAGCCCTTGACCCGCGTCGCGGACACCTGAGACGACCGCACCACTTTGGTGCCGTACAGTTCGCTCGGCGACCCCGTGGCCGCATCCGTGTTGCGGAACAGGAACGCCCCCTTGCCGTCCGCCGCGCTCACCGCATCGGCCCGTCGATTCATGAGCGCCGCGAACATCGCCTTGCGCATCACCCATGCGGTTGGGGCATCGACGGCATCGGGCAGGCTCGCTTCCATGGATGCGACATCGGCCGGCGTGAACGTGTTGCCGTTGGAGCCGGTCGTCGCCGCCGTGTGGCTCACGATGTCCGCATAGGTCGTGATCCCCTTGATCTGCGTGCCGCCAGTCCCTTCGAGCATCGCCAGGTCCGCCTTGAGTGCGGCGGCGCGGGCCATGTCGAAGCGCACCAATCCTTCGGCGCTCGGGCTGGCGAAGCGGAGCAGTTCGTTGTTCAGCTTGACGAAGACGCCGAGCTTCTTCGCCTGCAGGTCGAGGTTGCCGGTCGTCGGCTGGCTTTCCGTGATGGCGCTCCCTTCGCCGACCCAGTACGCCGTGGACGCCCCGGTCAGTTTGGGGAACTGCACGCGGCCGTTTGGCGGCATCGCCACTTCCCGCGCCCCGGCGTTGGCGAACACTTCCATGCTGCGCTGCAGGTCGATCAGTTCGCCGAGCACCGGCAAGGGAACGAGCGTGCCGCCGGCGGTATCGGTTAATGTGCCGAGCGATTTCCT
>DATNBQ010000293.1:0-5371 GCA_035571955.1 Urbifossiella sp. | reverse complement strand
TGGACGCGAAGTAAACGACGATCGCAACCCCGACCGCGATCAGGCCTCCGACCGCGGCGACAACGGGCCAGCGAACGGCCCAGCGGGATTGGGAAGGCTGCGTCATGGTTAACGCCAATGATACACCGCCCGTGCGAAAAGGGGCAGGCTGTCGCGAACCGCTGGGTGCACGAAGGATTGGAGGCGAGTCGGGCACAGCCCGACCGGGTGGTGACTCAGTTTGATTTTTGTAGCCGGCCTCTGTGAGGCCGGATCGCCATCGGAATCCGGCCTCACAGAGGCCGGCTACAACCAAACTGAGACAACTGTCAGAGTGCCTTTGGTAGCCTGGAGCGGAAGTGATCCGCTGAGGGGGTTACCGGCGAGAATGTGGCGATAGTTCAGGGTGGCAAGCTGGCGTTGTAACTCGCCGTCTGAGGTCGGCTGGGTGCCCCGACGAGTTGCCTTCGTCGTAAAGTACGCGGTCGCCATCCGACCCGTCATCACTTCGGCGTCGCCTGAGCGACATTTTGATCGTCCAAGCGGACCAGCATCATCTGTCGGGTTTGCTCCTTGCCATAATGAATGAGTACCGGGCTTTCGCCCTGCGTCAAATTCGCGAGCCCAGCCTCATAGACGATGTTTTTCTTGTCGCCCACACTCCACGCCGCCCGCTGCGTCTTCTTATTTATGGAGCCGTACACAGGAAGATTGTTGTCGGCGATGGCATCGTAATAATTGCCGCGAATGACGCCGTTTTTATCGAGGGCCAACTGGAAGAGATTATTGGAGGTCTTTTCTTCGCCTTGGACGAGGCCATAGACGCCGAGCGATTGCCACGGCTCGTTGGCCGGCGGCTGGGCGGTGCGGCCGGCCGCGGCAATCGCATCGGCCGAGGCGGCATAAGCTTCCGCGGTTGCGACGTTGTTCCCATTGGCGTAAACGCTGTCGCCTTGATAGACGATGTTGCTGCCGTAGCCGTAGTTGATCGGTAAGCCGCCAAGGCCCATGAAATTCGCTGCCGAGGAGTAGTTGGCGCCATTCCAGAGGCCGCCGAGACCGCCGAGGCCGCCTCCCAGCCCGCCGAATCCACCGAGCCCACCGCCCAGTCCACCCAATCCTCCTCCGATTCCGCCGAGTCCGCCAAGAGCGGCGAGAGCACCGAGTCCGCCGAGACCACCAAGCCCGCCGCCAAGACCACCAAGGCCGCCGCCGAGACCGCCAAGCCCACCAAGGCCGCCAAGCCCACCAAGTCCGCCACCAAGGCCGCCAAGTCCACCGCTTCGATTGGCCCAGAGATTGGTGTTCCAGGCCCCGGGATGCGCGTTGAACCAATTCTGGTTGAAGTAGTTGTTGCGGTAGTTGAAGCCGTTGCGAATTGCCGCGCCGCGCCCGGCGAGGTAGTTGGAGCTGTAGTACGTGGTTGAATGCCGGGCTGCGGCGGTCAAGCCCGCATTGCCAGGATGCACCGCGCCATAAGGCCCGATGGCGACGCCACGGTGCCCGGCCGCCACATGGGCCTGGGGAAGCCGCGCCGGGGATACCGTTCGTGCGCGCGCGGCTGGCCGGGCCACGGGTGCAGGTCGGGCCGCGGGCGCAGGTCGGGCCGCTCGCGCGGGGTGCCCGCCAGATGCATTACCGCGATGCTGTCCGCGGCCATAAGCCAGGGCGTCACTCGACATCGTCGACCACAATGCGACAGCAGAGACAATCAGAACGAGCGGTTTCATGATGTATGTCCCGGTGTGTTCAGGGGATTGGCGATTAGTGTTGAATTCGGGTCACTTTCAGCGGCGGATGGTCGGGCAGCGCTTGCTCGCCGACCGAACGGTCCACGGATTGCCAGGTGAATGCATCCTTCCCCAGCGGGATCAGAATGTTGGTGGCAGACATTGCCAACCCTTGTGCCAGCGTGCCGCTTGCCTCGATCGACCAGCGATCACCGTCCTTTTTCCAGGTCGATTCGCCGATGGCGCCGGACTTGTCGAATAGCCAGGATCGCAGTTCGCCGCTGCCAGGATCGCGCCCCAAGACCTCCATGCCCGATGCAGTGACCTCACCCTTCTCCGTCACCGCGAACCGCGATTGAATGAAGGTCTTGCCGTCATTCCAGGCATAAGAGATTCGAATGCTGCGATCGTCTCGCTTTGCCTCCCAGTCGCCGATGAGAAAGGCTAGATCGGCTACCTGCGCCAACTCGGAGTCAGACGGCGATTCTTTAGCGGAAGCGACGAGCCATCCTTTCCCTTCGCGAACGTGCATGGCGGAGATTGTGGTTGACGTTGTCTCCGTGCCATCGGCGGGAGTGAACTTCAGAATGCCTTCGGAGGCCGCGAGGTTCTCTCCGAGTTGCCGCACGGACTCAATCGTCAGTTGGAATTTGCCTTTGGGCGCGGCGGCGAAGTTCTTCGCGTACATCTTTTCGAGGTTGTCCCGGCCGCGAATCGAGTTGCCGGCATCGTCGGTGAATTCGCCGCCTTCAGTCCACAAGGCGGCCGCAGCCTTGGCGTCCCGGGCATTCGCCGCCTTCTCGAACGCGGCCGCGGGCTTCCGCAACTCGGTCGCCAACGCGATCGACGCAACTGGGGTTTTCTGTCGACTTTCCGGGGCCGGTTGCAGCACGATGACGCGAGCAGTCGGGCATTCGGCGCGGCGGCCTGTCGCACCTTCCGCTCCCAGGCTCAGAATGCCGAGTAAGAGAAGCACGAAGAACCTGATTTTCATCGGGAGAGCCTCCGGAGAGTAACGAACCGATCAATGCTCGGCGGCGGAAGTCCGGATCAGCAAAAGGCAACATTCATGCCAAGAACCCGTGATTGCCTGTTGCCCGCGAAGAGGACGCAATCATTATTTGGGGTCGCGTTCGATGAGATACGGCGGATCATCAAGGAGGAGGAGACGCTGAGGCCGAGCACCCGGCTCACGTCCCTTGGGGCCACTCTCACAGCGGTGTCGGCGCGGCGGGCACGGACCCCGGCAGGCTCTCGTCCCTCCTGCGGGGCCGTTCATTTGGCGTGGACCGCCCAAAGCCCCAACGATGAGTGGGCAGACCAATCAAACCGCAGCCGGCGACCGCGGCCCTTAATTCGTAATTCCAGGGCTCGGCAGCTTTTTGTTGGCAGCCGCTGAATGTGAACGTTGGCCCCCTTGAATTCAATGGACCGGCGATCCTGTTCCATTGGCCGGGGTGGGGGCTGCGCCTTGTTCCGATTTTTGGCGTTCGAACAATTCGCTCAATGGTTCGTCCGTTTCGTCCTTCAGCAGCTTGCGGCCGTCGGCGAGCCGGCCGAACAGGTAATAAAGCCCCGGAATCACCAGCACGCCGAGCACGGTGCCGAGGAGCATGCCGCCCGCCGCGGTCGTGCCGATGGTGCGGTTGCCGATCGCTCCGGCGCCCGTCGCGATGACCAGCGGAATCAGCCCCGCGATGAACGCGAACGAGGTCATCTGGATCGGCCGGAAGCGCAACTTGCCGCCCTCGATGGCGGCCTCCTTCAAGGGCACCCCCTCTTGACGGCGTTGCACCGCGAACTCGACGATCAGGATCGCGTTCTTACCGAGCAGGCCGATCAGCATGATGACGCCGATCTGAGCGTAGACGTCGTTGGCCAGGCCCATGAGTTTCAGAAACAAGAACGAGCCGAAGACGCCGATGGGCAGCGACAGAATCACGGCCAGCGGCAGGATGAAACTCTCGTATTGGCCGACCAGCACCAGGTAAACAAAAGCGACGACGATAAGAAAAATGTAGATAGCGTCGTTGCCCTTTCTCGATTCGTCGTAGGAGAGGCCGGACCAGTCGATGGCGTAACCGCGCGGCAAGTCCTTGGCCACTTCCTGAACGGCCTGGATGGCTTGCCCGGTGCTGTAGCCGGGAGCGGGGGCGCCCTGGAGAACGGCGCACGGATAGAGATTAAAGCGAGTGATCTCGTTCAGGCCCTGCTTCTTGCGAATCGTCATGAACGCCGAGTAGGGCACCATGTTCCCCTTGTCGTTCTTGACGAACAGTTGATCCAGGTCCGCGGGATAGCGGCGGAACTCCGGCCAGGCCTGGACGTAAACCTTGTAGAACTGGTTGAACAGAATGAAGCCCTGCTCGTAGGTGCTGCCGATCAGGATGTTGAGGTTCTCAAGCGCCGTATCGATCGGCACGCCCTTCTGCATGGCGATGTCGTAATTGATGACCAGTTCGTATTGCGGGTAGTTGGCGGCGTAGAAGGTGAACAGGTTGGACACTTCGGGGCGCTTCTTGAGCGCTTCCATGAATTCATCGGTCACTTTGCCGAGCTTCTTGTAGTTGGCGGTGCTCGATTGCGTTTTATCGAGGACGACGAGGGAGAAGCCGCCGGCGGTGCCGAAGCCGGGGACCGCGGGGGGTTCGAAGAACTCGAGCTTCACGTTGGTCAGCCGGCCGCACTTGTCCTCGAGGTCTTCGATGATCTCGCGCGCGGTTCGTTTGCGATCCTTCCAGTCTTTCAGATTGATGATGCAGGTGCCCGCGTTGGAACCGCGGCCTTCAGTCAGCACTTCATACCCGGCCAGCGAAGTCACGGAGATGATTTCATCCTTGAACTCGGTCTTGGCGATCGCTTCCAGTTCCTGCGACTTGGCGTTGGTGTACTCGAGCGTGGAGCCGGGCGGCGTCTGCAAGACGGCGTAAATGATGCCCTGGTCTTCGCCGGGAATGAAGCCGGTCGGCAGCGTGAGTTGGGCCCCCACCGTGGCCACGGCGAAACTGCCGACCACGGCCAGGCTCATCGTTCGCAGAGTCACGATCCGCCGCAGGATCGCGGTGTAGCCGCTGGTGATCTTCTCGATGGCGCGGTCGAACGGCTTCCGCAAAAGCGGCAGCAGAATGAGTAGAAAGCCGATCGACCCCCACAGTTCGTATGCGAGATAGGTGATTCCGCCGAGGACGGCCAGGCCGCCGATAGCGAACAGTATCACGACGGCTTTGCGCCGGGGTTTCACGGGATCCGCGTGGCCGTTGCCATTGGCGTGGGCGTGGCCGCTGGCGGCATGCGGCTTGAGGATCATCGCGCAGAGCACGGGTGTCAGCGTGAGGGCTACCAGGCCCGAGAAGATGATCGCCGTGGCCATGGTGATGCCGAACTGGCGGTAGAACTGGCCGACCGGCCCCGGGATGAACGTCACCGGAACGAACACCGACGTCATAACCAGGGTGATGGCGATGATCGCGCCGCTAATTTCGCGGATCACTTCCTGAGTCGCGCGATAAGGCGAGAGATGCTTGGCGGCCATTTTGGCGTGGATCGCCTCGACTACGACAATCGCGTCGTCGACCACCACGCCGATCGCCAGCACCATCGCGAACAGGGTAATCAGATTGATCGACAATCCGAGCATCTTCAAAAGGAAGAAGGTTCCGATC
>DATNBQ010000292.1:0-8867 GCA_035571955.1 Urbifossiella sp. | reverse complement strand
CGTGTACGGCCCGGTGCTCGACTCGCACACCTTCTCTGGGAAGAAGACCGTGTTCGAGGTTCCATCCGGAATGCTCGCGGGGTAGTTGGAAAATCCGGCATAGCCCCAGCCCGGGTAATAGTAATGGAAGAGCTGTCCGTTGACGCCGTAACTGCCATGGCCCTGTGCGCCGCGTTGGATCAGGGAAGTATCCGAGGGGCAAATCATCGTTTTGAGGACGGCATTTTGCGGCGCCGCGTTCCACTGATTGTACGTTTGAAGGTTGCCATTCCGGCCGTCCGGGGAGAGACTCGCGTTGTAGACGGTACCTTGCTCGATGTAGGGAAGGATGTGAAAAAACAGGCCGCCATCGCCATTTCTGGTCGAGGGTTGGAGATTGGGGTACAGGCCGATGCTCGGGGGGAGTTTCCCGCCGTTGGCGTCCGCGCAGTTGATGGCGCCCAGCGAGAGTTGTTTGAGGTTGTTCTGACAAGTCGAGCGTGCCGCGGCTTCCCGCACTTTCTGGACAGCCGGAAGCAGCAGCCCGATCAGGATCGCGATGATCGCGATCACCACCAGCAGTTCGATCAGCGTAAATCCCCCTCGTGGGTGATGGGGCCGAGATGAATACATGAGTCGACTCCGATCTGAGAGATGAGAATTGATGAGAAGGTTGCGAGTCTGCTCATCAATTTCGCAATTTACTCTCATTCTTTATGAGCGTCAAACGTATTTCTCACAAAAAAATAAGGTTTGCAGGAAAATCCTGGCCGGTTGTGCGCTAGGGCTCCGAAACCCCAGCTGGCGGGCGAGGGGAAGCGTCACTTGGGGCCGTGTTTCGTCCGGAGGGCCGCCAATGGTTCCTTCCGTTCCTCGCGCGTCATGAAGAACCGATAGCCCTCATCGGCCGGTCGGACGCCGAGCATCTGCTGCAAGTCACGCGCGGCGAACTGACGGTTCAACAGAAACGGGTCGTCGAGCGCATCCAGAAGTTCCGGAACGACGCGCGGATCGCGAGTCCGCGCCAGGGCGTCGGCGGCGACCAGACGCACCGATTCGTTTTCGCTGCGGAGCCAGCCGCGTGCAACGGGGCGAGCCCGATCCTTGTAGTGCCCGGCGATTTTGGCGCCGTCGTATGTCTTGCCGTACCACGCCTTGAGCTTGTCGAGCGTCCAGTCGATCGCCTTATCCGTATGGCAAAGGTTGCAGGCGTTCGGATGATTCGCCTCAATCATATCCGGGCGCGTCGGCGAAAAGATCATGTGCGTGCGAACGACATCCTGAAGGCCTTCGTTGATCCGCGGCATGTGGCAATTCAGGCACCGATCGCCGCTGCTTCCGGGCGCGTGGTGCGTATGAGCCGATCGTTTGTCCGCGGCCCGGAACTGGTCGTGGCACTTGAGGCAAACCGCGTCGTCCTGGTCCGGGGTGCGCGTCCATTGCGTTCCGAGCGCCGCGTGCGGGCTGTGGCAATCGATGCAGCGCATCTTCGAGTAGCAACTGCCGCGGGCGGCGTCCGCGTATTCGACGGAGTTCCAGGTGGACATGCCGGCCGCGAACGACGGCCGCCCGCCGGTGTGGCACCGGCCGCACGCCCAATTGATGTTCTCCACCGTGCGGCCCGGGTCGGGCGCTTTCCCTGCGACGGCCAGGTTCGGGCTGGTCGGGAAGAACCGCGGCCGAATGGCGCCTCCGCTCGCGACGTGTTCGCGCGATCCCAAATGGCACGCCTCGCAACTGACGCCGAACGTCATGGCGTAGTGCTCGGCGTCCCACCCGGCCATCGGGTTCTGGCCGATGTTCATGGTGTGAGCGCGTTCCATCTTCGCCAGTTCCGCCGGGCGGGCCGATTTGGTGTACTCGTGGAGCGCCCAGTGCAGCGATGCCGGCGCATGCTCGCCCATTTGTTGGGGGCGGCGGCCGAGCATGTCGCCGAGGGCGAACGTCGTGTGGCAAGCGTTGCAACTCACGGCGTACTCTGCGTAGTACGAACCGTGATCGGCTGGAGAATACGGATCGGGCCGCTTATCGTCCGGCAACTCGGGACCGATGTGAACGGTCGGAACCCACTCGTTTGCGCTCAGCCAGTAGCCGAACGGCAGGACGTGATCCTTGTGGTAGAAGTGGTGGCTCGGCGGTTCCGGGCCCTCGGTCTGCCGGCCGACGTAATACTGGTAGAACCGCGACCCGATCGTTTGCGTGATGCGATAGGTCCGGCGAACGCCGTCGCGTTCCAGGATCATCGCGAATCCGCCGTCGGCGCGGCGGAACGACGCTTTGCCGCCGCGGTAGTTGATTGAAGCGGTTTCCGAGAAGTCTCCGCGCACGGTTTCCGCGTTGGCAAGGGCGTTCATCCAGCGGTGCGGATGGTGCGACCACGCTTCGTAATTGCCGGGATGGCACTGCTGACAGCTCGCGGGACCGGCGTAATCGCTTGGGTGAATGTTGCTATGGGGGTTCGATTGGGGGTCGCCCGCGAATCGTGCGGGGAGATCCCACCAGAGGGTGATGTGCCGGGCGGCCAGCAATTGCCGCGGATCGCGCTCCGAGCCGTCCGCGCTTCCACCCGGCTGGCTTTCGGTGCTTGACAGGAAATAAACGACGACCGCAACCCCGACCGCGATCAGCCCGCCGACAGCGGCGACGACGGGCCAGCGTACGGCCCAGCGGGATTGGGAAGGCTGCGTCATGGTTAACGGCAATGATACACCACCCGCGCGAAAAGGGGCAGACCGTCGGGAACCGCCCGCCGAAGGGTGTCCAAACGATTCTTGGTGGCGCACGAGGTATGCGTCGGGCACAGCCCGACCTATAGGGCGGTTTTTTAGGTCGGGCTGTGCCCGACGATCTTCTACTCCGAGAATCGGCGGCGCACCCACCGACTGGAAACTTCAGTCGGGTCGGGTAAACTGGTGGCAGTAGGAGCACCTCGCAAGCTCGCTGGCCTCGAACGGTGGAACGGCAATGGAGATGAAAGGCGAATCGGTTCCCGCCGCGCCGGGGCCGCCATCGCAGCGCCTCCTGCGCCGCTGCATCTCCTCCTTCGCGCTCCTGTCGCTCGGCTACATCCTCGGCGCGGCCGTGATCTTCTTCGACCTGCCGGGGGCGGCCTTCTTGCGGCGCGGCCTCCAGGGCGGCGCCGCCTGGTACGAGACCACCCGCCCGGATGCTCCCGGCGATAGCCCCGCTTCTCCCACGGTCGGCCGCATCGACAAGCCCGACAAGACCTGCGACGGGTTCACGCTCTGCATGTATGGCGGCGGCTCCCGGGCCACCCTCATCGACATGCGCGGCGCGGTCGTGCATTCGTGGCACGTTCCGTTCAGCCAACTGTGGGCCGCGCCGCCGCACCTCAAGGGCCGGATCAACGACGCCGATGTCTACTTCAACGACGGCCACGTTTATCCCGATGGCGACCTGTTGGCCGTGGTCGAGGGGCCAATCAACGCCAGCAACCCCTCGAACGGGTACGGACTGGTCAAATTGGACAAGGACTCGCGCGTTCTCTGGAAGTACGCCGAGAAGTGCCACCACGACGTGGCCGTGGGCGACGACGGCACAATCTACGTACTAACCAACGAGATCATTGCGACAGTGCTGCCCGGCCTGGAGTACATCCCGACGCCGTGCATGGTCGATTTCGTCGACGTGATTTCGCCCGACGGCGTACGACTGAAGCGGCTGCCGATTCTGGAAGCGATTCATAGTTCTCCCTATGCCGCCTTGCTTGCCGTTCTGGATCGGCCGCGTCGCCCGAGCGGGGCTGCGCCCACGGTCGCCCCATTCCGCGACGACGGGATCCGCCGCGACGTGCTCCACACGAACGCCGTCAAGGTGCTGACCCCGGCGCTGGCGCCGAAGTTCCCCTGGCTGAAGGCCGGTCAACTGCTCCTTTCCCCCCGCCAACTGGACGCGATGATCGTGCTCGACCCCGGTACGGGTAAAGTGGTGTGGGCGGCCCGCGGGCCGTGGCGCGCCCAACACGACCCCACGTTTCTCGATAACGGCCACATTCTCCTGTTCGACAATTCGGGCGCGCCGCGCGGGTCGCGCGTGCTCGAATTCGACCCGAAAACGCTGGCCTTCCCGTGGGTCTATCCGGACGCAGCCGGCCCGCATTTCGTCTCGGAGATTCGCGGCATGAGCCAACGCTTGCCGAACGGGAATACCCTCGTCGTCAACTCGGTCGGCGGAGAGGCACTGGAAGTGACGCCCGACCGGGAGACCGTCTGGACCTGCTCGACCGCTCCGACGACACTTAACCGGGCGCGCCGCTACACGCCGGATCGGCTCAGTTTCCTCAAGGGAGGTTCGCGTGCCCGCCCCTGACGCCTTCACATTCGGATTGTTCGCCTACGGCGCCATGCCCGGCGTCGAACTGATTCCCTATTTCCTGGCGCTCGTGACGTGGGTCGCGCTGGCCCTCGGCGCACTTTTCCTGTCGCCATTCACCGCGATCGTTCGCCGCTTCCGGCGCGGCCGCGGGGCGCCCGCCGCGCCGCCGAATGAAGGCCGGGCGCCGCCGGATACTCGCGCCGGAGCCGATCGTTGACCGCACCTGCCAGCGCCGGGACGGCAGACGCGTCGCCGTTCCACGTACCGCTTTTGCTCCACGTCCTGGGCGATCTCGTTCACCGTTATCGGTCATTTTGGCTCCGGCTCGGTCGCTGGGAATCGCGTTCTCTCGCCGACCAGCTTCGCGATCGCCCGGTGCGCGCGCCGGTGTACATCTGCGGTCTGGCGCGATCCGGCAGCACCCTTCTCCACGAGGTCGTGGCCTCGCACCCGGCCGTCGCCACGCACCGGAGCAAGGATTACCCGATGGTGTTCACGCCCTACTGGTGGCGCCGCGCGACGGCGGGAATGCCCGCGAGCGCGCCGCGCGAGCGCCCCCACGGCGACGGCGTGATGGTCACGACCGAAAGCCCGGACGCACTCGAAGAGATGATCTGGGCGGCGTTCTTCCCCGCGCATCGAGCGAACGGCAACGACGTGCTCGGCGCGAACGATCGCCACCCGAAGTTCGAAACCTTCTACGACTTGAACCTGCGCAAATTGATGCTGGCCGAGGGCGCGGACCGTTACGCGGCGAAGAATAACTATCACGTCGCCCGCCTCTCATACATTGTGCGACTTTACCCGGACGCGCGCATCCTCATCCCGGTTCGGGAGCCGAGCGCCCACGTCGCCTCGCTGGTCCGCCAGCACCGGCTCTTCTCCGCGGGGCAACGCGCGAACCCCCGCGCGCGAGCCTACATGCGCCGCTCCGGGCACTTCGAGTTCGGGCTCGATCGGCGGCCAATCCACCTCGGCGACGGGGAATGCATTCGGATTCAGCACGCACTGACGAGCGGCGACGAGGCCGGCGGGCTGGCCCTGTACTGGAATTCGGTCTACCGGTACGTTTGGGACGTATTGAAGGCAGACCCCGCTGTGGCGCGGGCGAGCCAGATCGTGAGATTCGAGGATGTGGCCGCGGACCCGGCGGCGACCCTGAGGGCCGCCCTCCGGCACTGTGAATTGCCCGACGCCGATGCGATCGCGGAAAAGTGGGCCCCGCGCGTGCGCCCGCCGACTTCGGGCCCGGCCGTATTCTCGGAGCGCGAACTCGCCGCGATCCGAGAACGCACCGCCGCAACCGCGGCGCTTTGGGGCTATGCCTGACCGTCCTTCGTACCCTGGAGAGTTGCCATGCGACTCCATTCCCGCCGCACGCGTTGGGTGGCGATGCTCGTCGTTTGTCCGGTCGGGCTATTCGCAGTGGCCGCGTGCGCGGTGAAACCGGAACCCGTTGTATCGGACCAAAAGGCGGCCGCGCCCGAACCGGCCGCGTTCGAGGACGTTACCGCCGAATGCGGGGTCGCGTTCACGTATCGCAACGGCGAAGAGGCCGGCAACTTCGCCATCATCGAATCGGTCGGGGGCGGCGTCGCTCTCGTCGATTTCGACGGCGACGGGCTGCTCGACATCTTTCTACCCGGCGGCGGAACCTACAACGGCAAAAAAGTCATCGGCCATCCGTGCAAACTTTACCGCAACATCGGCGGCTTCAAGTTCGAGGACGCGACCGCACGACTCGGCCTCGACAAGATCGACTTCCCCTACAGCCACGGGGCCGCGGCCTTCGACTACGACCGCGACGGCTGGCCCGACATCCTCGTGAGCGGCTACAACCGCCTGGTGTTGCTCCACAACGAACCCGACGGCAAGGGCGGGCGCCGCGTCGCGGATGTTACCAAGCAGGCGAAGCTCGACGACGCACTCTGGTCCACGTCCGTCGCGTGGGGCGATCTCGACGGCGACGGCTACCCCGAAGTCTACGTCGCCCACTACGGCGACTGGGGCTTCGACGCGAACCACCCCACCGACTGCACGTACGACGGCAAGACCCGCGACGTCTGCCAGCCGCGGCGCTTCCAACCGCTGCCGCACGCCCTCTACAAAAACAACGGCGACGGCACCTTCACCGACATCACCGGGCGGATGAAACTCCGCAAAGACGGCCGGGGAATCGGCGCTGTCTTCGCCGACGTGGACAACGACGGCCGCCCGGAAATCTACACCGCCAACGACACCGACGACAATTTTCTCTACAGGAACCGCGGCAAGCGCGGCGAGATCGCGCTCGAGGAGATCGGGCTTTTGGCCGGCGTCGCCCGCGACGACCGCGGCGTCGCCAACGGCAGCATGGGAATCGGGGTCGCGGACTTCAACCGCAGCGGCCGCGCCTCGCTCTTCGTCACCAACTACGAGAACGAACTGCCGGCGATCTATACGAACCTCACCGAGAAAGGCAGCCCGCGGTTCGTATTCGATTCGCTCCGCACCGGCGTGGGCGCCGTCGGCGGCAACTACGTCAGCTGGGGCACGGGCTTCTTCGACCACGACCTCGACGGCTGGGAGGACGCGACAATCGTCAGCGGCCACGCCGTCCGCTTCCCGGTCAAGATCGACCGACGGCAGAAGCCGATGCTGCTCCGCAACAACGGCGGAAAGTTCCGGACCGCCGGCACCGGCGATTGGCCGTACTTCAAGGATCCGCACAACGCGCGCGGGCTGGCGATCGGCGACCTCGATAACGACGGCAAGCCGGATGTCGTTATCAGCCACTTGAACGAACCGGTCGTCGTGCTGCGAAACATCGCGCCGACCGCGAGCCGGCACTGGGTCGGCTTCCGCTTGCTCCGCGACAAGGCCGCCGACACGATCGGTGCGCGCGTTGTGGTTGAAACGGCAAGCGGGAAGCAAACGCGCTACGCCTTCGGCGGCGGCAGCTTCGGTTCCACTCACGACCGGCGATTGCACTTCGGCCTGGGAACAGATGCGAAGATCAACAAGGCGACAGTCTACTGGCCGTCGGGTGAGGTGCAGGAAATCGCGGGTATGGAACCGGATGCATACTGGGAAGTCGCCGAGGGCGCGAATGAGCCAAAGCGCCTCGGCGGCAACTGATAGAGCTTTTCGCGCCCGTGCTGCTCGGTGGCGTTGAATCCGCCTGTGCATCGAAAGTTGCGCAGGCAAGAATGTCTGGGCCACCGAACTGACCCGCTTGCGGGTTCGAGACGACTCAAATCAGTTCCGGTAAGGCGACCCCCTCGGCGACGTGCTGCGGGCGGCCAGTCGGGTCGTTGACGGTGCTCTCGGCGGCAAGCCCGAGATTCCGATATAGCGTCGCGAAGATGTCGCCGAAGCCGACCGGGCGGTCCTTGGCGTGGCCGCCGAGACGATCGGTCGAACCGATGGCCTGCCCCGTCTTCATGCCGCCGCCCGCCATGATCGCACAGCTGACTTGCGGCCAGTGATCGCGGCCGGCGCCCTTGTTCACCTGCGGCGTCCGCCCGAATTCACCCCAGGCAATGACCGTCACGTCGTCCAACATGCCGCGGAGTTCCAGGTCTTCGACCAGGGCCGTCAGGCATTGATCGAGTTTGCCGCCGTGGTCGCGAACGAGGTCGAAGTTCTTGCCGTGGCTATCCCAGCGGCCATAACTCAGCGTGACGACGCGGGCGCCGGCTTCCACCAAGCGCCGGGCCATTAACAGTTGATCGTTAACGGTCGGGGCGCCGTCGTACTGGTATTGATAAGGCTTGCCGTCGCCGTAGCGCTCGCGCGTCTTGGGGCTTTCCTTGGAAAGGTCGAGCGCTTCCATCAGCTTGCTGGACGTCAGTACGCTCAAGGCGCGCTCGGTGTGGGAATCCGCCCCCTGAATCACGCCGCCGGCGTCGATGTTCCGCTTCAGGTCGTCGAACGAATCGAGCAGTTTCTTGCGGTCGAGCATGTGATCTTTGTTGGCGGCGTTGAGGACCATGTTGGCCATGTCCGGGCCGCTCGGTTTGAACGGCGCGAAGGTGGCGCCGAGGAAACCGGTCTGCCCGGCGTCGCTCCACGGCATGTGCTGGGTCTTCTCGGCGAGGCCGATGAACGGCGGCACCGACGGATCGACGTTGCCCTGCAACTTGGCGACGACGCTGCCGATACTCGGCCGCCCGCCCATTGAGGAGAGCGATTGTTGCGGCCAGCCGGTGGTGCACTGGTAAGCGTCGTGGCCGCCGCGGGCCCCGACCACGCTGCGGAGGAACGCGAACTTGTCCGCCATGCCGGCAATGCGGGTGAATGTCTCGCCGATCTGGATGCCGGGCACTTTCGTGACGATCGGCTTGAACTCGCCGCGGATTTCCTTCGGGGCCTCGGTCTTGATTTCCCACATGTCCTGGTGGGGCGGGCCGCCGCCAAGAAAGATGTTGATCACGGCCTTGTGCCGATTGGCGAGGCTGCCTTGATTTCCCTGGGCAGCTTCGGCCCGATAGATGTCGGCCAGCGACAGCGACGTGGCGCCGAATGCAAACGTGCCGATGCGGAGGAAGTTCCGCCGCGAAACGCCATCGCAG
>DATNBQ010000291.1:0-2884 GCA_035571955.1 Urbifossiella sp. | reverse complement strand
GCCCCGCGCCGCAATGGATCGCCACCCCCATGCCCGAAGTGTTCGCCTTGCGAATGGTATCGAGCAGGTGATCGAGTTGCCGGTCGGTGGGTGCTTCCATGTCCGGCACCGGCACGTTGACGGCGAGCAGGCCGGCCTCGTTCACCCAGTCGCGGCGCAGCGGGTTTTCCGTCAGGGAAATGAGCAACTCGACGCCGTTGCGGCGCAGCCACTTCAGGTCCGCGGCGGAATCCGGATGCGCCATCGCGGCCAGGTGCGGCTTATCGACCCAGGTGAAGCCCGATGGAGGCATCGTCATTTCTCGCGTTTGGCCGGCTTGAACTTGATGCTGCAACCGGCGGCCGCTGAAGTCTCAGACATCGGAGCCTTCTTGCTCGCGAGAACGGCCGTCAAGGCCGCTTCCACATGCTTCAACTTGGGTTCGCCCGGCGGCCCGCGGTCGTCCATCGCCCCCATGTAAATCACCTTGCGATCCTTGTCGAGCACGAAAAATTCCGGCGTGTACTTGGCCCCGTACTTGCGCGCGATCTCCTGCGACGGATCGAACAGATACGGGAACGGGAACTTCTTCTTCGTCGCCCGAACCTTCATCGCCGGCAAGGCGTCGTCCTTCGAGGTATTCACGTTGATCGCGACCACGCCCACCTTATCCGCATGCGCCTTGGCCAATGCAATAATGCGGTCCTCGTAACCCGCGGCGACCGGGCAGCTATTGCACGTGAACACCACGACGACGGCGTCCTTGTCCTTGAGGTCGGCGAGGGCGTGCTTCTTGCCGTCGGTCCCTTCGAGCCCGTCCCACGTCGGTGCGGCGTCGCCGATGGAAAGCGTCTTGTTGAACTTCCCCGCCGAAGCCGGCACGGCCAAGACCAGCAAGAAGGCGCCAGCGAGAAACGAAAACCGTCGCATCGTATGCGCTCCATCGGGGGCGAAGATTCGATGCACTCAGTGTAGCGATCCCGCGTAGCCGCGACCCAACGGGGAGCGTGCTCATCCAACGCTCGCCGGCGTTTCTATAATGCCAGCTACCCATTGCCGAATCGAGGAGAATCATGGCCGAGTGGCAGCGGACGAACACCTGCGGCGAGCTGCGGGACGAGCATGTCGGGCAAAGCGTGACCCTCAACGGCTGGGTGCTGATCACCCGCAATTACGCGAAACAGGTGTTCGTCGACCTGCGCGATCGCTACGGCCTCACGCAGATCGTCTTCGAAGCGGATGACGCCGAACTCTTCAAGCAGGCCAACGCGCTGGCTCGCGAATGGGTCGTGTCGATCACCGGGCTCGTTCGCAAGCGGCTCCCCGGCATGGAACGCGACATCCCCACCGGGCACATCGAGGTCGAAGCCAAAACGCTGCGCGTCTTGAACCCGAGCCCGCCGCTGCCGTTCTCCGTCACCGAGTTCCCGGACGAGGAGCCGGCCAATGAGGACCTGCGCCTGCAATATCGCTACCTCGACCTGCGCCGCCGTTCCCTGCAGCGCATCTTGATCCTTCGCCACCGCATCAACAAGGTGATCCGCGACCATCTGGATGCCCGCGGTTTCCTGGAACTGGAGACGCCGCTCCTGGGCAAGAGCACCCCGGAAGGGGCCCGCGATTATCTGGTGCCGAGCCGCGTGTTCAACGGCGAGTTCTTTGCCTTGCCGCAATCGCCGCAGCTGTACAAGCAACTGCTGATGATCGCCGGGTACGACAAGTACTTCCAGATCGCCCGCTGCTTGCGGGATGAAGATCTCCGCGCCGACCGCCAGCCCGAGTTCACGCAACTCGACCTCGAGATGTCCTTCGTCGAACAGGACGACGTGCTCGGCGTGATTGAGAGCCTCACAGTGGAAGTGTTCCAGCAGTGCCTGGGCGTCACGATTCCGATGCCGCTGCCGCGCTTGAAATATACGGACGCCATGGCGAAGTACGGCAGCGACAAGCCGGACCTGCGCTTCGGCCTCGAGATCGTCGACGTGACGGACATCGCCAATGCCAGCGACGCGACGTTCCTCAAGGAAGCAGTGGCGGCCGGCGGCGTGGTCCGGGCGATCAACGCCAAGGGGGCCGCCGACAAGTTTTCCAACACTGCCCTCAAGCCCGGCGGCGAACTCCCCAAGGTCGCCTTCACCTTCAAGGCCAAGGGGCTGGCGTTCCTCAAGGCCGAGGCCGACAAGCTCACCGGGTCCATCGAGAAGTTCTTCCCGGATGCACTGAAAGCGCAACTGAAGGAACGCCTCGGCGTGCAACCCGGCGACCTGCTCCTGTTCGTCGCCGACAGCGAGGCCGTGGTCTGCGACGCCCTCGGCGGCATCCGCACGTACCTCGCCAACAAACTGGGCCTCGTCGCCAATAGCACTGCGTTCAAGTTCGCCTGGATCGTCGATTTTCCCATGTTCGCCTGGGACGATGAAGAGAAGCGATGGGCGGCCTTGCACCATCCGTTCACGTCGCCGCGCGACGAAGACTTGCATTTGCTCGAAAGCGACCCCGGCAAGGTGCGGGCCAAGGCCTACGACCTCGTGCTCAACGGTTATGAAGTCGGCGGCGGCAGCATTCGTATCCATCGCCAAGAGGTTCAGAACACCGTCTTCAAGATGCTGGGCATGGGCCAGGAAGAAGCGAAGGCGCGGTTCGGCTTCTTGCTGGACGCGTTGCAAAGCGGGGCCCCGCCCCACGGCGGCATCGCGCTCGGCCTGGACCGCTGGGCCATGCTGCTGGCCGGCACTTCGAACATCCGCGACGTGATTGCCTTCCCGAAGAACCAAAAGGCCCGCGACCTGATGACCGGCGCGCCCGCCACGGTGGACGCCCGCCAATTGAAGGATCTGGGAATCAAACTGGCGTAGCGCGACCGGCATGCAGCGCGAGCAAGTGACTCTCTCGCCCGTCGGTCGTT
>DATNBQ010000290.1:0-8000 GCA_035571955.1 Urbifossiella sp. | reverse complement strand
TGGCGTTGATCATCTTGTCGAAGTTGGCGTAGTCCGGCAGGGCGAAGTTGGGCACCGGGGTGACCAGGTCGGCGACCGAGAACACCTTGGTCACCAGCCGCCCCTTGGCCATCTTCTGCGTCGTGATCCGCACCGTGTCGTACTCGATCACGAAGCTCAGCTTGGCTTTGTCCAGGATCAAATGCAGGGCATTCCGCAGCGACATTCCCTGGGTGAGCTTCTCGTTGATCGGCATCGCCGTGCTGATCTGCTCGGCTGTCAGCGACGGCGTATCCCACGAGAAGTCAACCTTGGTCTTGTCGCGGAGGTCTTCGATGACCTGCGACAGCGGCATGCCGGTATAATCGATCAGCACGGGGCGATCGAGTTTCAGTTCGATCTCGAATTCCTTGGGCGTTCGGCTGCGGAGATAAGCGTCGTCGCCGCGGCCGCGGCCGCGGCTGGCGAGCATCCGCCTGATGTCCAACGACACCGGGTCGTTGCTATCGACGAACGGTCCTTCATTCTCCGCGGCCAACATGCCCTCCGCGAACATGCCTTCCTTGGCGAGATCGACGTTGTTTTGGTTCTTCAGGCGGCGTTGGGTTTTGGCCAGCGTCCGCAGGGCATCGAGGGCCACGTCGTCGGGCTGAAGTTGCACGGCCTGCATGGCCACCCGTTCGGCCTCGCTGTACTTGAACTCCTTCATCAGGCCCTTGTACTGGCGAACGAGTTTTGCCACCTCGGCCTTGCGCTGTTCGTCGGCGCCGGCGCGGCTCGTCACCAGTTCCTTCGCCTCGCGATTCTCGCGGTTCACCCGCGTGATCGCGTCCTTCTGTCCCTTCATCACTCGGAACATTTCCATGCGGCTATCGATGGGCCGCAGCAAGAGCGCGACGCTGGCCGTATCGAGCCCGGCCGCCCGCACCCGGTTCGAGTAATCGATGAGCATCTGCATGGCGACATCGGTTTCGCCGCGGCCGAAGGCGGCCTGAGCATCCGATTGCACCTTCAGCCCTTCGCTGCGCATTTTCTGATAGGCGACCTTGCGAAGCGAATCGGCCTGGGTGGCGAGGCTGTCCGGATTGCTGGGGCGGCCGTCGCCGACGCGGGCCGTGCCCGGCGGGATCACGCCCGGCACCGGCTGCAGCGTCCCTTCCGGCGGAACGCCGCCCGCGTGCACCGCCACCTTCGCGCCGCTCTTGTCCAGTTCCGCCTTGCACGACGCGATCATCTCGTCGCGCTTGGCCCGCTGGTCCGCAGGGAGCAGGTTCGGGTCGATGACGACAAAGACGCTGAGAGCGTGACCGTGATCGTGGCGCTGGTAAGCGGCCACCGCGGCCTCGTACGACTTCGCGGCGTTTCGCTTCTTGGCCGCCGCAACATCGACGTCGATCGAATTGAGCAAACCAGTGGCTTGCACCTTCTCCTGTTCGTTGCCGAGGTTGTAAGCCTGGCGAGCGAGCTTGGCGGCGATGTCGAAGTCGCCCTTCGTGTATTCCTGGGCGGCCTGGTAAAGCATCTGTCGGCTGGTCAGGGCGCCGGGCGTGATGTTGGCCGGCGTAGCGACGGCCGGAGTCACGACGGCGGGCGGAGTCACGACGGGGGGAGCGCTGACGAGCGGCAAGGCCGGCACTTCGACGCGGGCAGTGGCGGGCTTCGGAGGCGTCGCCGGGCTGACGATGTTGGCGACCCCCGGAGCGGAAGCCGTGGGAACGGGCGCGGCCGGCGCCGGGCCGAGTGGGATCAGCCGTTCGGTGCCCGCCGCCGGCGACAGACCGCTCGGCGACACCCCGCCGAACTTCCCATTCGTCGCCGTCCGCAGATCGGCCTTGGCCTTCTCGATCGGCAGTGGGAACAAGTTCAATGCGAGGGCAATGTCGTGAGCGGCATTCAGTGCGGCATCGGCGCGGGCGAAGTCCTTCCGCTGCATCTTCGTCTTGGCGTCTTCGATGAGGTTCTTGATGGCCATGCTGCCGTGCAAGTTCAGGTCTTGCAGGGCGGAATCGGGGCCGAATTCGTTGGCCGCGAAGCGGGCGTTCAGTTTCTGAGCGCCGGTGTACTTGGCGTGGGCGCCGGCGAAGTCGCCCTGGTTGGCCAGTTGCCGTCCTTCGGTCATGAGCTTGACGGCGGCGACCTTGCGAGGATCGACGGCGGCGTTGGCCGTCGGCGTCTGCGTCCGGGTGAAGTTGGAATAGTTGGAGGCCGGCGTGGCAGGAGCGTTGTTAACGGGAGCCTTCAAGCCGCCGGCCGGAACGACGCCGCTCGGCGCGCCGGGCTTCTGCGTGCCCATCGCCGTGACGACCTTGTTCTGAACCGGTGCGGGCGGCAGCTTCATCTTGGCGCGGGCCGCCTCGATTTCCTTCACCATCTTGTCGGGGCGGTCGCCGAAATCCCACACGGAGTAGCCGCCCCCGCCGTGCAAAGAGTCGGCGCGGCGGGCCATTTGCAAGGCCGCGTCCAGGTTGGCCGCCTTCTCGCGATCGTTGGCCGGGTGCTTGGCGAGCAACGTCTTGGCCTGCTTCACGAGCCGTTCGGCCTCGTGCTTCTGGGTCTTGACCACGGCCGCTTGCACGTCCTTGAGCAGCGCGTTGGGGGTATCGTCGAAGAGTCCCCACTTGAAGTTCTTGGCGCGGGCGCTGTCGTCGGCGCGGCGGGCGTAGTCCTGAGCGTCGTTGAAGTGGCCGGCGGCGAGCGCTTTGCGCCCTTCCTTGAGCATGGATTTGGGATCGCCGGGGGCGGCCGCGGTCATCACCGGGCCGGCCGCGGTCTTGTTCGCCCCCGCTGGGGAGGACGACCGGAATTGGGCGAGGGCGACGCCGGCCGATCCGGCGAGCACGGGAATCAACAGCGCTCGCGCGGCGAGCCGCTTCCAGTTCCACTTCGTTGCCTGGAACACCATGGCCTCCTTGCTCCCCGGGAAGACCCTTCGCGCGGCCCGGACATCCCCCGACATCCGTCCGAACGGCAACCGGATCGGCCGCACGGCACGGGGCCGGGGCGCATCGATCCGGGGCCGCGAGCCCCCGCGTAGAGAGTGTGTTGAGAAAGCGGCGCGGCTATATCCCCGCTTTTCCGGCCGGTCAAGGGAATTCACTCAAGATTGTGCAAGCGGTTTGGCTATCCGCGAAATGTCGCGAAGGAAGGCGACGCAGTCTCACTCGCCTGCCTTAACCTCCTGGCCATCCGAAAGACTTGCGGCAGGCGTTGCAACTGACTCGGTCCCGGTGAAGTCGGTCCATTTCTCCGCGCCGGGTTTCCGATAGCGATGCACCTGGGTGAAGTGCCCGTCTCCCCGGCCCACTTGCACGAGCGCGCGAACGGCCTTGCCGCTCTCGACCAGGTAGATCGCCGGCTCGTCGGCCAGCTTGCCGATCGCCGCGGCGGGCACAGTCCAGGCCTTGGGAAAATCCATGTCCAGGCGAGCAACCACGTACATGCCGGGTCGGATGGTCCCCTTCGGGTTGGGTAAGTCGATCTCGGTCCAGAGCGTTCGCGAACCCGGTTCCAACGACCACGCCGTGCGCGCCACCCGACCGACTGCGTCCAGGCCAACGGCGCTCGGGAAGGCGATGCGCGCCTCTTGCCCCGGCGTCACGAACCCCGAATCGGCTTCCGGCGCCCGAACCACGACCCGTACCGGATCGATCCGGGCCACGACGAACAGTGGTGTCTTCTCCGCGGTACTGACGAGGTCGCCGGTGTTCACGGAGCGGCGCGTCACGATTCCATCGTAAGGGGCTGCGATTTTGAGATAGGTGCGGCGGGCGTTCACTTCACCGACATTGGCCCGCGCCACTTCCAATCGGGCCTTGGCCGCGTCGGAATCGGCCGCCGCCTTGTCGCGATTGGCCTCGGCCTTCTTCACTTCCGCCCGCATCGCTGCCACCCGCGCGATGGCCTCGTTCCTGGCGGCATCCGAAGCTTTCAGCTGGTTCTGCGTCTCGTCGCGCGTCTGGCTGTCGATTAGTCCGCCCTTGACGAGCCCGCCGATGCGTTCGGCTTCCGATTGCCAGCGAACGAACAGGGCCTGAGCGCGGACCACGCCGGCCTCGGCCTCGCGCACAGATTCGGTTGCGACCGCGATTGCCGCCCCGGCTGCAACCTGGCCTTTCTCAGCCTGAATCACCTCGGCCTCGGCCTGCTTGACCAATGCTTCCTTTTGGCGAAACTCCTGATCCAACTCCGGGATCGCCAACTCCGCGAGCACCTGCCCCTTGCGAACGCGGCTGCCCCGGTCGAATCGCCGATCGTGCGGCGGATGGTTCTTCTTCTCCGGGTCGTCGTCGATGCTGCCCACGAAACCAGTCAGGCGCGCGAAGAGCGCGGTTTCCTCGAACGCATGAACCGTTCCCGGTTGCTCGACGCTGCGGTGGATGGAGCGGAGTTCCGGCTTAATGACGGTAATCTTCGGAGCAGTGGCGGCAGCGGCTTGCGCCGGCGGCGCTGCGGGTCGCTTGTTGCACCCCGCGAACGCAAGAGCGATTGCTGCTACCAGCAGGCACGCGTTAGGGCGCATGGGAAACCTCCGGAACGTGATGCCGGCTGGCCGGGTCGAAGGGATCGAGCGACGCGGAATGCGCGCCGGCGCCGCCCATCACAAGGGCAAAGGCGGCGGGCAGCACGAGCAATGTGGTTGCCGTGGCCGCGGCCAGGCCGCCGATCACCGCCCGCGCCAAGGGCACCGACTCGTCGCCCCCTTGGCCCAGGCCCAAAGCCATCGGAATCATGCCGGCAATCATCGCGCAACTGGTCATCAGGATGGGGCGGGCACGGGTTCGGGCCCCGACCGCGCCCGCTTCGCCAGGGGCCAATCCCTCAATGCGGGCTCGCTCGGCAAACACGACGAGCAAGATGGCATTCGCCGTCGCCACGCCGACCGCCATGATCGCCCCCATGAAGGACTGGAGGTTGAGCGTCGTGCCGGTGGCGAGCAGGATCGCGGCAACCCCGGCAAGCACCGCCGGGATCGGCGCGACCGCCACGAGCGCCAATCGGATCGACTGGAAGTAAGCGAGGAGCAAGAGCGCGATCACGACGACGGCGATGGCGAGGCCGGTGCCGAGGCCGCGAAAGAGTTCGTTGAGCGGCGCGACCTGCCCGCGAACATCGACGCGGACGCCGGGCGGCGGCGGTCCGGCCACGTCGATTGCTTTTGCGACTTGGCTCGCCACGGCGCCGAGATCGGTTCCCTGAATGTTCCCGGTCATGCTCACGAGCCGGCGCATGTTATAGCGGTCGATCTCGCCGGGCATGGTCCCGGGGCTGATCCGGCCGACATCGCGCATTAGGATTGGTTCCAGTCCCTTGCGGACCGGCGCCAGTTCCAGATCGCTCGGGGAATTGACGAGTGCGAACGGGATTTCGACTTGCACCTGGTAGCCGACGCCGCTGGTTGGGTCGCGCCAGTAATTCGGGACGGTGAAGCGGCTCGACGAGGTGAACGGCGTTATGGAACGGGCCACTTCCTCGGCGGTTACGCCGCTCGCGCCGGCCTTCTCGCGATCCACGGCGATTTCCACCGTGGGATAGTCAAGCGCCTGGACGTAGCGCAAATCGACGATGCCGGGAACCTTGCCGAGTTCGCGGAACACCTTCTCGGCGTGGGCCCGACTGTCGGCAACTCTTGGCCCGCTGACGGCGACCTCGATCGGCGACGGCGAACCGAAACTCATCACTTCGTTGACGATGTCGGCCGGCTCGAACGCAACCTGGAGTTCGGCCGCTCGGCGATCGACATCATCGGCCGCTTCCCCCTCGCGCTTCCACTTCGCGGCGACCCAACGGCGAAGATGATCGGGAAGTTTCGCGCGGAGCCTGGCCTTCAATTCCTCGACACGAACCGGTCCCTCCTTCAAGGCCAGGCGGATCACCGCTTCCTCCGGCCCGCCCATCCACAGGAAGATCGTGTTGATGGGATAGCTGGAATGCACGACGCCGACGTAGCCGGCACTGATTGCGATCTCGCCGCCGGCGGCACGCACTTCGTCGTCGATGAATCGCAGTGCCTCCTGGGTGGTGGCTTCCGTCTGTTCGATGCGCGTTCCAGTCGGGGCCTTCAGGCGAAACTGGAATTGGCCGGCATCCACCTGGGGAAAGATTTCGGTTCCGATCTGGTTGCCGAGCAAGACCGCGATGCCCACGGATGCCAGTAAGAAGATTGGCGCCACTATCCACCGGGCGGCAATGGCGCCGCGGACCAGGCGATCGTACCTTGTTGCGAGGGTGGTGTCGCGCGGCGCCCTGTGTTGATTCTTGAGCAGCCAGACGCACAGCACCGGCAGGAACGTGCTGGAGAGGATGTAACTCGCGATCACGGCGAAACCGACTGCGAGAGCCAGCGGCACGAACAGTGCGCGCGCGGTTCCCTGCATCGCGAACGACGGGATGAACACGGCCAGGATGCAGAGCATGGCGAGCAATCTTGGTACGGCCGTTTCCATGTTGCCGAGCCGCACCGCCAGCGCGATGGACTCGTGCTTGGCCATTTGCGTGTGGATGTTTTCGACCTCGACGGTCGCTTCATCGACGAGGATGCCGACGGCGAGCGCCAGCCCGCCCAGGGTCATCAGGTTGATCGATTGGCCGGACAACCACAGTGCGACCAGGGCCGCGATTAATGCGAATGGAATGTTCAAAACCACCACGATGACCGAACGCCAGTCGCGGAGAAACAGGAAGACCATGAGGCCGACCAACCCGGCCGCGAGCGCCCCTTCGAATGCCACGCCCCGCATGGCGCTCGTCACGTGCGGGGATTGATCGAACTCGAAGCTGACGTGGATGTCCGCGGGGAGTACCGCCTGCATTTGCGGCAAGTTGTTGCGGACGTTGTCGACAACATCGAGGGTGCTGGCGTTGGCCCGCTTGGTGACGAGGATGTAGACGGCCCGCTTGCCATTGACCAGAGCGTAACCCGAGGGAATGTCGGTGGCGTCCTCGATGAGCGGCTTATCGGTTACCGGATCGCGGCGGCAAATGTCGCGCATGTACACGCCCGGCTTCAATTCGATGCCGCCGAGTTCGGCCGGCTTCACCACCATCGCGTTGGTGGGCACGAGCGGCATGGTGGTCGCGGTGCGGATGTTGCCGGAAGGCGCGATCGCGTTGCCGCTCGTGAGTGCCTGGGCCAGATTGTCCGCCGTGAGCCCGCGCGAGCGGAGACGATCCGGGTCGGTGCGAATGACGACGGTGCGCTGGGCGCCTCCGAACGGCGGTGGGGCGCTCACGCCTTCGATCGCCGCGAACATCGGCCGCACCTTGAACAGCGCTTCATCCTGGATTTGCCCCACCGTCTTGGTTTCGCTGGAAAGCACGAGGTAGCCGACGGGAACGCTGCCCGTATCGAAGCGCATGATGAATGGATTCACGGTTCCCGGCGGCATGAACGCCCGCGAACGGTTCACGTAGCCGACGGTTTCCGCCATCGCCTGGGCCATGTCGGCCCCCGGATGGAAGAACAGCTTCATCAGCGAAACGCCCTGAATGTTCTTCGATTCGACGTGGTGGATGTTGTTGATGTAAAGGAAGTGGTACTCGTAATAGTTGGCGATCAGCCCTTCCATTTGCCGCGGATCCATGCCGCCGTACGGTTGGGCGACGTAAATCACCGGCAGATCGAGCGGCGGAAAGATGTCCACCTTCATGCGTATCCAGGCGAGAACCCCGGCGAAGACGACGCCGGCGATCAGCACCATGACGGTGACCGGATGACGGAGCGCCGCGGTGATTGGGTTCATGGCAACGCCCCGTGAACGTCGGTGGAGGCCGCGGGAGAGTCCGTCAAGTTTGGCAGCGGCGCTCGGGCCACCACGGGCGCCTTAGCGGGTTTCGACGTCGTCGGCTCGTCTTCGTTGGCGCGATGCAGTGCAGGCCGGCCGAGCGCGCGATAAAGCTGGAACTGGGCCCGGTTGGAATCGGCCACCGCGGCGTAGTAATCGGTATAGGCCTGGGCCAAGGTTTGCATGGCCGCGAGCACTTCCTGGGGCCGCACGAGGAGTTGATTCACCTCGCCGACGCGG
>DATNBQ010000289.1:0-3426 GCA_035571955.1 Urbifossiella sp. | reverse complement strand
GTTTTGGGCATCCAAACGGCGGCGGGAAGTACCCAAACGAAAGACGCCGAGAGGTGACTCTCGGCGTCTTTGGAAACTGGTGTGTCGCGGCGACTCGGAGAAAGAGTCTCAGCTCCCCGACAAGGACTCGAACCTTGGACTTAGCGGTTAACAGCCGCTCGCTCTACCAACTGAGCTATCGGGGAAGGTAGACCGGTATCGTAATTCATCGGCCGTATCGGGGCAAGCCGTCTGCCAACGACCAACAAGGTCGACGGCCGCCGCTTCGCGCAGCCGCAATTCGACGGGCGCCGAGCTTTCGCCCGTCTCGGGAATCGTGACGATCTCGCCTTCCAGTTGGCCGCGCTGCGAGGTCCGCCGGCCGAGAATCGACCACACGCGGTGCGTCCCCGGCGTCAGACCATCGAACTTGAATTGACGTGCCTCGTTGGTCGTCGCCTTGCGCACGGGCAGGTTTCCACAACCTCTCGACTCGCCGGGCTGTCGAGTTAGTGGTAGTCCTCGGCGAGTTAGGAATCAAGCTTTCCGAGGGAAGATTCGGCCAGAAGTTATTGCCCCATCGATATAAAGCAAATGGGCCTGGAAGCTTTCCGCGACTTGCGTTGGCCGGTTTCCGCGGCGATACTGGAAATGATCGTTCGGCTAGAGGCTGAACGAACTTCCAGCCCGGTTCCAAGTACGCCAAAAGAGTGCCGTGGCGTCCGCCTTGGCCCGCCCAAACCTTGTAGGAGATTTTCATGAGCAAGCCCGCCGCCGACGCCACGACGCGTCGCGAGTTCGTCAAGCAAACCGGCCGAGCGGCCGCTGGCGCCACCTTGCTGGGCATGGCCGTGCCGCGCGTTCACGCCGCCGAAGACAATACGATCCGCATCGCCTTGGTGGGCTGCGGCGGGCGAGGCACCGGGGCCGCGGCGAACGCCCTGTCGACCAAGCAAGGCCCGACCAAGCTGGTCGCGATGGCCGACGTATTCACCAAAAAACTGCAAGATAGCCACAAGAACCTCGCGGACAAATTCGGCGAACAGGTCGATGTCCCCTCCGATCGCCAATTCATCGGCTTCGACGGTTATCAACGCGCCATGGAATGCCTGCGGCCGGGCGACGTGGCCATCTTCGCCACCCCGCCGGGCTTTCGCTGGGTCCATTTCGGCCATGCGATCGAGAAGGGCATCAACGTCTTCATGGAAAAGCCGACCACGGTCGACGGCCCCAGCACCCGCAAGATGCTGAAGCTGGCCGAAGCCTCGGTCGCCAAGAACCTGAAGGTCGGCGTGGGGCTGATGTGCCGCCACTGCGCGGCCCGGCAGGAACTGCATGATCGCATCAAGTCGGGCGAGATCGGCGACATTCTCTTGCTGCGGGCTTACCGCATGCAAGGCCCAATCGGTTCGGCCTTCGTCAATCCGCCGACCGGCGATATGAGCGAATTGCTCTACCAGATCAAGAATTTCCACGGCTTCCTCTGGGCCAGCGGCGGCGCCTACAGCGACTTCTTGATTCACAACATCGACGAGAGCTGCTGGATGAAAGACGCCTGGCCCGTCAAGGCCCAGGGCAGCGGCGGCCGGCACTATCGCGACGAATACGTCGACCAGAACTTCGACCACTACTCGGTCGAGTACACGTTCGCCGACGGCACGAAGCTGCTGCTCAACGGCCGCAACATTCCCGGCTGCCACGATGAGTTCGCCAGCTATGCCCAGGGCACGAAGGGCCTGGGCGTGATTTCCACCGCCTCGCACCATCCGGCCAAGTGCCGCATTTACTCCGGGCAGAATTTCGACAGCGACAAGATAACTTGGGCCTTCCCCCAGCCCGAGCCTGATCCGTACCAGCTCGAATGGGAACACCTGATGACGGCCATCCGCAGCGACCAGCCGTATAACGAGGCCAAGCGCGGCGCCGAGGCCAGCCTGGTCACGTCGATGGGCCGTATGGCTTGCCACACCGGCCAGGTGATCACGTTCGATCAAATCCTGAACCACGACCAGGAGTTCGCTCCGACCATCGACAGGCTATCGATGGATTCGCCGGCGCCGCTGCAGATGCGGCCTAACGGCAAGTATCCGATTCCGTTGCCCGGACTGAGCAAGGAAAACGAGTACGAAGTTTAAGCGGCCTGACTTATCGAGGAGCCATAGCCGCCGCTTGAAATTCGATTTCGACCGTCGTCTCGGAAACGACGGGCAAGTCGGGCGCGGGCAGCGCCGTGCCGCGAATCGTCAACTTCCGCCAGCCCGGCAGCCGAGGGTCGGCCGCCGCGGTGACGCGGAAGTCGGCCTCGGTCTGTCCCGCGGGAACCTCCACTGGCTCGGCCGTCAGCAGGCCCGCGAGTTCCTCCGGCACTCGTAGTTCGAGACGCACGGGTTCATGGAGTTTCGCCGCGCGCGCGAGCTTGACGCGGACCGCGAACGAACTGCCCGTCGCGACATGCAACTCGCTTTCGGCGTGTGAAAGCTTGAGCAGCGCCCCCTCGATGGTCATGGTGATGAAGCCCTTGATCGGCGCGACGAGATGCCGCACGCGCCCCCGAGCGTCGGGAACCTGGACCGTGGCGATCACTCCCATCCGCGAGGTGCGGATCGTCTCCAGCCATTCAGGCATGAAGCACGGATAGACCGTCCGAGTAATGCCCCGTGGAACGACGACCTCCGGGCCTGTAATGCCCTGCACTTGATACGACTGGACGGCCGCCATGCCGAGCACGATCGGGCCCTCGAATCCTTCCAAGCGATCGACGAGAACTTCCGCGGGAAACGTGGCGCCGCGGTGGGCCTTGCGCACGGTGTCCTGATCGACCGGACGGCCCGCACAGCGCGGCTTCATCGTACATGCCAAAAGCGTTTTGGCCACGTGGTTCTCCTCGGGACTGCGCGGCGCCAGGTTGCCGCCGGCCGCGGCAATCGCCCAGCGCGTGACCGCCTGCCCGTCGATTTGCGCTTCGCCCTGAACCGAGATCAATGCCGCGGACGCGACGGCATCGGGCGCCGCCGCCAGGACGATGGCTAATTCGCTTTTGTCGGGTAGAATCACAAGTTCCGCGGGCGCCTGAATCCCGGCAGGCAAGCCGGCGAGCGAGAGCTTGATCGGGCCCGTCCAACCGCCGCGGCGAACGGCCTTCACCGTCAGATTGCTCGTTCCGCCGACGAGTACGTTGATGCGCTGCGGAACTTCGAGGACGAAGTCAGCGGCGGCGCGCCGGATCGCCAAGCGGTAAACGGCGGATGGCGCCTGATTGCGGCCGGAGACGTCGCTTACCACCGCTTCATAGGTTCCGTCGGCGGGGGCGACGAAGTCCAAACCCGCATCGGTCGTGGCGGCCAAGTCATCGTTGGCGACGAGTTCCTTCCCCTCGGCGCCGCGAATGCTTAACGCGACGTCAAGCGGCGAGCCGATTCGCCGAGCGTCGACAGCGATCGTCCAATG
>DATNBQ010000288.1:0-12039 GCA_035571955.1 Urbifossiella sp. | reverse complement strand
TCAGTTCGACGACATTGGGACTGGCCATTGGCATCTCCCGATATGGATGGGGCCGGTTCTCCGACCGCTCTGTGCCTTGATTATACGCACCGAAGGATACCGCACCCAGGGAGGAAGCTAACAGATGTCAGGCTGCAAGGTCCGGTTCTTCCAGCGGCGTGAACCGGTACAGCCACCAACAGACGGCGCCGCCAATCAGCACGAGCACGTAAACGTCGAAGATCGGATCCCAGGCGGCGCGGCCGACGAGCCCGCGCTCCACTTCCTGGTAGTTCGAAAACCAACCGACGAACCACTGCGATGCCAGCGCGCCGAACGACCCGACTCCGTTCGTCAAGCCGAACAGGGTCGCCGTGTGTCGGCCGGATTGCGGGATGATCACCGACCACCAGTTGGGAAGCTGCACGTGCATGGCGCACATGGCGGCACTCCAGAATGCCGCGGTGGCCAGGGCCGATTCGCAGCGCGTGCCGGCGTACATGCATGCCGCCGCGACCAGAAATCCGACGATGCAAGCGTAGCGGCGATCGCGGATGGGGTTAAGCGATTGCCGCGTGATGCGATCCGAGATCCAGCCGCCAAGGAGCATGCCGATGGCCGAACCGGCGATGGCCAGGGAGTTAAGCCGTCCCGATTCCACCTCGCTGACCTGGCGGGCTTCCGTCAGGTATTTCGGGAACCAACTGTAAAAGAAGTAGGTGAAGAAGGCCGCGAAGATCATGATGGCGGCGAGCACCAGGATGCCGCGATTGGTAAAGACGCGGCCCCACGGCACCGGTCCAGGATCGGGCGAAGGCGGAGGCTCTTCCGAATGAATCCGGGCGAGTTCGGCGGCATTCACACGGGGATGCTGCGCGGGGTCGTTGCGGAACCAGATGGCGAAGCCGATTGCCCAGATGGCGCCGAGCACCGCGTAGCCGAAGAAGACCCAGCGCCAGCCCACTTCGCGAATGATGTACGCGGTAACGACCGGGGCGACGATCGCGCCGAATTGGGCGAAACCGAGCATGAGGCCTTGAACGCGGCCGCGTTCGCCCAACGGAAACCAGCGCCGCACGATGCGGGCGGCATTCGGAAACGCGCCGGCCTCCGCCATCCCGAAGAGAAAGCGCACGATGACCAGCGCGACCAGACCGTGGCAGAGGCCGGTGCCCGCGGTGAACGCCGACCACGCGAGAACGAGCAAGGTCAATGCGAGGCGCGCCCCGAAGCGGTCGGCCATCCGCCCCGCCGGCACCGCGAACAGGCCGTACGCCAGCGTGAACGCCATCAGCACATAACTCATCTCCGGTTTCGACAGATGCAGTTCCGCGCTGATCGGCAGCACGGCTTGCGACATGCAAATGCGATCGAGGTAAAGGATGGACGAGAGCCCGCACAGCCACAGCACGAGAGTGTGCCGGGCGCGGCTCGGGCTTGAAGGAACTTCGGGGAACGCCATGATGCCGGTTTCGGTAGGGTGGCTCGCGGCGGGCGAAACCGCATCAGTTTAACCGGCCGCAATCCGCGAGTGTTACCGCGAATCGCTCGCATTTCGCGATTTGCCGCGTAGAACAGCGCGATCATGCTGATTGGCTACGTCAGCGACGAGCGGTACGCGGCATTGCCGGACGTGCTGCTGGAATTCCTCGACGAGGCGGGGCGGTCGTGGGAAGCGCGGTCGCGGGCCAGTGGGGCCGTGCACGCCGAACTTCCCGAGGGCCGCTATCGCGTCGCACTGCAAAAGCCCGGCTTCGGCGCCAAGTTCTCGCAGATCGAGGTTTCGCTCGCGCAACCGCATCACTTTCGCCTACTCGCCGACGGCCTGCTCGGTTACGCCTGGCCCAAGTGGGTTCGGAGCGGCGAAGCCTCCGAGTTTCGCGTTCATTCCACCGAACCTTATAAGCTCGAACTCTGGCGCTACGGCTGGGAACCGGAGTTCGTCCGCAGTCTCGGCTGGCACGACGAACACGCCCCGCGGACCGTCATGCAAATCACGCCGGATGGCGACTTCACCCGCACCGGAGTGCGGTGGAACCACGTCGGCTACAAGAACTCGGTTCATTCGCAGCACGTGCCGGCTCCCGAGCGCAGCGGGCTCTACTACTTCCGGGCCTTTTCGAACGGCAATCCGTCGCGCGAGTTTTCCTTCCCATGGATCGTGGCGCCGGCAAGGCCGCAGGCCTCGCTCGCCGTGTTGGCGTCGAACTTCACCTGGAACGCTTACAACTCGTTCGGCGGCCGCAGCAATTACATCCACGCCGACGGTTTCCCGCCGACGCCGACCGTCAATGCGCGCTGCGAATTGAAGCGCTACAGCGACTCCGGCCACTTCACCTGGAACGCCGCCGACTACCCACCGCTCTCCTTCGACCGCCCTGAGCCGTACAACCACATCGATTTCCGCGAGAAGATCGCCGACCCGATCGAGGGGCGGCAAGCGTGCCACCTCGCCCCCGCCGAATGGCGGCTCCTCGGCTGGCTCGAGCGGCAGGGCTTCCCCTACGACTACTACGCCGAGACGCAACTCGACGACGCCACGCTCGACCTCGCTAGGTACAAGGCGCTTGCGATCTCCGTGCATCCGGAATACTGGACGGGGCGCATGTACGACCGCGTGAAGTCGTGGGTCTTCGACGGCGGCGGCAAGTTGCTCTACTTGGGCGGCAACGGCCTCAATTGCGAAGTGGAACTTCTTCCCGATGGAGCGGTCCTGCATCGCAACTGCCAGATTCGCGGGCTCGATCTTGCGGGGCTCGGCGGCAAGGAGAGCCGCCTGCATATTCGCCACGAATCGGAAGCCAACCTGCTCGGGGTCGTTTTCACGCCGGCCGGCGCCATGACCGGGGCGCCCTATCGCGTCCTCGATGGTTCCCACTGGGTTTTCGAAGGCACGGGCTTGCGCAGCGGCGACCTGTTCGGCGAACGCTGCCTGCACCAGCGCTGCCCCGGCGGCGCCTCGGGGCACGAGACGGACAAGGCGTCGCCGAGTTCGCCGGGGAACATTCACAAGCTCGCCCGGGGAACGAACCCGGACGGCGGAGGCGCCGAGATGTGCCTCTTCGATACACCGAGCGGCGGCGCTGTCTTCTCGGTCGGCTCGATCAATTATGTCGCGTCGTTGCCCGTGGACGACGCCGTGTCGCGAATCACGGCGAATGTCCTGCAGCGATTCCTGTAATGCGGGTCGTGCGTCAGTTTAGATCTTGGTGGCACAGGCATTCTTGCCTGTGCGGTTTCTGCACGGGCAAGAATGCCTGTGCCACCAAACGGATACACTGGTAACGCGGATGGATGCCGCGCCAACCGTGCGGTAAGATTGCACTGGAAAGGAGATGCTCATGTCGGCGACCACCATTTCTCAACCCATCGTCGTTCTCATGACGGCCGAGGAGTACCTGGCCCAACCGGACGACGGCCGCCACACCGAACTCGTTCGCGGGAGGATCGTCGAGATGCCCAGCCCGACACCGGCGCACGGTTTTTATTGTGCCAACATTTCCGGCGTGCTCCGCGAGTATGCTCGACAGCTCGATCTGGGCCGTGTGGTTTCGAACGATAGCGGTGTGCAAACGCAACAGGGCCCGGACACCGTTCGCGGGCCGGATGTGGCATTCTTCAGCTATTCCCGCGTTCCCCGTGGGCCGTTGCCAGCCGGCTACCGGCCGGCCCCCGAACTCGTTTTCGAAGTGCGTTCGCCATCGGATCGGTGGAAATCCATTACTGCCAAGGCCGGCGAATACCTGACGGCCGGAGTGCTAGTCGTCTGCGTTCTCGACCCCGAAACTCGCACCGTCGGCATCTACACAGAAAACGAGTTTCCATCGCGAAAAACGGTGGACGACGAGTTGACGCTGCCCGATGTCTTTCCGGATTTCAAGGTTCCCGTGCGGCAATTCTTCGAATGAGATCCATGTGAATCATGCGGAAAACCGTCATTGGAAAGGAACCAAACATGTCTGCAACTGCGCTTGCACCGCCCACGAAGGTACTGATGACTGCCGAGGAGTATCGGATGTTGCCGGACGACGGCCGCCACACCGAACTCATCCGCGGGAGGATAGTGGAGATGCCGCCCACCAGCTTCCTTCACGGCATTATTGCCTCGTGCGTAAACGCAATTGTCCGGGCGTACGTCAAGGATCGCAGTCTTGGTTGGGTCACCGGTAACGACTCGGACGTAATTACCGGTCGCTCTCCCGACACGGTCCGCGGACCGGATGTCGCCTTTTTCAGCTATAATCGCATCCCGAAAGAGTCGCCGCCGCAAGGGTATCCCGATGTCGCTCCCGAACTGGTGTTCGAAGTGCGGTCGCCTTCGGATCGCTGGATCGCGATCAACGCGAAGGCCAGCGAATACCTCGCTGCGGGAGTTCTGGTCGTTTGCGTTCTCGACCCCGAAACGCTCACCGCGGTCGTCTACACCGAGAACGACTCGCCATCGAAGAAAACCATGGACGACGAAGTGACCCTCCCCGAAGTCTTCCCCGATTTCAAGGTCCCCGTGCGGCAGTTCTTCGAATGAGCGCAGGGAGCGAGGCAATGACGGAACGCCAGTGGAACGGGAAGTACGATTTCGATCGATATCTCGTCGCGACCGAATGGCTGCGGGAAGATAAGAAGAACCATCGGAAGTTGCTGCTGTGGGCATGCGCGGCATGCCGTCGCCTGGGCAACCTGCTCGCGGACAAACGTAGTTGGAAGGTCATCGAGCTCGCGGAGCTAAAAGCGGACGGCTTGGCGAAGAAAGCGGATGTCGACAAGGCCCGCGAGGCTGGGAAGGCGGTCCCGCGCGTTCGCCAACTTTTGAAAGGGACTCCCGAGGAGTTCGCGGCCAGCGCTCCCCTTTTCCTGTTGAATCCCAGTTCCGCCGAATTCTCGCAAACGGCCGGCATTCGCGCCGCAATCAGCCTGGAAAAAGGCGGCGTCACGACCCAGGACGACGAACAGCGGCTGCAATTCGACTTACTTCACGATGTCTTCGGCAACCCCTTCCGGCCCATCGCATTCGACCCCCAGTGGCGAACTTCCACCGTCGCGAAGCTCGCCAACGCCATGTACGATTCGCGCGATTTCGCCGCGATGCCTCTTCTGGGAGATGCCCTCCAGGATGCCGGCTGCGAACGATCGGAGATTCTCGATCACTGTCGCAACCAGGGAATTCACATCCGCGGTTGCTGGGCGATCGATCTGGTGCTGGAAAAAGGTTGATCGATAGGATTCGCAGCCGTTATCTTGAAGTGCTGCCCCCAATCGTTTCCAGCGAGGCTCCCGTGGTCTCTCCCCATCCATCGGGCGATTTTTCCCGTCGCGAGTTCTTCTCGCGGACGTCGTGTGGGTTCGGCGCGCTGGCCCTGTCGGCGCTGGCCGCCGAGGAGGCACGCGGCTCCGCCAATCCCCTCGCCGCCAAGGCGCCGCTCTTTCCCGCCCGGGCCAAGCGCGTCATCTTCCTCTTCATGCAGGGCGGCGTCTCCCACGTCGATTCCTACGACTACAAACCGCGGCTCGATCGCGACAACGGCAAGCAGCTTCCTTTCGACGACGCCCGCGCCATCGCCAACTCGGGCTCGCGCGGTTCCCAAAAGCGCGTCATGAAGCCGCTCTGGAAGTTCAAACAGCGCGGCCAAACCGGCCGCTGGGCCTCGGACCTGTTCCCCGAAATCGCCCACCACTTGGACGACCTCTGCTTCCTGCACTCGCTCCATACCGAAGGCGTCGCTCACGGCCCGGCCACGCTCTTCCTGCACTGCGGTTCCACCAACTTCATCCGCCCGAGCATGGGGTCGTGGGTGCTGTACGGCCTGGGCACGGAGAACGCGAACTTGCCGGGGTTCGTGAGCATCGCGCCGTCGTCGGGCAACGGCGGCCCGCGCAATTATGGCAACGCCTTCCTTCCCGCGGTCTACCAGGGAACCGCGCTCGGCAAGGCCGGCGGCCCCGCCTCCGAAGCGACCGTTCGCAACCTAACCGGACCCCTTTCCGCCGCCGACAAGAAGTCCCGCTTTGAACTGTTGCGCGAACTGAATGCCGAGCAACTGAGGCGTTCGCCCGGGGATGCCGAACTCGATGCCGTCGCCAGTTCCTACGAACTTGCCTGGCGGATGCAGGCGAACGCTCCGAGCGTTCTCGATCTCTCCAGGGAAACCGCGGCGACGCTCAAGATGTACGGCATCGGCGAGAAGCCGACCGACAACTTCGGCAAGCAGTGCCTGATGGCTCGGCGGCTCAGCGAAGCCGGCGTCCGCTTCGTGCAAGTGACGTATGGCGACAACAGCGCGAACCCCGCCTGGGATCAGCATTCGAACATGCCCAAGCATGCCGAGCACGCCCGCAACGTGGATCGGCCGATCGCCGGGTTGCTCCAGGATTTGAAGCAGCGCGGGCTGCTCAAGGAAACGCTCGTGTGGTGGGGCGGCGAGTTCGGAAGAACGCCCTATGCCGAAGCGAATGGCACCGGCCGCGACCACAACCCTGGCGGCTTCACGGTCTGGCTCGCCGGCGGCGGCACCCGCCCCGGGTTCGCCTTTGGTGCGACGGATGAATTTGGCCACCTCGCGGTTCAGGACAAGATCCACATGCACGACTTGCACGCGACGATCTTGCATTTGCTCGGCCTCGACCACGAGAAGTTGACGTTCAAATACACCGGGCGCGATTTCCGCTTGACCGACGTGCATGGCCGCGTGGTCAAGGAGATCATGGCCTGATGGCAGAGACGCGTCGCGCTCGGCTCCGCGGACTCCGCCTCGCGGCTAATCGACCTCGCTTGCGGTTCGCTGCCGCAATTCCTAACCTTTCTGGATGAAGACGCTCGACGAATTCCGCGCCGTCTATCGCTTGCCGCTGCCCGAACTCATCCTCAAGGCGGCCGTGGTGCATCAGATCCATCGCGATTACAACGACATCCAGCGCTGCGAACTTCTGAGCATCAAGACCGGAGGCTGCCCCGAGGATTGCAAGTACTGTAGCCAGAGCGCCCATTACGATTCGCCCGTCGATCGCCAGCCGCTGTTGACCGTGGAGGAAGTGCGCGAGCGGGCCGAAGCCGCCAGGGAGCGCGGGGCCAGCCGCTTTTGCATGGGGGCGGCGTGGCGGTCCCCGAAAGACGGCCCCGAGTTCGATCGCGTCCTTGAAATGGTGCGCACGGTCCGCGATCTCGGCATGGAAGCGTGCGTCACACTCGGCATGCTGTCGGACGACCAGGCCCGGCGGCTCGCGGACGCCGGCCTTACCGCCTACAACCACAACCTCGATACCTCGCGCCGCCATTACCCCGAGGTCATCTCGACGCGCACCTACGACGACCGCCTCGACACGTTGCGGGCAGTCGCCAAAGCGGGCATCGCCGTGTGCAGCGGCGGCATCCTCGGCATGGGCGAAACTGAGGACGACCGCCTGATGATGCTGTGCGAACTGGCGCAGCTCAACCCGCCGCCGGAAAGCGTACCGATCAACTGCCTGATGCCGCAGCGCGGGACGCCATTGGCCATGGCCGCGCCGGTCGATTCGCTGGAAATCGTGCGGCTAATCGCCACGGCGCGGATCGCGTTCCCGAAGTCGCGAGTGCGGCTCAGCGCCGGCCGCGACCGCATGAGCCGCGAATTGCAGGTGCTCTGCTTCCTCGCCGGCGCCGATTCCGTCTTCTTCGGCGAGAAACTGCTGACCGCCCCGAACCCGCGCGAATGCCAGGACGAAGAACTCTTCCGCGCGATGGGCGTGCTGGCGACGTAATCTCATGGGTGCTCTTCTCGACCAATCCGACTTTCCCACGCAAGCCGACGAGATCAATCGGCTGTGGCAGCATGGGATGCACGAAGAGAAGCTGTTCCACGACCGCTTGAATTACTTCTCGGCGATCGAGGTGGGTCTGCTCGGCGTCTTCGCCATCCTTTACCACAAGGAACCGTCGCCCGGCGTATTCGCCCCGTTGACGGCGGCGGCCCTGGTGCTCGCACTGCTGTGGCTGCGCGTGCAACTGCGGCACTGGCATTACTGCGTACACGTGAACGAGCGGATCAAGCGGGCCGTGCCGGAATACGCGCGGACGGTGGCGGCGTTCGCGCCGCGCGGCATCGCCGATGGGCTATCCATTTCGCGGCCGCTCGCCATTGCGGTGCCGCTCCTGTTCGCGGCCACGTGGGTGGCCCTCTTCGCCTGGGTGCTGGCCCGCGGGCAATGGTGAACGATGAGCCTCTTCGAACGATGGTCCGCCACGTTGGATGAACTGCGCGAGCAGGGGCGATACCGCTCGTTTCGCCTGCCGGCCGGCATCGATTTCACTTCCAACGATTACCTGGGCCTGGCGAGCGGGGGGCGTAAGCCCCCTGATTCTTCCGCGCTCGATAAGAATCAGGGGGCTTACGCCCCCCGCTCGCCAGGGCTCCCTCAATCGGGAACGTCGTCGCGGTTGCTCCGCGGGCATCACGCCATCTGGGACGAAGTGGAATCGATGCTGGCGGCGTGGCACGGCGCCGATGCCGTGCTCATGATGAACTCCGGCTACAACGCCAACGAGGGGTTAATCGCGACCATCGCCGAGCCAGGCGACTGGGTCGCCGCCGACGAACTGAGCCATGCCTGCATCGTCGATGGCCTGCGCCTGGCCCGGCCGCGCAAGTTCCTCTTCCGGCACAACGACCTCAGCCATCTCGAAGACGGCCTGAAAAGCGAAGCGGCCAAGCGGCCCGTCGGCCGGCAGATGTTCGTCGTTACGGAATCGCTCTTCAGCATGGACGGCGATACGGCCCCGCTCGCCGACATCGTGGAACTGGCCGAGCGCCACGGCGCCCACGTCATTATCGATGAAGCCCACAGCACCGGCTGCTTCGGTATGAACGGGTCGGGCTGCGTCGACGTGCAGCATTTGCGCGATCGCCTTCTCGCGTCCATCCACACCGGCGGAAAAGCGCTCGGCTTGCACGGGGCGTACATTTGCGGTTCGAAACTGCTCAAGGAGTACCTCGTCAATCGCTGCCGGCATCTGATCTTCACCACGGCATTGCCGCCGGCGATTGCCGATTGGTGGCTCGAACGGATTCCGCGCATTCAAACCGATGATGCGGCGCGGACGGCACTGCACGGCAACGCCGCGCTCCTTCGCGCTCGTCTCGCCGAGCACGGCATTCATCCACCGGGTTCGCACTACGTCGTGCCAGTGATCGTCGGCACGGACGCTCCCGCCGTGCGGGCGGCGGCCTTCTTGCAAGAACGCGGCTACGATATCCGCGCCATCCGCCCGCCGAGCGTGCCGCACGGAACCTGCCGCCTGCGAGTCTCGATCCACGCCGACCATTCGCCGGAAGTGCTGCGGCAACTTGCGGACGCCGTCGCTGAAGCGGTGCGGTCATGACCGGGTTCATCGTCGTCGGTACGGATACCGATGCCGGCAAGACCGCGTTCTCACTGGCGTTCCTGGCAAAGCACCCACACTTGGCGTACTGGAAGCCGGTCGAGACGGGCGAATCGGATACGGCGAAGGTGCGCCGGCTGGTTCCCGATGCCGTGGTGTTCGAACCGCTGGCGCGCTTTGAGGAACCCGTGGCGCCGCTGCTGGCGGCGCGCCGCGAAGGCCGGCCAATGCCGGGAGTCGCGGAGATTCTCGCCGCCATTCCCCAAACCGATGCGCCACTGCTCATCGAGACGTTCGGCAGCCCCCTTTCCCCATTAACCGATGACGTTCTGCAGATCGAATTGATCCGGGCGCTCGGCCTTCCCGCGATTCTCGTGGCGACCTCGACGGTGGGGGCGATTGGCCGCACGCTGGCCGCGGCGCAAGCTCTGGAAGGCGTGGAACTCGCCGCGATCGTGCTGGTCGGTCCCGCCGACCCATTCGCCGTCGAGCAACTGGCGCGACACATTCCCGGCGTGCCGGTGCACTGCGTGACGATGCCGACCGGCGAATGGACGCGGGAAACGATCGCGGCGACGGCGCTGAATGATCGCGTAGCCGCGACCCAACGGGGAGCGCGCGACAATCGCGCTCGGCTTCGCCTCGCGGCTAAACCAGTGATCTGGCATCCGTACACGCCGCTGCGCGGCGGCGACGAACCGCTGCCCGTCGTCGCCGCCGATCGCGAATTCCTCACGCTTGCCGACGGCCGACGCATCATCGACGGCATCTCGTCGTGGTGGACCATCCTGCACGGACATCGGCCGCCCGCCATCATGCGGGCCATTCGTTCCGCGACACATATTCTCGACCACGTGCTTTTTGCCGGGGCCACGCACCCGCACGCGATCGAACTGGCGGAAGGCTTGCTCGCCGCCATGCCGTGGCCCCTCGGCGGCCGCATCTTCTATTCGGATAACGGCAGCACCGCCGTCGAAGTCGCCCTCAAAATGGCCTACCAGCAGTGGTGCCACCGCGGCGAACCGCAGCGCACGCTCTTCATTAGCTTCGAGCACGGTTATCACGGCGATACTTTCGGCGCCATGAGCGTTGGCCGCGATCCCCTTTTCTTCGGCGCATTCGAACCGCTGCTGTTTCGCGTGCTGCAGGTTCCGGTAAAAGCGGATGCCCTCGCCACGGCGTTGCGAACGCATGGCAATGAAACGGCGGCCGTCATTATCGAACCGCTGGTGCAAGGGGCCGGCGGCATGCGGATGCACGGCCCGGAAGAACTCGCCGCGATTGCCGCCGTTTGCCGCGAATATGATATTCCGCTTATCGCCGACGAAGTGATGACCGGCTTCGGCCGCACCGGCTCGCTGTGGGCGTTCCAACAAGCCGGCATCGCCCCGGATCTGGTTTGTCTGGCCAAGGGAATCACGGGCGGAGTGCTGCCGCTTTCGGCGACCATCGCTTCCCCGCGGATTGTCGAAGCATTCGATACCGACGATCGCGCCAAGACGTTTTTCCACGGCCACTCGTTCACGGCCAACCCGATCGCCTGCGCCGCGGCCGCCGCCAACTGGAAGCTGATGCAATCGGGTGAATGGCAAACGGACGTGAAGCGGATCGAGGCGTTTTGGGAAGCGCAAGTGCAGCCGTTCGAGAAGTTGCCGCGCGTCAACGAAGTTCGCATTTGCGGGCTGATCGCCGCAGTCGAATTCGATCATTCCGGCGGCTACCTTGCCGAAACCGCTGCCGCGATGCGGCGAACGGCCTTGAGCAATGGCGTGTTGTTGCGGCCGCTCGGCAATGTGCTCTACGCCATGCCGCCACTGTGTACGAGCGACGACTCGTTGGAGGAGATCGCGGCCGCGCTTCACCGCGCGGCGATCGTTGAATAGTCTTGCAATTCTCTTCGTGCAAGTGAAGTGCCGCCGGTACGCACCGCGGTATCGAAATTGCCCAAGTGTTTACTAGCCGGACGGCGCGGCCCTGCCGGCCAGTCGCAATCCCGCAAGAGCGGATTGCCCGCTTCCGCATTTTTCAGGAGAGAGTCATGACCACGGTTACCGAAAATCGACGCATGCAAGTTCAGACGGCCAGTGGCTTAAATTGCCTGGCCGCCATCTGGCTCTTCATCTCGGCCTTCGTGATTCCCGGGCACGGGCCGATGGTGAGCAACAACCTGATCTTCGGCGTGATCGTCTTCGTGCTCGCCGTCATCCGCTTCGGCGGGGCGTACGAATCGGGCTGGCTCAGCTGGATCAACGCACTGATCGGCCTATGGGTGATCATTTCGCCGTGGGCCATAATGGGCGGCGCCCCGAACGGTCCGACCCAGGCCATGATCGTCAACAACTGCATCACCGGCGGCGTCGTGCTAGTGCTCGGCCTGTGGAGCGCCTTCATGACGACCTCGGCGCCGGCCAATTCGCTCGACTACCCGAATACGACCCGCCCGTCGTTCGGCCGCTAAGGTTTGTTTTGCGGTCAGGAGCGCCGCGATCCGGCGCTCCTCTTTTTGTCGCCGCGCTCGGCGGAGGTGATTACGCTGGCTTCTTGGCGAAGCAATAAAGGTGCTTGGAGCCGCGGATGAACAGCTTGCCGTCGGCGAGCGCCGGCGAAGCGAAGACCGGCTCGCCCACGTTCGACTCGCGGATCAATTCGAATTTGCGATCCGCCTTCAGCACGAACGCCTTGCCCGCTTCGTTGATGGTCAGGATTTCGTC
>DATNBQ010000287.1:0-10068 GCA_035571955.1 Urbifossiella sp. | reverse complement strand
CGTCGCCGAAGCCCACTTCCAATTTGAACTTCACCAGGATTCCCTCGAAGCCCCACGGCGAACGGAAACGATCGATCAGTTTCGGGGCGCGCACCAGACGCAGCCAGAGTTCCGGCTCCTGGCTCTTGATTTTGCCGGCCTTTTGCTCGACGAAGGCCGGCGGCCCACTGCGGCCTTCCCACTCGCTCGTGCGGGCATTGAAGACGGTGCCCGGTTTGGGCGAGAACGCACCGGCGGGCAGGTAATCGCTGACGGCCGCGCAGTGGCAGACGGCGTGGAACGGGGCGCCGCGCAGTTGCGCTTGCAGCATGGCGGCCAGGTCGTCGAAGGTGCGATACGGCAGGAGCGACCAGCGTTCGAAGGGTTGGCGCGGGTCGACGTCGAAGTCGTGGAGCGCTTCGGGGTGGGACGTGGCCAAGGTCACTGTGTGGCCGCGCGTCCATGCCGCCAGGGCGATGGCCGCCCCGGTGCGGCCGCTGAAGATGTTCGTCAAGCAGCGGACGCGATCGATGGGCGCCTGCGTGTTGCCCGCCGTGACGAGGATGTTCATGGGTGTTCCCGCCGGACCCGGTTCAAACCATTATGGTAGCGAAGCCGCTTGCGGGCTCGAAAGGATTTCGCTACCATTCGCCGGTTGGCGACCCACGGATGGGGCCTGTCATGCGCAATGGAATCGTGCTGGTATTATTGTGGCCGGCCGCGGCGTTCGGCGACGACTTGCCGGCGGGCGCCGCGCTGCGGCTCGGCGGCACTCGCTTCCGCGCCGGCGCCGAAGTCGCCGAACTCCACTTTTCCGCGGATGGTTCCGAACTGATTTCGCGAAGCCCCGTGGATGACGCTCGCACGCGAACCATTCACTGGAATCCCGCGACCGGGCAACCGCTGGCGGCGACAATCGAAACGCGGCGGCCAGGAAGTCGCGTTCGCTGGAGCGCCGCCACGATCCCCGATAGCACGCGCGGCATCGCGATCGGCGACGACGGCGTGCCGGTGGTCCGCGATTTCGCCCTGGAAAAAGACGTGGTGCGGCTGATCGGGCACTTCGCGCGGGTGAGCGCCGTCGCCGTTTCGCCCGATGGCCGCCGCATCGCCACGGCCTCGGTCGATGGTTTGATCCGCGTGTGGGACGCGGCGACGTTCCGGCCATTGTTCGAACCGGCCGGGCACACCGCAGCGGTGAAATCTCTTGAAGTGTCGCCCGATGGCCGCACGCTTCTCACCGCGGCCGCCGACCGCACGGTGCGCATTTGGGATCTGGCCAGCGGCCGCCAGCGCCGCGCCTTCTCCATCCCCGATGGTTCGCATCCTGCCTTCACGGCCGACGGCGCCGCCGTCCGCATCCCCGGGCCTACCGGCGATGAGATTCGCGACCTCGTCACGGGATTGCAAATCACCTCGCCCATGCCGCGATTTCGCGAATCGCTTCCTTTGGTAAAGTTCGCCATGCGATATGTGGGAATCGCGGCGGCGCTGTCGCCGGATCGCCGCACTGTGGCAATCGCGCGCCATGACGGAACCATCGAACTGTGGGAAACGGCGTCGTGCCAGGTTCGGCGAACGCTTCCCGGCCACGGCGCCCCATGCCGCGATCTGGCGTTCACACCGGATGGCACGCGGCTCATCTCGGCCAGCACCGATCATAGCGTGCTCGTCTGGCCGGTGCGGATTCGGGACGTTCAACTGGCGGCGGCGGTGCGGCGCGAGACCGATGCCGGGAAACTCTGGAACGCGATGGCGTACGGCCAGGGACCGCAGTCGTACGCGGCGATGGCGCGGCTGGCGGCCGATCCGCCCGCCGCCGCGGCAATGGCTCGTTTCTGTCTGAAACCGGGAAGTGCGGCCAACCCGATTGCCGATGCCCGGGCCGTCGAGTTATTGGAAGCGATCGGCACGCCGCAAGCCCTGCGGCTTTTGCGCGACCTGGCGGAATGGGAGGAAGACGGCCCGCGCCGACGGGAAGCGAGCGCCGCGCTCAATCGCCTCGGCGGCCTGCCGTACCGTCGCGACGGCATCCGCACCATCGGCGGCACGCAACCGTGAAGGAATCTTGGTGGCACAAGCATTCTTGCCTGTGCGAGCTTTCTGCACAGGCAAGAATGCCTGTGCCACCAATCTGACGCACTTCGTAAGGCGCGATTCGCTTGCCCCGCGGCGATCGAGCAACTAAACTTGAAGAATTGCCTGCCTGCCGGGTTCCCCTCTCGATTTCCCGCCTGCCGCCGCGAGGCCCTTCATGGTTCGGTTCGTGGTCGCGATTGCCGCGAGTGTCGCCCTTGCCGGTCCGGCATTCGCCGCGCCGTCGTTCCTCAACGACATCGTGCCGCTTTTCACCAAGGCCGGCTGCAATCAGGGCTCGTGCCACGGCAAGGGGGTGGGGCAGAATGGTTTCCGGCTCTCCCTGCGCGGCTTCGCCCCGGATCAAGACTACCGATCGCTGACTCGCGAATTCGACGGCCGCCGCATCTTCCCTAGCAACCCGGAACGAAGCCTGCTTTTGCTCAAGGCGACCGCCCAGGCGCCCCATGAAGGCGGCCGCCTCTTCGCAGTCGATAGCCAGGAATATCGGCTTCTCTTGAACTGGCTGCAAGCCGGCTCACCCGGCCCCGACGCAAAGGAACCGAAAGTCGCAAAGCTCGAACTCTTCCCGAAAACCGGATCGCTGAAACCCGGCGAAGCGGTTCAACTCGTCGCTACGGCCACTTTCGGCGACGGCGCCAAACGCGATGTCACTTGGCTCACCAAGTTCGATTCCAACGACGAGGCGTATCTCGCCGTCGCCGCCGATGGCAAGGTGAAGGCGCTTCGGCATGGCGCCAGCGCGATTCGCTCGATGTATCAAGTGGAGGTGGCCGTCGCCGCGTTCACCATGCCGTTCGAACGCACCGTCGATGCCCGGCGTTTCGGCGCGAAGAATAACTTCATCGACGAGCACGTCTTCGCGAAGCTCCGCGAACTGCGGATCGAGCCATCGGACGGCTGCACCGACGCCGAGTTCCTGCGGCGGGCGTCGCTCGATGCCTGCGGCGTGCTGCCGACGCCCGCGGAAGTGCATACGTTTCTGGCCGACACGGATCCCAAGAAACGCGAAAAACTCGTCGATGCTTTGCTCGCCCGCCCCGAATTCAACGACTACTGGGCACTGCAACTTGGCAACCTATTCCAGAATCGCAAGGAGCGCGATCACGACGTACGCGGGGTCAAAGGTGTGCGGCAATTCCACGTTTGGCTGCGCGAACAGGTGGCGGCCAATCGACCGTGGGACGCCCTGGCTCGCGACGTGCTGACCGCTGCCGGCCCGAACACCAAGAATCCCGCCGTCGGCTACTTCATCGTTACCATCGGCGAACAGCGACACGCCGAGAATTCCGAGGTGGGGGAATCCGTCGCCCAGGCGTTTCTCGGCACGCGCATCGGCTGCGCCCGCTGCCACAACCACCCGCTCGAACGCTACACGCAGGACGACTTCTATCACTTCGCCGCCTACTTCAGCCGCGTGAAGTTCGATCGCAAGGATCCGAAGAACGGCCAGCCCACGATTCTTTCCGTCGGCCATCCGGACCAGAACCAGAACAAGAACCCCGTGGGAGTGACGCAGCCGCGGACCGGCCAGTTCATGAAGGCTCAGCCATTGGATCGGTCGCGCGTGGATGCCGCCCCAAATGCGGACCCGCGGGCAGCCCTCGCCCGGTGGATCACCGACCCGGCCAGCGAGTTCTTTGCCGGCGCGATGGTGAACCGCATCTGGAAGCATTACATGAACGTCGGGCTGGTGGAACCGGTGGACGATCTCCGCGCGACCAACCCGCCGACAAACCCCGCGCTGTGGGCCGCGCTCAAAAAGGAATTCGTCGATTCTCGCTACGATTTACGGCGTTTGATGAAGGCGATTCTCAATTCGCGGGCGTATCAACTGGCCTCGGCGACGCGGCCCGGCAACGAAGCCGACGCCCGCTTCTATTCGCATTACTATGCCCGGCGACTGCCGGCGGAAGTGCTGCTCGACGCCGTCTGCGAAGCGACCGGCGTGCCCGAAAAGTTCGACGGCTACCCGCTGGGCATCCGCGCTGTGCAGGTGCCGGACCCCGGCGCCGCCTCGTACTTCCTGGCCACGTTCGGCCGCTCGGCACGCGTCACTGCCTGCGCCTGCGAACGCAACGACGACGTGAACCTGACGCAACTGCTTCACTTGCAGTGCGGCACGATCGTGACGGCCAAGTTGCCCGACAAGAACGGCTGGCTGGCGAAAAACCTGGCGGCGGAAAAGGACGACGGCAAACTGCTTGCGGCGCTTTTCCTACGCACCTACGGCCGCCCACCCACCGATGCGGAGCGAGCCGCCGTGGTGAAACTGCTCAAGACGGCGCCGCGCGACGAGTTGTTCCGCGACGTATTCTGGGCGCTGTTGAACAGCAAGGAATTCCTGTTCAACGAGTGATCATGTCTCAGTATCGCGGCAACTCGTTCCGTCGCGCGAAACGCTTGCGGGTTGGCCGCAGTTACTCCAGGCGCAGACCGTCGAGCCACACTTCGAACGGCTCGTAACCCCACGAGTCGAATCCCAGCGACATACGTTCGACAACTTTCGGCAGCGTCCCCTCGGCAGTCCAGTTGGCATCGCCCGCAAGTGGAATGCTTACCAGAAGCCAGCCTTCGCGGGCTTCGCTGTCCGCCGCCTCGGAGTTGAGTTCGCGCTTCGGTTTGATGCGCAGCGTCCCATCCGGCCCGGAAAGCGCGACGATCGGATTGCCGTCCTGCCATGCGGGAATGTTCGGATTGCGGCTCTTTATCCAGAACGAGAGCCGCGTTTTCTTGCCCAAATCGATGGCTTTCGAAGGCGTGTAGCGAAGGTCGACGCGGCCGCCGCTATAGGGCGGACCGATGCTCGCCCGCAGGCTCGATTCCCCTTCCAGCTTGACCGTGCGATCGTCGGCGAACGTCACCGCGGAACGCGGATCGACCCAGGACCACTGGCCAGCGTTGCCTTCGGTGCCGATCTCCGCGCCGCCATCGACCACATAGACATCGCACCCGCCGAGGCTGGAAAGCGGACCGTTGGAAGCCGTGACGCCGACGCGGTAGAAGCCGGGCTTCTCGAAGGCATGATCCACTTTCGCCGTGGTGGCCACTGTCCCATCCCCCAGATCCCAGCGGAACGCCAGCGGATCCTTGGAGTGCCCCGAGTCGAACGACGCCTTCACGCCCACGGGCACGACTTGCGGCCCGGTCACGGTTACAGCCGGCGGCGACTTGATTGCCGCGTCCGCCTTGTGACGGGTCAGATTCGTCACGCCGGGCCCGGTGAAGACATCGAATCCATTGCTCTTAAAGGCATTGTTCCCCATGTCGATCCAGTCGGCGTACTCGGCGAAGACGCCCCAGCGATTGCCGGTAAGGTGATTGCTGTCGATGACCCAGTGCTTCGCCTTCCACCTGGCGCCCTTGCTGCCCTGATCGCCGATGAGGGCGATGCCGGCGCCGATATTGTTCGAACAGGTGTTGCCGCGGACGGTGATGTGCGTCGCCGAGCCGAACATGAACACGATCCCGGCGTGCCCCTTTTCCGGAAGGTGCGGCGAGTTGTGGAAGCCCTTCGGATTGCCGTTGAAGGAAGCGGTGTTGTTTGCGAGCACTGTGCGGTCGGAGCCGCCCATCCAGAAGCCGTAGCTGCAGTGGTTGGCTGTGTTGCCAATGAAACTGTTGCCCGGCGACCAGCATTCGAAGCCGTTGTTATTGGCGTAGGAACAGTCGTTCTTTTCGAAGCGATTGCCGCTGCTCACCCAGTTGTTCAAGGAACGGATGAAGATGCCGTCGCCGCCGTGCTGGCAGGAATTCTTGGTGAAGGTGTTGTCGTTCGAACCGGTTTCGATGAGCATGCTGGTGGAATCGCGGGCGTGCACTTCGCCGCGTTTAATGCGCAGACCGTAATCGAGCTTGTTCTCCTTCACGGCGTTGCGGCTCGAGTGCCACAGCTTGAGGCAGGTGTTCGAACAGCGCGAGAAATCGTTGTTGAAGAGCGTGTTGCCGTCGCAGTGCACGAGCGTGCAGCCATCCCAAACGCGGTTGGCCTTGCAGTTCTTGATCGCGGAAAGGCTGACGTTGACGAGCAAAACTCCGCCGCGGCGGCCATTCTCGCCCCAGCCGAACTCGGGGTCGTGGAAGTTATCCGAGAAAGTACAGTTCTCGACGGTCCAGTGCTTGGCATCTTGAATTCGCAGGCCGGTTTCGAAGCCGCGCACGTTGACGTTCTTGAGCGTGACGCCGGAAACGCCCTTGGCCTCGATGCCAATTCCCTTGAAGGTCTTCGGATTGCCGTCCTTGGCGCCGATGATCCAGGCGCCGCGGCCATCGATCGTCGCATTCGACGCGGTGACGACCAGCTTGCCGTAGCTCCTCTTGGGGTCGAGTACGGTGTCCTTGGCGATTTCGAGAACCGGCTCGGCGGCCGCGGCCGGCGCGGCGGACGCCATGAGAAATACTGCAACGGCGATGGTGCGCACGGCGCGATCTCCGGGTAGACCCTGTGTGTCAGTACCGCGTGAAGAAGATACCCACGGCGCCAAGTGCCCAGATGACCAGCGCAGCGATGATCACCCACTTAAAGGATGTCGGCGGTTCGACCTGCTGATTCGGTTCGGCCATGGAGTCAGTATCGTTTTTCCGGCGCGGTTTGCCAGGGCAGTCGGAGTCGCACTGATACCATAAGCGCATGCCCGCAGCGGACGATGCCATTGTCGAGTCGGTGCGCGAAGCCGATCGCGCGCGCCGCAACCTGGCGGGGTTGCAAGCCCACCTGGGCGCGGACTTCGACAGGCTCGTGCCGGCGCTGGCCCGGCAACTGCCGCGGACCGCCGACCCCGACATGGCCCTGAATAACCTGGAACGGTTGTTTGCCCAGCCGGCGGCCCGCCCGCATGTGAAGGAGCTGCTCGCCGCGCGCGGCCGCGGCCTCGAAGCCGCCCTCCACCTGCTAGCCGCCTCGCAGTTCTTCGCCGATACGCTGGCGGCTTATCCCGAGTTGCTCGAAGCGATCCGCTCGCCGCAGCGCCGCTCGCCGACGGTCGTGGAACTGGCCGCGGAACTGCGTTCCGCAATGGACGCCGCCGCGGACGATGCCGGCGTGCTCCGCGCCATTCGCCGCTTCCGTGCGCGCCACCAACTCCGCATCGGCGTCAGCGATATTCTCCGCGATCGGCCGCTGGAAGAAGTCGCGAAAGAGCTGTCGCGGCTCGCCGATGCTGCCGTCGAGGCCGCGCTGGCGTTCGCACTTCGCGCCGCGATTCAGCGTTCCGGCAAGCCGATGACCGCCGAGGGGAAACCGGCCAGTCTCACCGCCTTCGCCTTCGGCAAACTCGGCGGCGACGAACTCAACTATTCCAGCGACATCGACTTGCTGTTCGTCTACGATCACGACGGCGAGACCGCCGGGAAGCGAACAGGCCTTTCCAATGCCGAATTCTTCGCCGAGGTCATTCGCACCGTGGTCCGACTGCTGTCGCAAGACACCGATCGCGGGATTGCTTATCGGGTCGATTTGCGGTTGCGTCCGGAAGGGCAGCGCGGGCCGCTAGTGCGCTCGCTGGCCGGCACGCTGAGTTACTACGACACGCGCGGCCGCACCTGGGAACGCCAGGCGCTCATCAAGCTTCGCCCGGTTGCCGGCGACCCGGGCCTTGGCCGCGAGTTCCTCGCCGCTATCGAACCCTTCATTTACCGCAAGTATTTCAGTTTCGCCGAGATCAACGAAGTGAAGGCGCTCAAGCGGCAGATGGAAGCGCGGGCCGGTCGACCGCGCGAAGGCGGCGACGGGTCGACACCGTGGAACGTTCCCGGCGACGTGAAAACTGGCCGCGGCGGCATCCGCGACATCGAATACACCGTCCAGTTCTTGCAACTGCTCAACGGCGGCGACCTCCAAGCCGTCCGCCAACGCAACACGCTCCTGGCTCTCGAAGCCCTCGAAATCTCCGGCTGCCTCACGCCCCAGGAAACCTACACTCTCGCCGATGCTTATCGCTTCTTGCGAAAGACCGAGCACCGCTTGCAATTGCTGTTCGATCTGCAAACGCACAAGCTACCAGCGTCGTCGGATGAAATGCGCAAGCTCGCCCTGCGCATGGGCTACCGTGAAGAAACGCGGATCGCGGATCGCGGAACGCCGGACCCAGAAGAAATTCCGAGTTCCGAGTTCCGAGTTCCGAGCTCCGAGTTGTTTCCTCAACGAAGGTCGCCGCTCGATGAAAGCCCGCCGCCGATCCTCGACACCCGCGATCTGCTCGTCGACCCTCTCGACCGATTCCTCAGCGACCTGCACGACAAGACGGCGATCAACCGGGCTGTCTTGAATCACCTGCTGCACCAGACCTTCCCCGATGCGGACGCGGCAGCCGAGCCGGAGACGGACTTGATTCTCGATCCGGATCCGGAGGACGCCACGGTGCAAGCGGTGCTCGGCCGCTATGGCTTCCGCGATGCCGGCAAGGCCTATCAGAACCTGACGCAACTGGCCCGCGAGTCGGTGCCCTTCCTTTCGGACCGCCGCTGCCGGCACTTCCTCGCGTCGATCGCGCCGCCGCTATTGCGGGCCGTCGCCGAAACTCCGAATCCCGATGATGCCCTGACGAATCTGGAACGCGTTTCGGCGTCGCTCGGCGCCAAGGCCGTACTCTGGGAACTTCTCAGTGTGAATCCGGCAAGCCTTAAACTGTACGTCGAGCTTTGTTCGGGCAGCCCGTTCCTCTCGGGCATCTTGACGAACAACCCCGGCATGGCCGACGAACTGCTCGATTCGCTGGTGCTGAACCGGCCGCGATCGCGGGAGGAATTGCAGGCGGAACTGGCGGAACTCTGCCGCGGCGCCAGCGACCTCGACCCCATTTTGCACAGCTTCCAGGACAAGGAACTGGTGCGGATCGGCGTCGCCGATTTACTCGGCTTGGCGGACATTCGCCAGACCACGCTCGGATTATCGGATGTCGCCGACGCGCTATTGAACCAGGTCGTCGAACTGGTGGAACCGAAGATCCGCGAGAAGTGGGGAGTACCCACGGCAAGCGGCGAGCCCTGTCGCTACGCCATCCTTGGGTTCGGCAAACTCGGCGGCCGCGAGATCAGCTATCACAGCGATCTCGATTTGCTGCTCGTTTACGAGGCCGACGGCGAAACTTCGACGAGCGCCACGACCAACGCTTATTACTTCACGGAACTGGCGCAGCGCGTCATTCGGATGCTCAGCGCGATCGGGCCGATGGGGCGGCTTTATTCCGTGGATATGCGATTGCGGCCGACGGGTAAGTCCGGGACCCTCGTGTTGCCGCTGAGCGAATTCGACCGCTACTTCGCGACCGGGACCGCCCAGTTATGGGAACGGCAGGCGCTCGGCCGGGCGCGGGTGATTCGCGGCGATGCGGCGTTTGGCGAAGCGGTCATGGAGCGCGTGCATGCGGCGCTTCTGGGTGAATCGGCTTCGCCGCGGCTGGCAAACGAGGTGCGCCGCATGCGCGAGAAACTGGAAGCCAGCGCGAGCCCGCGCAGCCTCAAACGCGGCCGCGGCGGCCTTACCGATGTCGAGTTCCTCGTGCAGCTTTTGCAGATCGAATGCGGCCGCGAGCATCCGGACATTTTGCGGGCGAACGTCTGGGAAGCGCTCGATGCCATCGCCGCGGCCGGCCTCTTGCCGCTCGAAGATGTCGCTGCCCTGCGGAACGGGTATTCGTTCCTGCGGCTCGTGGAGGCCCGCCTCCGCATCGTCACTGATCGCCCGCTCACGGAGGTTCCGGACAATCCGGCCGACCTGGCCAAGCTGGCCCGCCGCCTCGGTTTCGATTCCCCCGAGCGCTTCCTGGCCGAACTTCGCGATGTCCGCGCCGCCATTCGCGCTATTTACGACCGCCACACCGGGGAGCGCTCGGCTCCGCCGCGCGGCTGAATCTTAACGTGGGCTTTGCCCACCGCCCCAAGAAGAAGAAAGTAGGCATCCGGTTCCCCAGAATGATTGTTACCACACAGTCACCTGAAACCACCCGGATGCCATGAAATCAGTATCCTCCTTCGCCGCCAAGTTCGCCAGTC
>DATNBQ010000286.1:0-11229 GCA_035571955.1 Urbifossiella sp. | reverse complement strand
CGAGGTTCATCAGCTTGTCGAGCAAGCCGACATCGACGCGGATGCTGGAATCGGTGACGGCGGCGCCGCGGGCTTCGGCCGGCGCGGCCGGAATCTCGGTGGAGCGCGGCGACGCGGGCATCGCCATGGAAACGGGCGGCGGGAGCGTGGCGACTGCCGGTGCAGCGGCGGGAACCCTGGGAGTTGCGACAGCACTCTTGGCGTTCGCCGCGGTCAAGCGTTCGACCGCGCGGACCACCGGTGTAAAGTCGCCGCTGCCTTCTTCATTGCCGTCCTTCGCTTCGAGGGCCGCGAGGATGCGGCGGATGGCGTCCACCACGCCGAGCAGGGCCGAAGCGGTCTCGGGAGTAAACGGCAGTTCGCCAGCCCGCAACCGGCCAAGCAGGTTCTCGCCGGCGTGCGCGATTCCTTGCAGCTTGGTCAAGCCGAGAAACCCGGCCGTCCCTTTCACGGTATGGAGCGTGCGAAAGACGCGCGCCAGCGTCTCGCGCTCACCCGGCTCTTTTTCAAGAGTCACGAGATCCAGATCGAGTTGGCTCAGATTCTCGTGGGTTTCAAGGAGAAACTCGCGAAGGATGTCGTTCACGACGCGCCTTTGCCGGGCGATGAGTATTCGCCCGAATGTGTGGCCGCTCGAATTTTATGGTCGTCTGATGATGGCCATTGTGGGAAGTTTGTCCCACTCTTGCAACTGCCGAACCGGTAAATCCGGCACGATCGCACCCATGCGACCGTTACAATCCGAATCCGCTGGAGGGCTTGCCCACAAAATCGAGCCTGCCCACGAATTCGGCTGACCGCCGGGACCCTGGAGGCTTCCCGTGGGCTCGTCAGGCCCGTCAGGGTTACGACTGAGGAACGGCCCGCATATATATGTAGTTGTACGGCTTTGCCATCGTCCGAATAAAGTATCTCCGATTCCAAGTCGCTTTTGCGATTCGCCATCGCGCGAATCGACTCGACTGGCGAGGAACTGAAATGACCGCACTCGACGCAGTCTCCTCGATTCAGAGCGGTATGACGGTGTTCGTGCACGGCGCGGCCGCCACGCCGACGCCCTTGCTGGAAGCACTGGCGGAGCGCATCGATCTCGAGAACGTAACGGTCTATCACCTGCACACCGCCGGACCGAATCCACATACCAAGCCGGGAAAGGAGAAACAGTTTCGCGCGGTTTCGCTCTTCACGGGCGAACCGCTGCGCGAACCCGTGGCCGCCGGCCGAGCCGATTTCGTCCCGATCTTTCTCTCCGATATCCCCGGGCTATTCCATTCCGGAATCGTGAAGCTCGACGCCGCCCTCGTGCAACTTTCCCCGCCGGACCGCCATGGGTTCCACAGTCTGGGCACCTCCGTGGATGTGGCTCGGGCCGCCGTCGATATCGCTCCGCTCGTGATCGCCGAGGTGAACGAGCAGATGCCCCGGACGCTTGGAAACTCGTTCGTAGCGCAGTCGCGACTGACGCGGTGGACGGCGACCGATCGCCCGCTTCACGAACATCTTCCCGAGCCGCCCAACAGCGTGGAAAAGAGCATCGCCGCGCTAATTGCCGAGTTGATTCCGGACCGCGCATGCCTCCAGCTCGGCATCGGCGGAATCCCGGACGCCGTCCTCGCCGCCCTCAAGGACAAGCGCGACCTCGGAGTTCACACCGAAATGTTCTCGGACGGGCTCATCGACCTCGTGAATTGCGGAGCGATCACCAACCGCTTCAAGGGAGTTCATGCGGGCCGCATCGTCACGAGCTTCATCAACGGCAGCCGCCGCCTCTTCGACTTCGTCCACGACAACCCGGCCGTCGAATTCCATTCCTGCGATCGCACCAACGACACGGCCCTGATCCGCAAGAACGACCGCATGGTCGCCGTCAATTCGGCAATCCAGATCGATCTCACGGGCCAAGTGTGCGCCGATTCCATCGGCCATCGCATCTACAGCGGCATCGGTGGGCAGATGGATTTCATGCGCGGCGCCGCGCTGTCCCGCGAGGGGAAGGCCATCATCGCGCTGCCTTCGACCGCGAAGGGAGGGACGATCTCGCGGATCGTTCCCGAACTGACGGGCGGCGCCGGCGTCGTCACGACCCGCGGCCACGTTCACTGGATCGTCACGGAGTACGGCGCTGTGAATCTGCACGGGAAGAGTCTGCGCGAGCGCGGCAACCTCCTGATCTCCGTGGCGCATCCCGACTTTCGCAACGACCTCCGTCACCGCCTGGCAGGCATCCGATACTTCGCAATTTGACCCCTCGCAGTCGTGCATTGTAGCCGGCCTCTGTGAGGCCGTATCCCGATGCCGATCCGGCCTCACAGAGGCCGGCTAGGGTGCAGCAAGAATCTGTGGGGGGATGTAGTACTTGAAGCCGATTCTTGGGTGGCACCGGCTGGAAGCCGGTGCAAGTTAAGACACACCGGCTGGAAGCCGGTGCAAGTTAAGACACACCGGCTGGAAGCCGGTGCAAGTTAAGACACACCGGCTGGAAGCCGGTGCCACCCAGAAACATCCAAGAATCCCCCAGCGGATCTTGTTGCGCTCGCCGGCTCAAAAAAAACTTGAAGGCTTGTGCGGAGCCGCGGGTTTGGTTACCTTCCTGTGGTGGAAGTCAACCGGCGCGGGCCGAGAGAGGCGGAATCGCAGTTTTCCAAGCGGGATCAACTCTCAGCGATATTGCGATTCGACATCGGTAAGGACCGCCGCTTCAGGGGCAAGAAAGACGGTACGCAGCCCCAATCACATGTCACGCAGCAAGTTCGCATAGACCAACTCGGCGATTCCAACGCGACCAATCGGATAGTTATTCTCAGAAGAGTACACTCATGAACGCTGAACAGACCCGACTCCGGGAGGCGCAGCAAACCCCATGGAAGAAGTGGGGGCCCTACCTGAGCGAACGACAGTGGGGGACAGTCCGCGAAGACTACAGCGAGGGAGGGAATGCCTGGGACTACTTCTCCCACGATCAAGCCCGGTCGCGGGCCTATCGGTGGGGCGAGGATGGATTGGCCGGCATCTCGGACGACAAGCAGCACCTGTGCTTTGCCCTCGCCCTGTGGAACGGCGCCGACCCGATATTGAAGGAACGGCTGTTCGGCCTGACCAACGCCGAGGGTAACCACGGGGAGGACGTCAAGGAGTATTACTTTTACCTCGACAGCACCCCCACACACTCGTACATGAAGTGGCTCTATAAGTATCCGCAGGCGGCGTTCCCATACGCCGACCTCGTCGATACCAGTAAGAAGCGGGGCCGCGCCGACTACGAATACGAACTGATCGACACCGGTGCATTCGCCGACGACCGATACTTCGACGTATTCGTCGAGTACGCCAAGTCGTCGCCCGACGACGTTCTCGTCCGGATCACCGTCCACAACCGTGGCCCCGACGCGGCCGATCTCCACGTCCTGCCGACTCTGTGGTTCCGGAACGAGTGGGCCTGGAACACCGGCCCGGAGCGGCCGGCACTCGCGGAGATTGCCGGTCCCCCAAGCCGATCGGTGATCCGGGCCTCCCATCGAGCGCTCGGCGAACGGTTCCTGTACTGCGAGGGCGATGCCCCGCTCCTCTTCACCGAGAACGAGACGAATACCCTGCGAATCTTCGGCGTCCCGAACCGCACACCGTTCGTCAAGGATGGAATCAACAACTACGTCGTCCATGGTCAGCACGGGGCGATCAATTCCGAGAAGGTGGGGACGAAGGCCGCCGCCCATTATCGAATCGCCGTGCCGCCCGGCGAATGTCGCGTGATCCGACTTCGACTCTCGGATGTCGCTCCGGCCGCAATCGTGCTTACGAATGGGTCGAAGGTCGCACCGTTCGGCGACGGGTTCGACGAAGTGATGGAGGCGCGGCGGGCGGAAGCCGACGATTTCTACGCCGGAGTCATTCCGACTTCGGTCGGCGCCGACGAGGCGAACGTCATGCGGCAGGCGCTCGCTGGAATGCTATGGAGCAAGCAGTTTTACCACTACGACGTGGATAAGTGGCTGGAGGAGCGCGGCTGCGGTCCGTTCAAGACGAGCCGCAAGCAGTCGCCGCGCAACGACCAGTGGCACCACATGTACAACGGCGACATCATCTCGATGCCGGACAAATGGGAATATCCGTGGTACGCGGCCTGGGATCTCGCATTCCACGTCCTCGCCCTTTCCCTCGTCGACCCGGACTTCGGCAAGCAGCAACTCAAGCTGATGCTCCGGGAGCGGTACATGCACCCGAACGGGCAGATCCCGGCCTACGAGTGGAACTTCGGAGACGTAAACCCGCCAGTCCACGCTTGGGCGACGATGTTCACCTACGCCCTGGAGAAGACGAAGACCGGCGATGGCGACCGGGACTGGCTCAAGAGCAGCTTCCAGAAGTTGCTGCTCAACTTCACCTGGTGGGTGAACCGCAAGGACCGCACCGGCCGGAATGTATTCGAAGGCGGCTTCCTCGGGTTGGACAACATCGGTGTGTTCGACCGCAGTTCGCCCTTACCAACTGGCGGTTACCTGGAGCAGGCCGACGGCACCGCCTGGATGGCGCTGTTCTCGCAGAATATGCTGGAAATCGCCTCGGAACTGGCGATGACCGACCCGGATTACGCGGACATGGCCCTCAAATTCTGCGAGCACTTCATCTGGATCGCCTCGTCCATGACGCACCTGGGCGGCGAGACGGGCATGTGGGATGAAGAGGACGGCTTCTTCTACGATGTGTTGCGGTTGCCCGACGGCCGGGCCGAACGGTTGAAGGTGCGGTCCATGGTCGGGCTCCTGCCGCTATGTGCCGCCACGGTGTTCGACGGCAAAGGCGCCCTGTCCAAGTACCCGGAGATCGCGGAGCGGTTCCAGTGGTTCCTCGACACCCGCCCGGAACTTTCCAGCGCCATCCACAACCCGCTACTGCCCGGAGTGCGCGGCCGCCGGCTCGCCTCCATCCTCGACGAAGGGAAACTCCGCCGGGTGCTCGAGAAGATGCTCGACGAGAACGAGTTCCTCAGCCCCTACGGCCTCCGCTCGCTATCGCGGTATCACGAGAAGCATCCGTTCGTGACGAACGTCGGCGGCCAGGAGTACCGCGTGGACTACCTGCCGGCCGAGTCCGACTCGGGGATGTTCGGCGGGAACTCGAACTGGCGCGGGCCGATCTGGATGCCCGTGAACGCCCTCATCATCCGGGCCCTGATTCAGTACTACGCGTACTACGGCAACGACTTCACGGTCGAATGCCCGACGGGATCGGGGCGGCTCATGAACCTGTATGAGGTGGCGGAGGAAATCGGCCGCCGCCTGGCCGCCATCTTCCTGAAGGACAAGACTGGCCGCCGGCCCGTGTACGGCGGGGCGGAGAAGTTTCAGACCGACCCGCACTGGCGGGACCACGTTCTCTTTTACGAATACTTCCACGGCGACAACGGCGCCGGCCTCGGGGCCAGCCACCAGACCGGGTGGACGGGGATCATCGCCCGGACCATGCACCTGTTCGCCACGACGACTGCCGAGCAGATGGAGAAACTGGGCAAGGCCGCGGCAGTCGTTGAAGTGCCGATCCCGTCCGCCAGCCAGCGCCTGGAACCAGTCCTGGTGGGAAGCGGCGCGTCGTGAAGCGATCAGGCGGCCGAAGCCGGTTCCGAAACTTCGCTTCGGGGAAGGTGGTCGCGCAGCACCCACAGGCCGATGCCGCACAAGAGCGCCAGATTGGGAAACAGCATCGGCGCGAGCGCGGGGGCGCCGAACACGAAATTGTCCAACGCCTTGGGCGATGGGCCATGTAGGTTGGCGCGGTTGTGTAAGAAGAAACCCAGCAACCCGACAGCCGCCTGGATCAAGAGAACGATCCCACACAATGCCAGGAATCTCCTCGTCACCGGCGTGATGTAAATCGTGACGAGAAAGCCGACCGCGAGCGCACTACTCGCGACTGGAATCCACTCGGTCTTGTGAAAGAAGCCGTTCTGGGCGTGGTCCGTGAGGCTGAAGACGAAGTTGCCGACGACGCCGCCCAGTCCCAGCAGCAGCACCCAGCGCGGCCACTCTTCCGAACGCCGGTCTACCATGCGATTCACGAGGAGCAACATTCCCAGCCCCGTGTAGGCCAGCGGAGCGGCGAACGGCGCCGCGTAGACCAGGCTCTTGATCGATCGCTCGTAGAAGAAGCGGCTATCGAGATGCAGGACGACCCCAACCAGTCCGATGATGATGGCACACCAGCCGACGAGATGGCCGACGTCGCGCCACACCGCGGTCAGCCCCCAGCCTTCGCCGAGGAGCAGACCCAACAGTAACACGGGCGGCGCGATCATCGAGAACCAGTACGGAATGTATTCCGCCTCGTGGCGAAACTGATTGATCGAGTGCGCGAGATAAATGTCGAGCGTCAGGAACCCTAGGTTCACGATCACGAAGGCTTCCAACCACACCGCGGGCGCCCGATACCATTTATTTTCCCTTGGCATGGTGCCTCCTCAGTTCGCTGGCCTGCGCCTTGAGTTCGACGGTGTGCTGGAGGATCGGGTAATTCCCGTGCCACTGCGCGAAGTCTTGGCCGCCCATGAAGGCCCCGTGCTTGGCGGTGCGTCCGTAGTAGTGCCAGAGGTCGAAGTAGAGGAAGTCGATCGGGTGCGAGAATGGCGGGCCTTCGATGATTTTGTCGGCGCGCAGGCTCTCGTAAATCTCCTTCGCGGCCTTCACCTTTTCATTGGTGCTGGCAACGGCCTGCTCCGCCTCGGCATAGACGCGATCCACGACCGCGGAGGTGTGGCACTGCGTACAGGTCTCTTTCATGTTCGCCTGGGCGAGCGCATAGCCCGGGCGCTTCGGAGAGATTTCAGCCGCGAGCAAGTACGAGAGCCGCTCGCTCGGGTCGTGCGTGACCTTCTGACCGTTCAGGCCGCTCATGTGGCAAGTGGCGCAGGTGGGAACGAACATGTCTCGCGAGGAGAGCTTCTTCGGATCGACGCCGAGTTTCAGGTGGCTCTTCTGGGCGGCGAACATGACGCCGTGCTTCGATTCGTTGTAAATCTCGAGCTGCGAATGATCCGGCCCCATGTGACACTGCCCACATGTCGTTGGCAAACGGGCGATCTCGACGGATGACGTGTGGCGGGTGTGGCACGCGGTGCAGTTGCCGATCGATCCGTCGGTGTTCGGTTTGCCGACCCCGTGGCATTTGACGCAACCGCTGACGACGGACGACGCGCCTTCCAAGGCGACTAAAGAATTCGCGGGCCGCTTGCAGGCGCCGGGATGGTACTTTTCGGAGAATTCGACCTGCTCCGCGGAGAGGCCCTTTTCGCCGTAGACGGCCGCCCACGACGGTGCGGCGTGGCGGCTCCGCAGAAATTGCTGATATTCCGTCTCGTGGCAGCCCCGGCAATTGGCAGCAGTGACCTTGTGCGCGATCGTGAACCCATGATGATCGAGCTTGCCTTGATTGGCCGTGGGCTGATGGCATTCGAGGCAATTGACGCCCTTCGCGGCGTGAGCACTCAGTTCGTACTCGTGAACGATCGAGTACTGCCGACCGGCATGGCACTCGGCGCACTTCCCGGTCGCGCGGACCAGCGCCGCCGTTCCTTGCGAAGTATCACTGGCGGGGCGCTGCCGATTAATGAGGAACCCCGCAAGCACCAGCCCGAATCCGATCACCAGGGCGATAAAGATTGAGCGAAATGACATGGCACTCTCTCGATGAGTTCGGTTCTTCGTTAAGCGACTGCAGCGGAGCGTCCTGTGGGCGCCGCGCTAGTCCTTGGGATTCGGCGAGTTCGCCGGCGCGTACAGCATCGCGACCGACCGCGGGCCGGCCCGATACACAGTGCCCGCGACCGTCGGGGCGGTCTGCCACTCGACGATGTCCTCCGGCGAGCCGAAGAACGTATCGATCCACCGGCGCCACGGACCGCCCGCGGGCGGGAGCTCGAATTCAAGCGGCTCCCAGTATGCATTCAGAATGAGGTGGAAGACAAGCTTTTCGCTTTGAAGCTCCGCGCTGAGAGCGACGCCGCGCGAGCTGTCGCCCCAGTCGGGCTGATCGAGCTTCGTTCCGTGCCAGGCCATCTTCGCCTGTCCGAGCAGAGCGGTCAGGCTCGTCCGCTCGCGTTCGTGGCGAACGTCGCGCAGGAGTCGGCGGGCGAGCAGGTGCTTGACGAATCGGTGGATGCTCGCGTGCTTTTCCACGAGCGACCAGTCGAACCAGTTGGCCTCGTTGTCGTGGCAATAAGCGTTGTTATTCCCGGACTGAGTGCGCCGCACTTCGTCGCCCATCAGGATCATCGGCACGCCGAGCGACATCAGCGTGACCGTCAGGAAATTCTTCACCTGGCGGTCGCGGAGCGACTCGATCTCCCGCGCATCCGTCGGCCCCTCGACCCCGCAGTTCCAGCTTCGGTTGTGCCCCTCGCCATCGCGATTGTCTTCGCCGTTTGCCTCGTTGTGCTTGTCGTTGTAGCTGACGAGGTCGTTGAGCGTGAACCCGTCGTGGCAGGTCGCGAAGTTGACGCTTTGCTCGGCCTCGCGCCGTTTGTGGGCATAAACCGCGTGGCTGCCGAGCATGCGGTCGGCCAACCTGGCTACGGCTCCGGGCTCGCCGCGGAAGAAGTCGCGGGCATCGTCCCGGAAGCGGCCGTTCCATTCTTTCCAAGCATCGCCGACGAAACTCCCGACTTGATAGAGCCCCGCCGCGTCCCACGCCTCGGCAATCAACTTCGTACCCGCCAGCACGGGGTCCGACTCGATATCCCACAGCACCGGCGGATCGGGCAGCGGGCGGCCATCCGAGCCGCGCGACAGAATCGACGCCAGGTCGAACCGGAAGCCATCCACGTGCATCTCGGAGACCCAATAACGCAGGCTATCTACAATCATTCGACGAACGACAGTGTGGTTGGCGTTGAGCGTGTTGCCGCATCCGGAATAGTCCGCATAGCGATGGCCGCCGTTTTCGAGGATGTAGTAGCTGGGGTTGTCGATCCCCTTGTAGCACAGGGTCGGCCCGTCGTGATTGCCCTCCGCCGTGTGATTGAACACGACGTCGAGAATCACCTCGATCCCGGCGCGATGGAGGGCTTTCACCATGTCGCGGAATTCGTGGACGGGACCGAGGGAATCCTGGCGCGAACTGTACTGTGGGTGCGGCGAGAAGTAGTTGACCGGCTGATATCCCCAATAGTTGACGAGTCCCGCGGGGCAGGCCAGCGGGTCGAATGCATGGATCGGCAGCAGTTCGACTGCTGTGATGCCGAGGTCCTTCAAGTACGGGATCTTTTCGGCCAATCCGGCGTAGGTGCCGCGAATCTGCTCCTTCAGGCCGGAGCTGGGGTGTCGCGTGAATCCGCGAACGTGCATCTCGTAAATGACGGTCCGAGCCGACGGATGGCGCGGCGCCGCGTCGCCTTCCCAGTCGTATGCGGATGAATCCACCACGACGCTTTTCATGGCCGTGGCGCTGTTGTCGCCGGGGTGTCGCGCGGCCTCGGGCGTGTATCCCTCCGGAGTCGCCACGCCGCGGCCATACGGGTCGAGCAGCAGCTTGGAGGGATCGAAACGCAACCCCCTCGCCGGATCGAACGATCCGCTCACCCGGTAGCCGTAGAGTTGCCCCGCACCCGCACCGGGGACGAAGCAGTGCCAGTAGTGGTACGTCCGGTTGGCGATCGGATCGAGGTGCATCGAACGGGTCGGCATCGAATCGACCCGATCGAAGAGCAGAAGTTCCACGCCCGCGGCCGTGCGGGAGAAGAGGCTAAAGTTAACGCCTCCCTCCACGACGGACGCACCGAGTGGAAACGGTCGACCATGGGCCGTCGCTACTGTCATGACGTTGCACCTGTTTGCGCGGTCTCCGTCTCAGGGCTATTGACAGTACTCAAAGTAATGACATTGAGCCAACCAGCCCCCACCTCGCCCCCGCTTGAGGGGGAGAGGCCGCCATGTCGATGCGCAGCATCGGCATGGCGGGTGAGGGGGCGCTACCGTGTGTCTCAATAACCCCCTCACCCAAATTGAAGTTGCATTCGCAACTTCAATTCGACTTCTCCCCCGGAGAACGGGGAAGAGGTTTTGGGTGGCTGGTGCCTGTCATTACTTTGCCGACGCTCAATAAATGCCAACACTGCGTCCCCGACGCCACGATTTATGGGGCTTTCGCATCGGGTTGCTGCAGCCGGACCAGCGCGTATTGTTGGGACTTTGCCTTCGAAAAATGGACGAGCATGGTGGTCTCGTCCCTGGTCAAGTTGGCGATTCCAGTCTCGTAGACCGGGAATTTCCGTTCCGCCACCGACCACGCCGCGCGCTGCGTTTTCTTGTCTACCGATCCATAAACCGGCTCGGTCGTGTCGGTCAATGCGTTGTAGTATTCTCCCCGAATCACACCGTCCTTGTTGAGCGCGAGTTGAAAGAGATTCGTGGACTTCTCCTCGCCCTCGCCGACCATGGCGAACACCCCGAGCGTTTGCCACTCGCCGGCCTTCGGGTCGGCTTTTGACTCCACGCCGACGTTGGCAAGCTCGGTCGCCTGCTGCGTGTATTGCTCCGGAGTACCGACCGATTCGCCGTTCACGTAGACGGCGTCGGTCTGATAGACCACGCTTTCGCCGTAGTCGTAGTAGGGCGGTTCGGCGGCGTAGCCGGCGAAGCCAGCCAGCGCGGCCCATGTCACCGGCCTCCAGGTCGGTCCGATCCAGCGAGCGGCAAGGAGAGGATTCTCCTGGGCGAAGTTCCGGAAGTTCTGTCGGACGGTCGATCCTTGACCGCTGACGGCCGCCGCGGAACGATAGTAGGTACCAGTTGCGGTGCGCGCGGCGCCGGCTCCGACCGCAGCAGCGCCATAGGGTCCGGTCGCCGCGGCCGCGCGACCGCCGCCAGCGACTGTGTTTCCGCCCGGACCCGTTGCCGTGCCGACGCGGCCGCCTGCCGCCGCCGCGCCCTGGGGACCGACGGCCACGCCGCCGTGATACGCGGAGCCGAACGACCCGCCCGGACCGCTGCCGACGACAGCGCCGCTCTTGCTCCCGGCCGCTTTCCCGCCCGGCCCCACCGCGCCGCCGGCCGTGCCGACCTTGGAAACTTCCCTTCCACCCGGAGTGGTGACCTGAACACCTCCGACGCCCTTCCCGTAGTTGACTCCTCCTCCCGTGGTTCCTTTCGCACCGGCTCCGCCATACTCGATGGTCGTGCCGCGCTGTGTGGTGTGCGAACCGCTTCCCGAACCGCCGGTCCGCGTTCCGCCGCCCGGTCCGAT